>NZ_JBMKJI010000025.1:0-74896 GCF_049237025.1 Enterobacter cloacae complex sp. SYL001 | reverse complement strand
AGCTCGCTCAGGCCGCATGACTATAACGGTGGGTTACCGCCAAACGAATCGGAAAACCGATACTGGAAAAAATCTAAAGCCGTGGCCAGTTTTAGTTGACCACTACACTCCGGGGTGCTTTCTGGAGTGAGTTTGAACTTGAAAAAGCGGTGTGGGAAATACCTGCCGAGCGTATGAAGATGAAACGGCCCCATCTTGTCCCCCTTTCTACCCAAGCGCTGGAAATCGTACAGCAGCTCAAAGTGATGACTGGGCAATATCCTCTGGTGTTTCCTGGGAGAAATGATCCCCGCAAAACGATGAGCGAAGCGAGTATAAATCAGGTGTTCAAGCGGATTGGATATACGGGGAAGGTAACGGGGCATGGTTTCCGCCACACGATGAGTACGATTTTGCATGAGGAAGGGTTCAATACGGCGTGGATTGAGACGCAGCTGGCTCACGTTGATAAGAATGCGATGCGTGGAACATACAACCATGCTCAGTACCTTGAAGGGCGTAGGGAGATGATGCAGTGGTATGCGGATCATCTCAGTCAGTTAGGAAAATGTGGACTCATACTTGCCTCATGACAGTGATTTTTTTAGAAGGGCACGGTAAAAACTCAAATTGAACTCCGCCTTAATGGCGGAGTTCAATTCTAGGGCATTTCTTTTTTTGCATGGGGCTGGATTCATACTTTGTTCAGTGAAGTTAATTCTTCTTCTGCAGAATCTGAGGGTCAGCTAAGTGCCAGGAGCGGACATTGTTATTAATAGCAGCAGACGCCAGCCGGACTCTCTCGTCTTACAGCACTTCAACCACTTCAAATTCTTCTGCGATCAACTCCATATCTTTAGAAAAATGACCTTCGCGGGTAAAAAATCGCTGATGCTCATTTCGCCAGTATTGAAGGCTTAAATCGCCTTCACCTTCTTTGCGGGCAAACTCCTCAGTCACATCACAAAAACGCACCAGTCGCATTGAAACCAGCCGGGTCACGCAGATCGGGGCATTCAGGCCATCAAGGATAATGTTATAGCTTCCAATCCTCGGGGCAGACTTTTCTTGCTGGTAAGAGGCAAAGGATCCGCAGGAGGCCGTTTTAATCCCTTTTTTAATCAGGTCCGCAAGCTCGCTGGCCAGTTCCGGGCTGTCTCCCATTTGCCAGGCATCTGCGCCTGGATACTTTACTTTTAATACCTCAACAGTAGCCATTAAGAGCCCTTTTTAATCGTCGATGAAAAATGTCATACAGAGTTTTAACATGAACTTTCCGGACATTAACATTGATGCTTTCCCTCTGCTACTTTGTCCGCTCTTCGCTCATAGCGGACCTTGGTAATGCATAAGAATACAGGTATTAGAGCGTGTAAGTCTTAGTTATTTAATATAATAACAGGCGATAAAAAATGTGCACAGGTTTACTTCATAAAATATATCAATAAGATAATCATCATTTGATATTTTTGTGTTCAGAATATCAAATGTATTTTGGCGCTTTCTACCCTGACAATTTTTTCCGGGCTTCGACCAGTAAAGAATAATCTCCACCGAGTTCTTTGGATGTATGTATAGCGCACTGAAAGAGGGGGCTCAGAATGTTTCTGATGCTTTGTGGCGTGAATCTCTCCTTGGGTCCTGAGAGCGTTAGTGCGCCCTGTAAAACCCCCTCTACTCCGAAAACTGGCACCGATACTGACGCGGTTTCAGGATCTCGCTCACCGTAAGACTCTGCCCATAATTTTTCCCTGACTTCATCAAAAATTGGATCGTCGGTATAGGTAAACGCACTTAATATTTTCCCCGACGCCCCGTACTTCACAGAGAAGCGATCGCCTTCACGTATTGAGACACGAACTGCCCGTCGCGGTTCTACGCGGTACAGAATGACCCGCCAGTCATTGTCCATGATGTAAAATGATGATGTTTCACCGCTGAGGTCTGAAAGATGTTCCAGGTGTGGCAGCAATACATCCCGTAAGCGGAATGATGCCTGATAGAGAGATGACAGTCTGAGCGGCTCAGGCCCGATACAGTAGCGGCCATCAGCGGATTTACGAACAAAGCCTGCTTTTTCAAGCGAGCTTAATAGTCGAAGAATAGTGCTTTTATAAAAGCCGGTCCGCCGCGCTATTTCTGCAAGCGTCAGTTGGGAGGCATCTTTATCAAATACAGCCAGAATGGCAAACGCGCGATCTACTGCTGCAGCGCCGCTTTCGGTTGCCGGTTTTTTTCCGGCTGGATCTTTACCCGGTGCGCTTTTATCGTTTGTCATACAGACCTCATAAGGTGAAGAAAAGCCCCTGAAAGCCGGGGCGAATTGTTCATAACTTAATGAACACAATAAGTAATTACAAGGTCAAACTCAGGGTATTTAGGGAGAAATGCCGTTATCAGTCGGTGCGTAAAAATTCTGCTTCTGCTGGCTGGTCCCGCATCATAAACATCAGTAGAAGCGCCAGAAATGCTGAAAACATGATAATACATCCCATAAGCATCATCCCTGCGCTGAATGAGTGTGTCACTTCTTTTGCCATGCCCATCAGGAAAGGGCCCGCGAATCCGCCAAAAGCGCCAATGGAATTAATGAGAGCAATGCCGCCAGCTGCCGCCTGTCCGCTCAGAAATTTACCGGGCAACGTATAAAAAATAGTTTTTGCCGAAATGGTGCCTACCAGTGCGAGCGTAATGCCCAGCATTGCAGGCAGCAAACTGTTTACATACAGAGACAGCATGAGTGAAATCGCAGCCAGGATGAGCGCGAAAATAAGGTGAAGCGCCCCTCTACCCGACTTATCAACCAGACGTGCCCAATAAATAAGCCCGATCGTCGAAAAGAAATAGGGTATTGCCGCCACCCAGCCTATCAACGAAGTTTCAATTCCTTTGGCTTTGAGCATCTGAGGCAGCCATATACCTATGCCGTAGGTTCCCAGGGTAAAGCTGAAGGTAATGCCGCTTAAAAGCCAGACGCGGACATCTTTGAGGGCTGCATTAAAATGCTCATTTTTTTTTGTGACAGCCTGTTCAGCCTTCATAAGGTGCACAAACGTTGCTTTCTCTTCAGGCGTAAGCCAGCGGGCATCTTCAG
The DNA here is from genome assembly GCF_049237025.1 of Enterobacter cloacae complex sp. SYL001. NCBI lineage: Bacteria > Pseudomonadati > Pseudomonadota > Gammaproteobacteria > Enterobacterales > Enterobacteriaceae > Enterobacter > Enterobacter cloacae complex sp. SYL001. The sequence continues at coordinate 71,823 of NZ_JBMKJI010000025.1, read as the reverse complement.
GACGGTTAGCAAGATAGCGGAGCGTCAGAACGCCCAGTACACAAGCGGGCAGACCTTCAATGATAAACATCCATTGCCAGCCATCCAGGCCAAGAAAACCATGCAACTGCAGCAGGCTGGTTGATAAAGGCCCGCCGATAAGGAAAGACACGGGGGTAGCTACCGTAAACCAGGCCAGCACGCGGGTTCTGAACTGAATGGGAAACCAGATACTCAGAAAGAATATGACACCCGGGAAAAAACCGGCTTCAGCAACGCCCAGCATAAAGCGAAGAATATAAAAGCTCCATGGTCCGGTCACCAGTGCCATGGCTGAAGCAACGAGGCCCCACGTAATCATAATTCTTGCAAGCCAGACGCGCGCACCAAAGCGATACATGGCAAGGTTGCTTGGCACCTCACACAGGCAATAACCGACAAACATAATTCCCGCACCCAGGCCAAACTGTGCAGCCGACAGGCCAAGCTGCGAGCTCATTTGTAAGGCTGCGTATCCCACGCTGGTACGATCAAGATAGTTGAAGAAATAAGCCAGACCCAGAAGCGGAATAAGCCGCCAGGCTGCTTTAATTAATATGCGATTCTCTTCGGAAGTCAGCGGCATGGTGCCGCTCCGGATATTCACTGCAGGGTGCGATGTTGCTGACATACAGTGCCTCAATGTAGATACAGACATGGATAATTTGCCCGCGTCTGCGGGCTGATTATTATTAAATTGGAGAGGAAATGACGCCGCGTTCTTCCAGACGCTCTATCGCATCTGATGTATAACCCAGCTCTTCAAGAATTGATGCCGAGTCACGACCAACTTCAGGCACGTTGATGCGCGCTCCGAAACGCTGTCCGTCCATCTCAAAAGGAAGCATGGGAATACTGACTTCGGTTCCGTCTGGCAGCGTAACCCCGGTCATCCCGCCAGACTCGTTGAGATGTATATCCTCAAAAAGATCGTCCGGGCGGCGAATCGGAGAGAATGGCAGGCCAAATTGTTCACATAGTGCCATAACGTCCTGTTTAGGCATTGTCAGCACATGTTCCCTGATAACCGGCATAATCCGGTCGCGGGCCTGAACGCGCTGAGTGTTTGTAGTAAGTCCTTCATCCACAGCGAAATCATGCATGCCAAAGGCTTCACAGAATACTTTCCACTGCGTATCACTCACCACGCCAATAAACACCTGCTCGTTTTCGCGCGTGGTAAATACATCATAGACAGCCCATGCAGACAGCCGGCTGGGCATGGGGGCAGCAGATTTACCCGTTACGGCCTTTTGCATCATGTGCTGGGCAACCAGGAAGGCTGAGTTCTCATAGAGTCCCGTCTGCACGAATTGTCCCTTCCCGCTTTGGCCACGCTGCAGCAGAGCAGCAAGAATGGTTATTGCGCTGAACATTCCGCCCATGACATCGTTCACCGACGCGCCTGCCCGCAGCGGGCGCCCCTCCGGACCCGTCATATATGCAAGACCAGTCATCATCTGCACCACTTCATCCAGCGCCGTCCGGTTCTCATAAGGACCAGGCAGAAAGCCTTTCATTGAGCTGTAAATGATATCGGGCTTAATGGCTTTGACGGCCTCATAGCCAAGACCTATCTTTTCCATGGCACCCGGACGGAAATTTTCAGTAAATACATCGGCCGTAGCAATCAGCTTTTTAACAACTTCCAGGCCTTCAACTGATTTAACATCGATTGCCAGGCTTTTCTTGTTCCGGTTATACGTCATCCAGTATCCCGCGCCTGATCCCGTCAAACGCCTGGTATTATCTCCTCTCGGTGCTGGCTCAATTTTAATGACTTCTGCGCCAAGATCGGCCAACAGCAGGCCGCAGGTCGGCCCCATCACCATATGAACAAACTCAATGACGCGGACGCCTTCCAGGGGAAGTTTTTTCTCATTCTGAACAGACATTATTTTCTACCTGCATAGTGAAAGTTTTTTCCAACCCCGGCATCGGGAATAAAACCGTAGAGTTGCTCTCCGGGTAACCCGCGTTTAAGCGTTTCACGAGCCATTATCAGCTTGTCTATATCCACGCCAGTACGAAGCCCCATTGATTCGAGCAGATAGACGAGATCTTCCGTAACAATATTGCCCGATGCGCCGGGCGCGTACGGGCATCCACCAATACCGCCGAGCGAAGCGTCAAATGTGGTTACGCCTGCATCCAGCGCAGCAAGAACGTTTGCCAACCCCTGCCCCCGGGTATTATGAAAATGTGCGCTGCCGGCCAGATCGCCGACCTCTTCTTTCAGCCTGCGGAAAAGCCGCTTTACCTGGACCGGCGTCCCGTAACCTACGGTATCAGCGAGTCCGACCTCATCAACGCCCAGCTCAGCCATGATGCTGGCAATACGGAGAACGTTATCTTCGTGGACCACGCCCTGTATGGTGCAACCAAATACGGTAGAAAGGCCTGCTTCCACCTCTACCCCGGGATAGTTTTCATTGCGAAAGGCGATGATTTTTTCCACTTCTGCGAAAATCTGGTCATGGGTTTTATTCACATTTGAGAGCGAATGTGGCTCGCTGACTGAAACCGGGATGGTGACTTTCTGTGCCCCTGATTTGAATGCTGCCTCTGCTCCGCGCAGGTTCGGAACTAGCGCGGTAACAAACAGATCCGGCAGCGTACGGGCATACCCGACGATCTCGCCCGTATCAGCCATCTGGGGCAGAAGCGTCTGTGAAACAAAAGAGCCAACTTCAATTTCCTTCAACCCGGCTGAGGCTAAATCCCTGACCCACTGCTTTTTCAGGTCAGTCGGCATGACCCCAGAAACGCTCTGCAGTCCGTCCCGCGGGCCCACTTCACTGATGAGAATATCTATATTGCTGTTATGGCTCATTGGCTCTGCTCCGGTATGGTCAGGTGAACCTGCATCACATTTTTTGCGTTCTGCCTGACGAAACATTGTTCTGTTATAATTTTGTTGTAATTTGTTAAGGTGTCAATCAGCGTTTAACACCACGGTTTATTACTGCGAGTTAAATCACATTGATAAACGTGTGCGCTGGAATGATTTCAGAGGGGTTAAGTACCTTATTCGACAAGATATTTTTTTATCAGGATTGAATATTTATGAGCCTATTTACGGCGCCATCAGCAAGAAAATGCAAAATTTTCAGTAGCATGCCTGAAAACTTTTATCGTAATGGTGATTCAGACTGGGTCCGGGCAAATAAGCCTGGACAGAAGATAACGGCATTCATAGAAGGGCCCGCTTTTGACCGGAACGGGGACCTTTATGTTACGGACATTCCTTATGGCAGGATTTTCAGAATTGATCAGCTAGGCGTATGGTCTCTAGTAGTCGAATATAATGGGTGGCCCAATGGTCTGGCTTTTCACCGCGATGGCCGCCTTTTCATCGCAGACTACAGGCGGGGCATACTGGCACTCAACCCGTCCTCACCTGATGTTTCCCCCATACTTACACACATACGAAGCGAGAGTTTTAAAGGGGTGAACGACCTGTTTTTTGACGAGTCCGGACGGCTTTATTTTACCGATCAGGGACAGACGGGCATGCAGGACCCAACCGGGCGCGTTTATCGCTTTGAACCTGAAGCAAACAGGATTGAATGCCTTTTATCAAACGGACCTAGTCCGAACGGGCTGCTTCTGGACCATGAAGGAAAGGCGCTGCTGGTTGCCATGACGCGGGGCAATGCCGTCTGGCGGCTGCCTGTTACTGAGCATGGCCCCTCGTCAAAAGTGGGCATTTTTACTGCCATGGCAGGAGGCGTCAGCGGTGCAGATGGCATGGGGCTTGATGCGGAAGGTAACGTATACGTATGCGATGCGGGCCACGGATGCGTATGGATTTTCAGCCGCTATGGCGTGCCGCTTTTCCGATATGACAGCTGTACCGGTGGCCGTATGCTTACTAATATCGCATTCGGCGGCCAGGATAATGCCACCGCATTCGTAACGGATTCTTCTACCGGCACCATTCAACAATTTCCCGCCCTCGCACCCGGCCGTAGGTTATTTTCTCACACCTGAAAACCAGAGCATGCCGATGAAGGCATGCTCACAATTCCATCAAAAATTCGATCCGGCTCAATAATATTACATTTTGTTTACAACCTTTCTTGACGCCTGGCTCTCTTCACCGCAACAGTTAACACCAATAAAACAAAATGTTGTTCTATCTAGCAGAACGCAATGAAAGGTTAAGAAGGTGCAATTGTGACAATATTAAGCTACCTCATGATAGGCGTGTTCATGTTCCTGATCATGACTCGCAGAATGTCAGCTCTGCTTGCATTAATCCTTGTGCCGCTGTTTTTCGCTGTTGTGGCAGGCTTCCATGCGGAGCTGGGAAAAATGATGATAGATGGTGTTAAGCTGCTTGCCCCCACTGGTGTCATGCTGACTTTTGCCATCCTGTATTTTTGTGTCATGACCGACGCCGGACTGTTCGATCCTTTTATCCGGCTCATTGTCCGTATCGTAAAAGGCGATCCGCTTAAGGTATTAGTAGGCACCGCTATCCTGGGTATCAGCGTGGCACTTGATGGCGACGGAGCAACCACCTATCTCATCTGTACGGCAGCCCTGCTTCCACTTTATCGCCGGCTGGGAATTAAACTTCAGTACATGGCCACTGTGCTGTTGCTTTCTATCGGAGTAATGAACATGCTTCCCTGGGGAGGGCCTACGGCGCGCGCCGCCAGCGCCATGAAAGTAGACGTTGGTGATCTCTTTATGTTGCTTCTGCCCGTTATGCTCTGCGGTCTCGCCTGGGTAATGCTGGTTGCCGTTATTTTTGGACTACGCGAACGTCGCCGGCTTGGTGTAATTGAAATCGATCTGAGCGAAGAGACCGAACAGCGTACCTCCGTAACCAATTACCGTTATCTTTTCAACTCTGCGCTGACCATTGCCCTTCTGGTTATGTTAATTCTGGGCATTTTGCCTATGGCTACACTTTTCATGATTGCCTTTGCGCTGGCGATGTTGGTGAATTTCCCTGATCTCAAGCGTCAGAAGGAACTCCTTGCCAAACATGCAGAAAACGTGCTTGCCATTGTTTCTCTGATTTTTGCGGCAGGTATTTTTACCGGCATACTTTCAGGTACTGGCATGGTTGATGCCATGTCTAACAGTCTTGTGCAGTCACTACCAGCCTCGGCTGGGCCCTGGATTGCCATTCTTACGGCGCTGATCAGCATGCCGTTTACATTTTTCATGACAAACGACGCCTTCTATTTCGGCGTGTTGCCTATTCTCGCGCAAACAGGCGCCAGCTATGGGTTCTCGCCTATGCAAATGGCGATTGCTTCGTTGATTGGACAACCGGTTCACCTACTCAGCCCGCTCGTTGCGTCAACTTACCTGCTTGTCGGGATTCTCGACCTGGATTATGGGTTGAATCAGCGCGCAAGCCTTAAGTGGGCGGTGGGAACCGTACTATGCATGCTGGCAGGTGCGATAGTGCTCGGCATATTGCCGCTGCATAGCTAACTGGATAAGAAGCATTAATCGGCTACTAAAGGGTAAACCGAGAACCGGAGAAAGCAGATATACAAGAAAGAATTGTTGTTGGCATATCTCAGAAAGGAGGGCATTACCTGATGCGCGGATATTATTCGAAGGGGAGTATTGAATGGACTTGAAAACGAGACCGACGACCTATTCATTGGCAAGATGAATATACTGGTAAATCTGTAAGGACAGATATTATTCTGTCCCTTTATTTACACGCTATGTTCTATAAGACTGAAAATATGTCAATCTCATACAGGTATCGTTCCGATTACCAGTGCTGCGACGAGTGTGCAGACGCTCATAATCCACACCTTAGCCATCGAGTGCCGGATATGCTCGTCAACGCGTAAATTAAGCAGGCTCAGCCCGAGATGCGTGGCCGGGATGACGGGGCTCAGCAGCAAGCCAATCTGCTCGGTGATAAGCATGGCGATGGTGACGTGCAGAGGCGACACGCCGAAGCTCTGCCCCAGCCCGACCGCGAGAGGCAACAGCGCAAAGTAGAACGCATCGGAACCTATCAGAATCACAATCGGCACGCTGAAGGCCGCGAGAATAAGATATAGATAGGGCCCCAGGCTGGTGGGGAAGATGTCGGCAATCTCGTTCACCAACACTTTTATAATGCCTGTGTTTTGCAGAATACCGACAAATACGCCGATAGTTAAAAAGATGACGATCACCGGGAATATCGTCAGGGCGTACTCTTTGATTTTTTGTTGCGCAGTCTTCGTATCGGGATAATTAATAATAACCGCCAGCGAGAAGGCGATCATAAACAGATAATTCCCGGCAACCAGGCCGGATACCAGAATAACAATGGTGGCGATGACTAAAGCAAAATTGAGCTTCAGCAGCCAGGGATGATGAACGGTTTTACAGGTCAGCATATCGGCCCGCATAAGATGAAACTCATCCGGGGAAATACCCGAGCCGCTTCTGTTTTCGACCCTCGCCATAAACCAGCAAAGAATAACCCCCAGTACAAACAGAATTGCCTGTAACGGGATCAGCCGGTAATAGACGTCCAGAATATCCAGATGCGTCACCGCAATCGCTCTGTTGAGCGAGCCGCCCCAAGGGGTGATCCCGGTGACGCCCACACCCACGGTGATTAGCAGTAACAGCGTCTTTTTGCTGATGTTCATCTTTTCATAAATGGGCAGCAGGGCGGGCACCGTTACCAGCAGGGTGGCATAGGCATTCCCGTCAAGGCTGCAAATGGAGGCGATCACCAGGGTGGCGAGTAAGACGGAGAAGGTCGACGGCGTAATGAACCGCAGAATAAAGCGCACGATCACGTCGAACACGCCGGCTTCTTTCATCAGGGTGAAAAACATGGCGCTGAAGGCAACGAGCGTTGCCGTTCCGACGACAGATTTCAACCCCTGAGCGACATAGTCGCCTAACTCTTTAAAACCGAAACCACAGACTAATGCGGCGGCGGTAGGCAGAAGTATAAATAAGATGCTGGGGGGGAATATGTTTTTCAGAAGACACCAGGTTAATATAATAAACATAACTATCCCGGTGATAAGCATAAGAGACATAGGCGACCTTATTATAATTTTGGTTACACAGGCAGGGCAAACCCTGCGTAATAAATTAACGCAGGGCGTTCTTACTCTCAGTTACTTCATATTAAATGTGGCGTTAAGCTCGTCGACATTTTCCTGAGTCAGGGTATTCATGCCAAAGGGTTTAAGCATGAAATACAGTTTTGCCGTCTCCTCTAACTCTTCGGCATTAAATACCGCCTCGCGGATATTTTTGCCTGAAATAATAGGACCGTGATTGGCTAAAAGAATGGCGTTATGTTCCGCCGCCAGTTTTTCAACGTGCTCTGCGATCAGCGGTGAACCCGGGCGAATGTAAGGCACCACCGGCAATTTACCCACCCGCATCACGTAATAGGGGGTAATTGGCGGCAGGGCATTTTCAGGGTCGATGCCTGGCAGGCACGACAGGGCGGTGAGCCAGGGAGAGTGCAGATGAACGATGCCGCCACAGTGTGGGCGCTGACGGTACATTGCAAGGTGCATCAGCACCTCTTTAGAGGCTTTCTGGCCGGACAGCAGCTCTCCCTGCATGGTGACTTTGCTCAGCTCGTCTGCATCGAGGTCGCCAAAGCTGGAGTTAGTGGGCGTCGCCAGAATATTACCGTCCGGCAGTTTCAGGCTGATATTGCCCGCGCCGCCGCTGCTGTATCCGCGCTCAAACATGGAACGTGCATAGCGAACCATATCCTCTCTTAACTGTTTTTCACTCATGATAATGTTCCTGTGCTTTCTGGAAGAAATCCTGGCTGCCAAAGTTCCCGGATTTGAGGATCACCCACTGCTGTTTGTTGAGGACCTGGGTCCAGGGCACGCCCGGCGCGACCGGTTCACCAATAACCATCCCCTCAATGTTCAATCCCTGCGTCACCGCGCCCGAAGTTTCGCCCCCCGCGACGATAAACTTGTTAAAGCCAGCCCGGGTCAGCGACTGGGCCAGCGAAGAGAAGAAGGTTTCAATCCGGTCGCTGACGTATTCAGCCCCGTAGTGCTTCTGGATCAGCTCAATGATTTGCGGCGGCTGGGTGGCGTAGACCATCGGTGCCAGAGGCTCACCGGCATGGGCGATCGCCCATTGCGCCACGAACTCCAGATAGGCGGGATCGTGAATGATTTTTTCCACATCCAGCGCCAGAGAGGAGGCGCGCTGCTGATAGAAATCCACCTGTTGATTGGTCATGGTGGAACAGCTGCCTGAGAGCACCACGCTGGCGCCGCTGGCATCAATGTGCATAGCCTGTTTTCCGGACAAGGTGCTCTGCTCATCCAGGGTGGCGATGGCGTAACCCAGCCCGGCGGCACCGGTCACCAGCGGGAAGTTCGCGGTAGCCCGGGCGACAGTCAGCAGATCCTGATTATCAAGGACGTCGAAGATGAAATAACGGGCTTTGTTCGCCAGCTCTTTTTCCATCTCAGACGCTATGTCATCCGGGTGGTTTTTCACCTTATCCAGATTAATCATCCCGCACAGCCCCACGGACTGCGCCTCCATCAGCTTTTTCAGGGAGGAGTGTTTCATCGGCGTGACGGGATGATGTTCCATGCCGCTTTCATTAAGCAGCTCACCCTTAACGAACAAATGGCCGTGCACAATCGTGCGGCCATTATCCGGTACCGCCGGGCAGACGAGGGTGGCGGGCGTATTTAAGAACTTCATCAGCGCATCAGTCACCGGGCCGATATTGCCCTGAGCGGTCGAGTCAAAGGTGGAGCAATATTTAAAGAGCTGTCGCTGGCACCCCTGCGCCTTTAGCCAGGCCGAGGCCGATAACGACTGCTCCACCGCCTCGTTGACCGGGATAGAGCGGCTCTTTAGGGCAATCACGATGGCATCCGTATCCTGCGTGTCGAAAACGCCCGTGGGCACGCCATTAAAAAGCACCACCTTCCAGCCTGCGTTGACCATAAAACTGGCTATGTCTGTGGCCCCGGTAAAGTCGTCGGCGATAACGCCTAACTTAGTCATGTTCATTCCTCTGAAACCCGTTGATGGGGTTATACTGCTTTTATGTGTTTATAAATGCAAATGTGGTGATTGTTAAAACGTGGTTAAGATCACACTTTTCCGCCGATTCAGAGATCTCATATGCCTGTCAGCCATAAACGTTGCAGTGCAACAATAACAGGTGCTTGTGGCCGCAAAAATCGCTGTCCGCAAGTGCATGAAAGGTAAACAAAATGCTAAATCAAAAAAGCTTTATCAGATAAATGTGATCGCCATCACCTTGTGTTAGGTGCATTTATTGATATAAAAATGCAATCGAAAGCAAACAACCTATTGGAGTTTTTATGCGCATTCTGGTTCTGCCATGTGACGGTATCGGTCCTGAAATCACTTCAGCCGCAGTAACAGTGCTGAATTCACTGGATAAAGCCTTCGGCCTGGATTTTGAATTTGACTACGAAGATGTGGGCTTCAAGAGCCTGGAAAAATATGGCACCACGCTTCGTCAGGAGTCGTTAGACAAAGCGAAAACCTACGATGGCATCATTCTCGGTACCCAGTCCCACGCGGACTATCCAGCACCTGAAAAGGGTGGCCGTAACGTCTCAGCGGGCTTCCGTATCGGTCTGGACCTGTATGCGAACGTTCGCCCGGCCCGCACGCGTCCATTCCTGACGTCGAACATGAAAGAAGGCAAAACCATGGATCTGGTGATCATGCGTGAAGCCACAGAAGGTTTTTACCCGGATCGTAATATGACGCGCGGCTGGGGTGAGGTAATGCCGAGCCCGGATATGGCGCTGTCTACCCGCAAAATCACCCGTCATTGCTCTGAGCGTATTGCGCGTAAAGCCTTTGAGCTGGCGATGCAGCGTAAGAAAAAAGTGACGGCTATCCACAAGGCCAACAGCTTCCATATGACGGATGGTCTGTTCCTGGAAGCGGTGCGCACCGTGGCGAAAGAGTTCCCGGAAGTGCAGCTGGATGACCTGCTGGTGGATGCGTCCACTGCGCACCTGGTGCGTAACCCGGAACGCTTTGACGTGCTGGTTGCTACCAACTTCTACGGCGACATCATCAGCGATCTGGCAAGCGAACTCTCCGGAAGCCTGGGCTTAGCGGGCTCCATTATGGCCAGCGATACCCATTGCTGTGCGCAGGCGCAGCACGGTTCCGCGCCGGATATTCAGAACCAGGATAAAGCTAACCCGGTTTCGATGATCCTCTCCGCAGCAATGATGCTGGCCTGGTATGCCGAGAAGCATAACCAGCCGAAATTCCTGAAAGCGGCGGATGAGATCAACCGTGCGGTGGACGAAGTGCTGGAGAACCCGGCGACCCGCACTCCGGATCTGGGTGGCACATGCGGCACCAAAGCCTTTGCTGAAAAAGTGGCAGCGGCTATTCGCGCCTGAGCATGAGTTGTGGCTGCCCGAGCTCGGGCAGCTTGGTATCTGGAGAAAGCCATGAGCCAACGTATTGTCCTGATCCATGCCACCCCTCTGGCCGTGGCACCAATCAATGACACCTTTAAGCAGTTGTGGCCTGACGCTGAAGTCAGCAACCTGCTTGACGATGCCTTGAGCGTGGATCGCGCGAAAGTGTCCACGCTTACCCCGCGCATGAATAACCGTATCAATGCGTTAGTGGAGTATGCCATCAGCATTGATGCCGCAGCGGTGCTGTTTACCTGTTCGGCCTTTGGCACCGCCATCGAAGCCAGCGCGCAGGAAAAATCGCTACCCGTGCTCAAGCCTAACGAAGCGATGTTCGAGGATGCGCTGAAGAAAGGGCGGAATATCGTCATGCTGGCCACCTTCGGGCCTGCGGTAAAAGGGATGGAAGACGAATTCAGGGAACTGGCGGCCGCATGCCACTCAGATGCCACCCTGAGCAGTTATGTGGTCCCCGGTGCCCGCGATGCCCTGAACGCCGGCAATGCCAGCCTGCATAACCAGCTGATTGTCGAGGCGGCCCTGCAACACCAGGAGGCCGACGCTATTCTTCTGGCCCATTTTTCTATGGAAATCGCTTACCCGCAGGTCAGTTCCGCCGTCTCCTGCGCGGTATTAAGTAGCCCGCAGTCCGCCGTAAATAAATTAAAGCGTTTGATGAATTGACGTGCTGCGGGCATGGCATAAAGAGTAAGGCCCCGTCGTGAATAATGAGAAAACAGAGGCAGAGATTAAATACAGCCATATTACGTCTCTGCCCGGTGTCGTATTACCTGCGAATAGCTGTGACTGCCATCATCATATTTTTGACAGGCGTTACCCTTATGCGCCCGATGATAAACGCAATTTACCCGCTGCCACCGTTAGCGATTATCGCGCGTTTAAACACTGGCTGGGTTTTACGCGCCACGTCCTGGTTCAACCTTCCTCTTACGGTGCAGATAACCGCTGTTTACTCGATGCGCTGAAGTCCTTTGGCCCGGTAGCGCGCGGTGAAGCTGTGGTCACGGATACCATCAGCGACGCGGAGCTGGACTGCCTCGCCGCCGCCGGGGTGACCGGCATCCGCTTCAATTTTGGCGCGGGCAGTATCACCACCCCGGAGATGCTGATGCCGCTGGCCGCCCGGGTAGCCGAACGCGGCTGGCATGTGCAGATCCATGCCACCGCCGACCAGCTCTGGGCGCTGCGCGCCTTGCTAACCCAGCTTCCGGGCCGGCTGGTAATCGACCATTTCTTCCGGCTGCCGCAGCCCGAACCGATGTCCCACCCCGCATGGAAGCTCGCCTGGGATCTCATCGGTACCGGCCGCTGCTGGGTAAAACTGTCGGCGCTTTACCATCAGTCGCAGCGGGATGATGTGTCGGACATGGCGGGTGTGATCACAGGTTTTTTACATGAAGCTACCGAGCGCGTGGTCTGGGGAAGCGACTGGCCGCACCCGAATCTCATTAGCGCAAATAAGAAGATGCCAGATGACGCGTTAATTCTTTCAAAGATTTTTCACTGGGCAAGTAATGAGCGGGTTCGGCACAAGTTATTTGTCGATAACCCGGCTGTACTTTACGGATTTAACTCTTCGTCTTCCTGATAAGGCCGAAAAGAATGACAACTCCTGACTCTGCTTCATCAAAAAAGAGACCCACGCACTATCGTTATATGATTTTGCTGATGGTGTTCTTAAGTATCGCGTTAAATCATGGCGATCGCGCCACGTTTTCTATTGCCGGACCCGATATGGTCAAAGCCGCTGGCCTGGATATTGTGGCGCTGGGTTATCTGATCTCTACCTTTACCTGGGCGTATGTGCTGGGGCAGTATCCGGGCGGGTGGTTACTCGATCGGTTTGGCTCCAAACGGGTGCTGGTCACCGGGGTCTTTACCTGGTCTCTGTTCGTTTTCCTGGTGGGGTTCAGCACCTCGTTTGACAACGTCTGGATCACCCGCATAATGATCTTCGGCTTTATTTTTATGATGGGGTTAATTGAAGCGCCGACCCTGCCTGCCAACTCACGCTTTCTCGCCGCCTGGTTCCCGGCGCGCGAGCGGGGAAAAGCCTCCGGTTTTACCACGGCCGCCCAGTACTTCGCGCTGGTGGTCTTTTTACCCCTGATGGGTTGGTTCTCTTATCGCTTCGGCTGGGAGTCGGTGTTCTGGTTTATGGGCGGGCTGGGGATCCTGGTCGCACTGGTTATGCACCGGGTCCTTGCCGACACCCCGAAGATCCATCCCCTGGTCAACAGCGAAGAGCTGGATTATATCCAGTCGGGCGGGGGGCTCACTAACCTGAAGGCCACCAAAAAGGGCGACATCACGGGCAAGGGCTATACCCGCAAACTGCTGACCAACCGGCTGGCGCTCGGCGTCTATATGGGGCAGTTCTTCTTTACCGTACTCTCGTACTTTTTTCTGACCTGGTTCCCGGTTTATCTGGTTCACGATCGTGGCATGACCATTCTGAAAGCCGGGTTCGTCGCCTCTTTACCCGCGCTGTGCGGCTGCGCCGGAGCGCTGCTGGGGGGCGTGTTGTCGGATTACATGCTCTCCCGTGGCTTTAGCCTCTCTGCGGCCCGCAAAACGCCGATTGTGATCGGTATGCTGCTGGCCGTCAGCATGGTGATCTGTAACTACGTGGATTCTGCCTGGATTGTCGTGGCGATCATGTCGCTGGCCTTCTTCGGCAAAGGATTCGGTGCAATGGGATGGTGTGTGGTTTCCGACTTCTCGCCGAAAGAGGCGATCGGCTTAAGCGGCGGGCTGTTTAATATGATCGGTAATATTTCGGGGATCTTCACGCCGATTATCATCGCCTACATTATTAAAGACACCGGCTCATTTAACGGTGCGCTGATCTTCGTTGGCGTCTGCGCTTTCCTGAATTTGTGCTGTTATTTATTCGTCGCCGGCAAAATCCAGCGCCTGAGTTTCGACACTGAAAATCATGACCGTAACCGTCTTCCGGAGGAGCCCCATGTCAGCCATTGACCCCCTGCGTTTTGCCATCAATCTGGGTAATGCCGTACTTGCAAAGGAACTGCCGGACGGCAGTCCTGGCGGGATCACGGTGGAACTGGCGCATAAAATCGCCGCGGAGTGGGGCAGAACGGCGCAGTTCAAAACCTATCCGACCGCCGGAAAAGTGGTGGATGACGCGCAAAAAGGCCTCTGGGATATCGCGTTTCTGGCGGTCGATCCGCAGCGTGAAGAGGTTCTGCACTTTACCCAGCCCTATATCCAGATCCAGGGAACGGTTCTGGTTAACGAAAGCAGCCCGTGGAAAAGCGTGGCGCAAATGGATAAAACCGGGGTGGTGATCAACGTCGGTAAAGGGGCGGCCTACGATCTCCATCTGACGCGCCAGCTAAAGAATGCCACCCTGAACCGGCTTAGCTCCTCTCAGGCTGCTATCGATGCGTTTCTGAATGGCGAAGGGGATATGGCGGCGGGGATCCGTCAGCCGCTGGAGCGGACAGCCGCAGAGCACGCGGGATATCGGGTCCTGCCCGATAATTTTGGTCAGATAAACCAGGCTATCTGCGTGCCTCGGGGCAACGAACAGCGCTACCAGGATCTCGTTGCGCTCCTGACCCGCTGGAAGGCGGAAGGCAGCTTACAGCAGATTATCGACAGAGAATTAGCCGCAGCGTGATCTCCCTCTTAGCGTTCTCGTTTTGAGAACGCTATCTTATCAAAAGTTCAATTTTCGCCCCGTCCCGGACATGGCACGTTATCCCCTGACGAACATAACATTACTGCTGTGACGGAAGACCCTATGACATCAACCCTGGCTCTCGAACGTTCTGACCTGGTGATTCATCATCAGCGCTATCATTTTGTGGATCTCACCCAGCTGTTGCCCCTGGCGCAGTTGCAGGCCCTCCCTTTCAGCCTGAGCGTGCTGCTGGAAAACGTCGCGCTGCGCTCCCCGGAGGCCCTGCCACAATTTTTGCAGATGCTGGCCGGGGCGGCGGACAAGAGCGAGGTTGAGTTCTATCCCGGTCGGCTGATGTTCCACGACACCACCTGCCTGCCAGCACTGGCTGATTTCGCGGCGATGCGCGATTTAACAACCGAGCTGGGCGGCGATGCCACGGCGATCAATCCGCGTATTCCGGCGGTACTGACTATCGATCACTCGGTGATTGTCGAAAGCTATGCCTCCGCCTCTGCGCTGGAAGATAACCTGCAGTTTGATTTTCGCCGCAACGCTGAGCGGTACCGCTTTATCCGCTGGGCCGAAAAGAGCCTGGATAACTTCCGCGTGATCCCGCCGGGCACCGGGATTATTCATCTGATGAACCTTGAAACCATTGCCGAAGTGGTGACGGTGGATAACACCGCGCCTGTGCCGCTCCTGCATGCGGATTGCATGATCGCCACCGATAGCCATACCCCGATGATCAACGCCCTGGGCATTCTGGGGTGGGGCGTGGGCGGGCTCGAAGGGCAGGCCGCGCTGGTGGGGGAACCCGTCACCCTGAGCTTCCCCGAGGTGATTGGCATTTCGCTATCAGGGGCGCTGTCACCCGATGTCAGCGACAGCGACTTGGCCCTGCATATCACCCGCTTGCTGCGCGAAACAGGCGTTGTCGGTAAGTTTGTCGAGTTTACCGGACCTGCGTTAGCCAGCATGTCCGTTGAATCCCGGGCCACCATCGCCAACATGGCACCGGAATACGGCGCGACGGTGGTGTTCTTTCCCTTTGACGAACGCAGCGCTGAATACGTGGCGTTAACCGGGCGTAGCGAAGAGAAGCAGGCCCTCATCAGCGCCTACATGCAGGCGCAGCATCTGTGGCGGACGGCGGATGCACCGCAGCCTGAATTCAGCCAGCTTATTGCGCTCGACCTCACCACCATTGAGCCGTGCATGGCCGGGCCGGTTAATCCCCATCAACAGATCCCGCTGGGTCAGGCGGCCAGCAGCTTCACCGACACGCTCAGTCCGCAAGTGCGGGATCGCCACTGGTCGCGGTCTGAATATCCTGAACCGATCCGCCAGGGCGCGGTGGCTATTGCCGCCATTACCAGCTGTACGACCACGGCGAATCCCTGGCTTATCATTCAGGCAGCTCTCTTTGCCCGCAATGCCGCCAGACACGGGCTGCGGCCTAAGCCGTGGGTTAAAACCTCGTTCTCGCCGGGCTCCAGAGCGGTCACCGACTACCTCAGTGCATCGGGTTTGCTGAGCGAACTGGAGAAAATGGGCTTTGACGTCACCGGCTACGGTTGCATGACCTGCATTGGCAGCTCGGGTGCCCTGCAACCAGCAATGGAGGCGCTGGTCAGCGAGGGGCTACAGGCGGTATGCGTCCTGTCCGGCAATCGTAATTTCCCCCGTCGCGTGAACCCTTCTCTCGGGCACGGCTATCTCACCTCTCCGGCGCTGGTGATTGCCTGGGCGATTGCCGGACATATCTCTCATGACATGGTGAACGACCTGCTTGGCGTTGACGAGGCAGGGCGGCCACTTACCATGCGCGATTTAATGCCGTCCCGGGAGGAGGTGGAAATGTGGCTCGGACGGATCATGAAACCGGAGCACTACGTCAAACGCCGGGACATTATCTGGCAGGGGACCCCGCACTGGCAGCAGATTGTGGCCCCCGGAAGCGTGCATTATCCCTGGGAGGCGACCTCCACCTATCTGCGCCGTCCGGGTTATCTTGAACGTCTGCCCCGGGATCCGGCCGCAACCCTGACCCTCTCTGGCGCGCATCCCTTCCTGTGGTTAGGCGATGATGTCACCACCGACCACATCTCGCCGGCCGGGGCGATCCCGCTCGCAAGCCTGGCGGGGCAATGGCTGGTTGAGCATCATGAAAATCCGCAGGATCTGAACCTTTACTCCACGCGGCGCAGTAACCACGAAGTCATGGTTCGCGGCGCGTTCACCAATACCGCGCTGGTCAACCGTTTGCTTCCGCAGGCGCAGCGCAGCGGCGGCGGCAAGGCCTGGGATGCGCAGCATCAGCAGATCCTGCCGGCGTATGAAGCGGCGCAAAGCTGGCTGCAGCGTGAAACCCCCCTGGTGATCTTCGCCGGTGAGCGGTATGGCGCAGGCTCCAGCCGGGACTGGGCCGCTAAAGCCCAGGCGCTGCTGGGGGTTAAGGCGGTGGTGGCGCACAGTTTTGAACGTATCCACCGCACTAACCTTATCGGGATGGGGATTTTGCCGTTACATATCTCGCCTGAAGAGGCGGCGCGTTTACCAGAAATGGACGGGCGCGAGGAGATTAACGTTGACGGGCTGGATCATTTGCAGACGGGCTGCACACCCCTGACGATGCAGATCCGACGCGGCACATCGCTGCTGGGCGAATTCATGCTTACGCTGACCCTCGATTCGCAGCAGGAGCTGCGCTATCTCCGGCACGGTGGGATTCTGCCTTACGTCATTCAGCAAACACTGAAGCATTAACTATGGATAAAACGATGCGTTTTGATCTGGTCTCTTTATCTCTTTTTGTGGCGGTCGCGGAGACGCAAAATCTCACCCATGCGGCCCGCAGAAAACATACCGCGGTATCTGCGGTCAGCAAACGTATCGCCGAGCTGGAGCAGCAGGTGGGTACGCAGCTGATGCTGCGTATGCCGAGGGGCATAACCCTGACCCCGGCAGGTCATTCCCTGCTCTATCATGCCCGCCAGGTGTTCCGCAATCTGGAGAAGATGGAAGAGGAGCTCAGCGATTATGCCGCAGGCATCCGGGGACACATCCGTATTTACACCATCTCCGCGGCGCTGATGAATCACCTGCCGCGGGTGGTGAGCGACTATCTTTCGCATTACCCGCAGACCGACATTGAAATTGAAGAACAGACCGGGATGAGCGTTGTGCAGGGGTTACTGGCTGGCGAGGCCGATGTCGGCTTCTTCTCCAGCTGGACCCCGTCGGCAGGGATTGAGTACTGGCCCTGGCAGCACGATCTCCTCTCGGTGCTGGTGTGGCCCTCTCACCCCCTGGCGGCGCGCAGCGAGTTAACTTTTGCCGATATTGTGAATGAAAAACTGATCGGCTCGCACCGCAACAGCGCCGTGAGCCATATCCTTGAACGCCAGGCGCGCGCCCTGGGGAAAAACCTTAGCGTGGGGCTGCGCGTGAGCAGCTTTAGTGCGATGGCCGAGCTGGTGGCGCAGCAGCTGGGGATTGCGGTGCTACCGGTGAATGAGGTGGCATCCTCAACCCTGCACAGCGGCGTCCGCGTCATTCCGTTAGCGGAGCCCTGGGCGAGACGGGAGCTGCTTGTCGGCGTGCGGGATTACGGGCAGGCTTCGCCGTCGGTGAAAACGCTAATCGGCAGCCTGCTCCCGGCGGAGCAGGCTGTGCAACCCGAAGGAGAGGCAGAGCGACGCTGAGCCTGCGGGATCAGGCGAAGCAGATGCAGGTTGGGCTGGCCGTTGCAATGACGATTTCTGTCGCGGAAAGCATGCCGGTGTCACTGTCGACGTCGAACACCTGAATGGTGTCGGAGTCTTCATTCGCGCTGAAGAAGCGTGAGCCATCGGGCGAAAGGGTGGTGAAGCGGGGCGTTTTCCCGCCGCAGGGCACCCATCCATTGGGCGTCAGTGAGCCATCCTGTTGATTGATGCTGAACACGGCGATGGAGTCATGGCCCCGGTTGGCGGCATAGACAAATCGCCCGGACGGGTGCACCTCGATTTCACTGGCATCGCTCCGGCTCGTATAGCCTGCCGGCAGCGCGCTGAGGGTTTGTGTGAGTGAGAACGTCCCCTTTTCCCGGTCGAGATGATAAACCGTGACGGTGCTGCTCAGCTCGCTGATGCCATACAGCCATTTTCCGCTGGGGTGAAAATCGACGTGACGCGGCCAGCTGCCTTCCGGGAGCTGCACCTCATCGGCCAGGCATGAGCGGGTCTCCTCCCAGTGGTACAGACGGATCATATCGATGCCGTTGCCAGCCTTTCGGCCCTGAACCGGCACGGCAAACAGCGGACTGCCGGGCGCAAAAACGACTTCATGCGGGCGCGACAGTGTGGCATGGGCGGCGGTATGGCCTTCGATAGGCGCAAAGTGCACTGGCGGCTCCAGACCCTCGTCGCTGACAGGCAGGGCAGCAATGTTGCCGCCCTCATGATTGGCGATCAGCAGGGTGTTCCCGTCAGGCGTCAGCGAGGCGCCAACCGGATTATTTCTACGGGCGGGATCGAGGTCCGGGTTGCTGTGACGTGGGCCGGTGGTTTGATGGTGATAAAGGCTCAGCAGGCCGGTGTCGGGATCTCGATTGAATACCGCCACGCGGTCGCCATCGCCGTGCAGAACGTAGAGCCGGTTACGCCCGGGATCGAGCGTCAGCCAGGCGGGGTTGTCCTGCACGGAGGCGATGCATTGTAACAGTTCCCAATTTCCGGAATCGGCAATCCGGTAGACGCTAATCCCCTTACCGCGCGCACCGCGCCATGCCGAGGTCCGGCAGCCAACGTAAGCATAGGTTGTCATGGTTACTCCTGTCTTATTTGCATTTTTTATATAATAAATGCATTTATTGCGCTGTGATATTTATCTCACTTCTCTGTATGTCTTCCTGTTATGCCTGGTGTTTAGCGGATTTTAGCGATGTAAAACGATGTGGAGAGCGTGAGTGCAGTTTTTGTCTCACGTTTAAATTGCATTTGAATGTTGTTAAATGCAGAAATTGAACGATCCTGCTCACATTTCCAACAAGGTTAGGTTGCGGAATCCCTGTGCCCACCGCTTAATGTTAATAAGTGGTGAGTAAATGTTAATAAAATGCAACGGGAGAGGGGTATGACCCAACGTATCGCGTATGTCACATCTGGAATGGGTAGTCTCGGTACGGCAATATGTCGTCGGTTAGCGCAGGATGGCTTTATTGTCGTTGCCGGTTGCGGTCCTGATTCCAAAAGAAAGGACGCCTGGCTGGAAGATAACAAGAAGTTAGGTTTTGATTTTATCGCCTCTGAGGGAAACGTTGCAGACTGGAATTCAACGGTAAATGCCTTTGAAAAAATTCGTGCCGAGGTCGGCGAGGTGGATGTGCTGATTAATAATTCCGGGACCGCGCGTAATGTCTTATTCCGCGATATGCAGCCTCAGGAGTGGCAGGCCGTTATCGATACTAACATGAACTCCTTATTTAACGTAACGCGTCAGGTGGTAGATAGCATGATGGCGCGCGGCTGGGGGCGCATTATTAATATCTCCTCCCTGAATGCGCAGATTGGCACCGTCGGGCAGGTTAACTACTCCACCGCAAAATATGCCGTGCGTGGCTTTACCCGCGCCCTGGCGCGTGAGGTTTCGGCGCGTGGCGTCACGGTTAATACCGTCTCTCCCGGCTATCTGGCCACCAGCAAACTGAAGACGGTCACTCCCGTTCAGGTCATCGATAAAATCGTTCAGGAAATTCCGGTCCGGCGTCTGGGATCGCCAAAAGAAATTGCCTCTATTTGTGCCTGGCTGGCTTCCGATGAAGCGGGTTATGCCACCGGGGCGAACTTCTCCGTCAACGGCGGTATGCACATGAGTTAATCGCTCTCCCTAATAATTTAATAACGTACATTCTTTCATTACGCAGTTAGCAATATCTGCGTCGGAGACTCTTATGCTCTCGTTCCTGGGTTACGGCATGATTGTGGTCTTTATGATCCTCATCATGACCAAAAAATTATCCGCGCTGACCGCCCTGACTATTATTCCCATCCTGTTTGCACTGATTGCTGGCTTCGGTGGCGAGATGGGCGAAATGATGATTGAGGGATTAAAGAAGGTCGCGCCTACCGCGATTATGGTAATTTTCGCCATTCTTTATTTTTGTACCATGTTCGATACCGGATTATTCGACCCGATAATACGGTTCTTCTTACGTATTATTGATGGCGATCCGGTTAAGGCGGTGATGTGTACCGCGCTGCTGGCGGCGATGGTCTCCCTCGACGGGGACGGTTCAACCACCTACATGATCTGCGTTACGGCGATGCTTCCTCTGTTTAAACGTATTCGTCTTGACCCGCTTGCTCTGACCTGTGTGGTCTTCCTCTCCGGGAGCGTCACCAACCTGCTTCCCTGGGGCGGCCCGCTGGCGCGCGTATCGGCATCGTTAAAGGTGGAGTCGAGTGAGCTATTTATACCGCTGATTCCCTCGATGATCTGCGGGCTGGTAGGGGTGCTGGCGCTCTCCTGGTATATTGGCATTCGTGAACGCCGTCGTTTAGGTAAACTGAGTATCCAGACCAATGCACATGGCGCGGTCATCGAAGAAGATGCCGAAAGCTATCTGCCTGCCATCAATGAAGTGAATGACGAGCTGCGTCGGCCAAAAATGTTCTGGTTTAATGCCGCCTTAACGCTTGCGCTGATGGCCTCGCTGGTGATGGAACTGCTTCCACTGTCCGTGCTGTTCATGGTGGCGTTTGCCATCGCACTGTTGATTAACTACCCGCATCTGGATGCGCAGCGTCAGCGTATTGCTGCTCATGCCCCCGCCGCGCTGAACCAGACCTCGATTTTCCTCGCGGCCGGGATCTTCGCAGGTATTTTGTCAGGGACGGGGATGGTTAACGCAATGTCCAACACGCTGCTGGACATTCTGCCGCAGTCCTGGGGGCCTTATCTCGCACCGATTACCGCGCTGATCAGCCTTCCGGGCACCTTTTTTATGTCCAACGACGCTTTCTATTATGGCGTGCTGCCGGTTCTGGCTGAGGCGGCAAAAGCCTACGGCATTGATCCGGTTGAGATTGGGCGGGCATCACTGGTGGGGCAGCCGGTGCACCTGTTAAGCCCGCTGGTGGCTTCCACCTATCTGCTGGTGGGGCTGGCAGGGGTCGAGTTCAGCGACCATCAAAAATACACCTTCAAGTGGGCGTTCCTGCTGTGCATGATATTCCTGGGCTCGGGATTATTGCTGGGGCTTTATCCGCTCTATTCGGTCGCCAGTTAACAGACAATCGGCTCACAGTGTGAGCCGATTTTTTTGGTGCAGGGGTTAACTTTCCGCGCTGATTCGGCGCATTTTTTTATTATCGAGGGCGACGGACAGGTGCTGCTTCATGGTATAGGACGCCTCAATGCGCTGCCCGGATTCAATCAGGGCGAGGATCCGCATATGATCTTTTACCTCAGCGTAGTAACGGTTACGGTCATCCATGATCCGATAGTCCATCAGCCGGCGCATGCGGTTGACATTGCGCAGCGAGATTTCAAAAAACGGATTATTCGAAAAAGCGATAATCGTTTCGTGAAAGCGATAGCCTGCCAGCTGTAGCTGGGTAGGGGTGAGGCGCTCAATTCCGCTCTCCAGCAGCATTTCCAGTTCGCGTCGTATATCGTTGATTTTTTCCTGAGGAGCATTGAACGTGGGTTCCAGGATGGCCATAGGTTCTATGACCATACGGAAGCTGAAAATCTGCTCCAGTGCGGTCTTGGTTTTTGCCACCGGTAGAAAGCGCCAGCCGTAACCTTGCTTACGTTCAACCCATCCTTCACTAATGCCTCTGGCGAGCACTGTAGACAACTGGCTTTTGGTGAGGTTGTAGCGTTTCATCAGAAAAAGCTCGGTTACTTCAGATTCGATTTTATCCTGCAGCCAATCCTCAGCCAGTTGATAATACTCAGGCAAGTCGAGTTCTTCTGACAGCTCTTGCTTGGTATCAGCATGAGGGATGTAGTCATCCTTAACAAAAAAACCGCGGTTTTGCTTCTGTAACAAAACATCTTTTTGTTCAAGATAAACTAATGCTTCGCGTACGGGGGAACGGGAGACATCAAAGATTTCGGCCAGCTTCGGTACACTTAAATGTGAACCTGGAGCAATATCACCATTATTAATTAACCCCATAATTTTCTGAGAGATTCTTTCAGTTAGTGCACTAATCTTCATGTAAGGGCCTGTTTGAAAAAATGCATATCCAGAGAATATTATTGCATTTGTATTAAATTAAAAGCAATGTCTGGGATGTTAAGTTCAGAGAGGCATCACGTTTCGTGTGTGACACAGGAAGATCTTGCTGATGCTTGCAATGGTAAATCCTCATAAATAATCATAAAAACTCATGAGTCGCTGATAAGATTGCTTTGAATCGACATGATAATCTGGACACCACTGAGCCGTTGATAATATTGATTTTCATCTTCCTTAGGTGGCATTTTATCGGTCGAACCATACCGATGCTTACTGTTCTAAAACATTTCGATGTAATCAAAAATATCGCTTCTGGCTTCGTCTCTCGTTCCGTAGATATTTTTCTTTATCCGTTTACGCTTCCGTAGCTGGAAAAAGCCTTCAGCAACCGCGTTGGCATGACAGTTACCGCGACGGCTCATTCTGCCCTCCAGTCCGTGCGATTTCAGTAACGACTACCATTCATAGCATGTGTACCGACTACCCTGATCAGAATAAACCAGCACCTGTTATTGAGGATTACGTCGCCACAGGGACATCAGAAGCTTATTTAGGACAATATCTTTTGTCATCCAGGGTTGCATTAACCAGCTGATAACTTTGCGCGAGAACAGATCAACGACCACAGCAAGATACAGCCAGCCTGCGTGTGTTCGTATATAGGTAATGTCTGTTACCCAACGTTTATCTGGTGTTTCCGGGTTGAACTGCCACTGGTGCCTGTTGGGCGTCACAATACTGGCTTCACCTTTACGCACCCGTGGGCTTTGGTATCCGAACTGAGACTTTATCCCCTCATGTTGCTTCAAGCGCCAGACTTTTTTATACCGCACTGTTGCCCGGGGTATCCCGCAGATCGAGATAGATCTTGTGATAGCCATAAACACAGCCCGATACCAGCCAGAACTGCTTGATAAGCCCCGTAAGCTTCAGGTCAGCATGATACCGTCGTGAATGTGGCTGCTGAAGCCAGGCGTAAAACCCACTCGGGCGCACATTCAGCACATGGCAGAGCAGACGGACAGGCCAGCAACCGGTGTTGTCACAGATAAAGGCGTACCTTAGTCGGACAGCTTTGCGAAGTACGCCGCGGCTTTTTTTAATATGTCCCGTTCGTCAGTAACCCGCTTCAGTTCCTTCTGGAGCCAGCGGATCTCGGCCTGAGCATCTGACTGTTCTTTATTGGTGGAGGAGTTCGGCCCATACTTTTTTATCCAGTATTAAAGACTGTGGGTAGTGGTATAGAAACGTGTTGCGATACTGGAAGCAAAATGACCACGCGTAACAACCTGTTTTATCACATCAATTTTAAACCCTTCGGGGTAACGTTTACCACTCATGGGCACCTCTCTTTTAAGTCATCTTAAATGACTCTGAGGTGTCTGTTAAACCTGTGGTGATTCATTGCAGCGTAGTTGTCACACCATGCAGTTCTGACGTAAAACAGTGAGACATCTCGACATTTATAAACTCGTACAACGCTCCTCTGAAATCTACGGGATAGGTTTAGTTTCAGATGGGGGCACTAAGGCCCCCGATTTATCGTACTCAGGATTGTGCGGTGTAATAGACGAATGCCAGCTTGTTGCCATCGGGGTCTCTGACATAAGCGCTATACAAACCTTCGCCGTAATGCGGGCGCAGGCCTGGTGCTCCCTCGTCCGTGCCGCCCTGGTTTAAAGCGAGCGCGTGAAGCTGCTGGATATGTTCGGCAGAGCGGGCAATCAGGGCGACCATCACACCATTTCCGGTCGTGGCATCCTGTTTATCAAAAGGTCTGCCGATACCCAGTGCCGTCGTGTTATTACCGTTGAAAACGCCCCACCATGCGACGTCCTCATTCCTGCCGCCACGGGGATACCCCAGCATCTCCATCAGCGGATCGTAGAATGTTATGGCGCGTGGCAGGTCGTTGGTTCCAGGCATAATGTAAGAAAACATGGGCTCTCCTTAATGGATTCAGGGGGAGTGACTATAATCAGCTCAAATCACTCGTCCGCTTTATGAGCCCAGGCGGGCATTGCCGTCAGATAACGTTTTGCCCGCTTCTGTGCTTTTTCCGGGCCGACTTTTTGCCAGGAATCAAGGAAGCTGGCTAAGCCTGATACCGCTTCTTCCCAGGGTTTGAGATTGCCGTTGCTGTCGCTGCAGTACGCACAATAGTGATCGCTTGCACTATGTGCATCGGGTGCCGACATCGGCATTCCGCAAGCCTGACAGAACTGTTTATGTTGTGACATATGATGCTCCTTATGGCGACGTCCTGATTAATAAACATACTGAATATATATTGTGCAGGTGATGCATCAGATCAAAGCAAAGGCGAAGCTCCCGGTATCTCCAGTCAGTAATACCGGGCACCTGTTATTACCTGGCAATTAGCGCGAACACGCCCCAGCCAAAGTATTCCCGCGCGTAAGTTACGTGGCGTTTCGGCGAGAGTGATAGCTCGGCCCTGACTTCGGCGGCGAAGCCGTCGTCAGGATTCGCTTCCAGCCAGCGGCGCATGGTCAGCCATTTCGCGGCTTCATACCGGTCCCAGCCTTCCTGGTCTGCCAGTACCATTTCCACCACGTCGTAGCCGAGTTCATCGAACGCGTTGACAAGCCCTGGCAGCGTCAGGAAATCGGTCGTCGAGCTGACGCCGCAGGCCTGGGCAATCTCTTCCGTCGCAGGTAGCTGACGCCAGTAGGGTTCGCCGATAAGCATGATCCCGCCCGGTTTCAGGCTTTGTGCCAGCAGCTCGACGGTCCCGGCAAACCCACCGGCTATCCATGTCGCACCGACACAGGCTGCCACATCGCATTTCTCTTCTGTAACGTATCCGGCGGCGTCGTTATGTATGAACTGAACCCGGTTGCTGACGCCGAGCTCTTCGGCGCGGCGTCTGGCCTGCTCGCTGAACAACTGGCTCAAATCGATACCGACACCGGTAATGGCGTGATCCCTGGCCCAGGTGCAGAGCATCTCGCCCGAGCCACTGCCGAGGTCAAGAATGCGGGTCTCCGGCTTCATGCGCAGCACGCGGCCAAGCGTGGCGTACTTTTCTTCGGTGAACGGGTTGTGGATGCGGTGCTCGCTTTCACTGATGGTAAAAATACGTGGGATATCCAATGTGGAATTCCTTTTATTGCGTTGAGTATTAAGAGGGCGTTTCTCTGAGGTATTTGCTTTTTCAGCCAGCAGAGCAAACAGCTTTCCTTCAAATGTCTCGCTGACTGGCCAGTCGTTGCTTTCAGGAGGAGGAAGCAGAGTAAAACCGACATTACCGAGCAGGCTGACGTACTCATCATCGCGCCAGGCCGTCATCTGGCTGCCGAAACGGGTGGTTTGACCGTTTGCTTCTATGGCCCAGAACTGCGTTGAGCTGGTCTGTGCTTCTTCATCCCAGCCATGTTCCGTCAGCAGCAGGTGAGGGACGCCCAGAAACAGCCCGTCGGGACAGCGTTGCCAGCTCGGTTCAGCCATTCCCTGACGCTTAACTTCGTCGAAAGTATGTACTTCAGTGAGCAGCCTGCCACCCGGCTCCAGCCACAGCGCGCAGCGGCTGACGAGTGAGCGCGCATCCGCCGTGCTAAACACATTCAGTTCCCCGAATGTCATCATGATGAAATTGAACGATTTATCCGGCCAGTATGCGCGGACATCCTGCTGAACATAATCGATATTCAATCCGGTGTTCTGCGCCTGCTGACGGGCCCAGCTCACGGATGCCGGTGAGAAATCCACGCCGGTGCAGTGAAATCCACGTTCCGCTAAGCGGTGGGTATAAAAGCCGGGGCCGCAGCCGAGATCGAGGATATGTGCGCCAGGTGATAACTGGCTGGCGATCCATTCGACCTGCTGCTCAATAACCTCCTGCCTGCGGCTGGCCCAGTCGTGCTCCTGCGACAAATGGTTCGCCAGCATGCGCTGGCTGAAGGCCGGTTCGTCCCAGGGAATTTTACTTTCCTCCGCTGACAGCTGGATGTGCCGGGACGCGGAAATAAGGGTGCTGATATCCATCATCCCCTCCTTAACGGTTATCAAGCTGCGCGCGAACGTTGTTCAGCCCGGTAGTGTTAATGCGGTAGGGCTGACCGTTAACGGATTTGATCAGCTTTTTGGTTTTGAGCTTTTTGAAAACGGCGAGCGTGCAGTCAGCCAGCAGTAGCCCTTCGCGGCTATAGCATTCAACGGCGGTGACGCGGCCGGAGGTATTGCGGACGTGCACAATACGGCCACCTTTGGCGAGAACGTGTAAGGTACGTTGTTCCTGACGGGATAAATTCATACTGAAGAACCTGTTTAATCATCATGTGCAAAACGTGCAAACACACAGCGGTGTCCGCATTCGATTTCGGCGCATTGATAATCAGTCCGGCCTGGAAAGGTCGGTAAGCTGATTATCAGATGATTACATTCTCCAGCATCAAAGCCTCGGGTTGAGTTGAAAGGTATTTACGGGGTGAATGGTAACACCTGATTTTTATAAGTGAATACCCAGGCGTGAAAAACGTGATCACGGTTGGCATCGGGCTGAGGAGAGGGATTCATTCCTGGCCGCTCTTAATTTTGCTGTCGACCTGAGGCTGTGGTTTGCTGAAAAGATATCCCTGCACAAGCTCACAACCCAGAGCCTGAAGCCGCTCAAGCTGCTCTTCGGTCTCAACGCCCTCGGCTATAACGCCCATATTAAGGCTCTTAGCCATACCGGTAATAAGCTTCACAATATTAAGCGCATCTTCTTGTGTAGATATCGGATTGACAAAAGATTTATCGATCTTGATTTTATCAAAATTCAGCTCGCTGAGTCTGGAGAGCGACGAATAACCCGTGCCAAAATCATCAATGGAAATTCTTACGCCCAGTGCGCGGAGTTTTTTCAGAATCGCAATGGGGTTATTTCTGTCACTAAAGAGGGATGACTCCGTGACCTCTAACTCAAGACGGTTAGCCGGGAGCCCGGTCTCAGCCAGAACGGTCTGCACCGTATTAATAAATGATTTGCTGCCTAATTGAACAGGCGAGACGTTTACGGAGATCCTGGCCGGAACAGCCCAGGAGACCGCTTCCCTACAGGCCAGTTTAAGTACGGTTTTACCTATCTCGTTGATCATGCCTGTTTTTTCAGCGGCGAAAATAAAGCTATCCGGGGAAAGCACTCCCTTTACAGGATGCATCCAGCGAATCAGCGCTTCATAGCCGTAAATTTCCTTGCTGACGGAATTCACAATAGGCTGGTAATAAACAACAAATTCATCATTCTCTATTGCTCTTGCCATATCATTTTCAAGGGTTCTGCTTTCCTGCAACTTCTGTAGCATTCGCTGGCGGAAGACTTTGATTTGCTGAGAACCTTCTTTCTTGGCTTCATAGAGCGCCAGATCGGCAAACTTATAAAGGTAATCTGAACGTCGTTCGTTATCCGATAAAACAATACCCACGCAGGTGGCTATTTTGATGAGTTGATTATTGATTGTATAGGGCTTGCTGATGCTATCACTGATTTCTCGCGCGCGTGTGACGGCTGCGGTTTCGGTTAAGCCACTGGAGAGAAACGCAAATTCGTCGCCGCCCAAACGATAAAATGTCTCTGAAAAGCGGCCCAAAGCATTAAGGCGCGTGGATACCTCACGTAACAGTAAATCCCCGGTATCATGACCGTAGGTATCATTCACCTCTTTGAATCGGTCTAAATCGAATAACATCACCGTGACCGAAATATGTTTTTCCTCAGCCTGTAGATTAAGTTTATTGAGATCATCCCAGAAGAAAAGACGGTTTTTCATACCGGTAAGGGAGTCATGATAAACATCGTATTCCAGTTTTGTGTTCTGGATTTGCAGGGTTTCTTTGGACAGCTGAAGTTCTTCAGCCAGCGTTTTAACCTGTGTATGTGCTTTGAGAATGTTTTTATTTTGATAGATAATCAAAAAGCCCAGTATGAAGCTTAAAATAACCAGTAACAGCGAAAGTGCTGAATAAATATAATACAGAACCTGTATTTTTAGGTTAGTTTCATTGATTGTATTAACATCTTTTGTTAAAGCCGTTGATGAAAGCTGGCTTAGCGGTGCATCCAGTAAATGCATATTTTTCAGATAGAGCTTTAACTCTGAACGGCTCATTTTCTCAAGATGACCATCCAGATAGTTCAGTATATTTTCCAGTCGTAAGGCGAGCACCTGATGCGCTTTCGCGCTGTTTATATAACGACCCAGGCCGCCCTCTTTCAATAAATCATTCTGGCTCAGCATGATTTCCAGGCGCATGCGAACCTGGTCTACCGTAACGTCATCAGTCTCGGTTGCGTACAGTCCAATCCATGATTCAAATCGGTAATATTCAGATACCAGTTGGGCTACAGACCAGGACTCAGTGTAGTGAGTCAATTTTTGCAACTCTTGCTGACGATCGTAAACAAGAAATGCTATATATCCAGTAGTGATAAAAAGAGAAAAAATGATACCAACCAGTATCCTGTTCATTATGTTCTCCTGAACTACTATTCAATCTTCATTTTGCTGACCTGCCATGCCGATCGCGAGTAATAAATCTGATTATTGAGTTCAGGAAGACTGTCATAAGGGTAGACGATGAATGACGGACCTTTATCGCGGATGCGCATATATTCGCCATTGACCTTTAAAGCCAGGATGGCGTTGTATTTCTGGAAGTCGCTGAGAGGGATGACGGTAGTGTAATCATTGAGTGCAATCACATTCAGGACAGAACCCTTTGCACCCACATACTCCATGAGTTTGCGCATCGGGATACCCTCAAACTTCGTGCGGCCATTATACCAGGGAGAGGTCGTCTGGAAACTCACCATGCCCAGTTTTTCAAGGCTGGCAATATCAAAAACGGCATTTCCATTTTCGTTCGTATTTTCTATATTACCGGTAATGGTTAAGATGGGTTTGCCCACAGGCTTTGGCAGTTCGCCAGCCCAGCTTAAACTTTGTACCAAAAAGCAGCACAGCATTAGGATTATTCGCATATTGGCCTCCTCTTTTTAACAGAAGTATAAGAATTATAAGTTATTTATCCTATAAGTTTGTCTATTTTGTTGAACGCCACGCCTTTTTGCAAACGCTACTTGATTAAAATCATAAAAATCAAAAGGATAGCTGTATTTTTCCCCGTGATTGCAGACCGATGGCTGAAGCTTACGTTTTTTAAAACATAAAAACTTAGTGTAATAAACCACCCGAGTTTAAAAAATGATCGCTTTGATTTATTGATATATTTACGCACCCCCATTTTTTATCAATGGTGGCATCGTTAAGATGAATTTATTTGTACAAAGAATGATAACGCACCCTCAATGTGAGGGAATAAGAGAGTGCGCGTACCTCTGACGTCGTTGGCACTGAGTTTCGCTTAACCCGCCTCCAGCATACTGAAACTGACGATCCGCGAGCGCCCCAGCTCTTTCGCCCGGTAGAGCGCCACGTCTGCCGCGCGCAGCAGGTCGTCGCTTTGGGCGTGCTGCGGGTAACTGGCGATCCCGATCGACACATCTACCGGGCCAATCTCAGCAAGCCCATAACGTAGCGACAGCGTATGGACGCCGTTATAAATCTCCGTTGCGCAGGCGTGAGCCGCGTTCTCATCCGCACCCGTAAGCAGCACCAGAAACTCTTCGCCACCAAAGCGGAATGCCAGGCCGGCATCGTGCACGGCACGCTGAACAATTGTCGCCACGCTCTTAATCACATGATCGCCAGCCTCATGGCCGAAGCGATCGTTAATGCTTTTAAAGTGATCGATGTCGATCATCATGCAGCTCACCGGTTCATCATTGCGCATCGCCTGAGCTATCTGAGTGCGCAGGGTATCTTCAAGGTGGTGGCGGTTACGTAAGCCGGTGAGCGGGTCGAATAGCGCTTTTTCCAGCAGGGCATCGCGCAGACGCTGGTTGGCCAGCGCCAGACCCAGGGCTTCCGCCATTAATTCGAGATATGCGCGGGACGGTGCCGTTTCAGGCGTGATGTTCTGAAACGACAGCAAACCAATGGCTTCCCCCTGCGCAATGAGCGGCACGCAGAATGAACTGTCTTTTTGTGATTCAGGCAGATGCTGGCAACCGATATCCGGCTCGCCGTTGACCGGTGGGTGGCTCTGACCACGGCGTATGGCCCAGCATTGATCGGGGTGGAAAGCATTTTTTTCTCCCTGGGGAGATAACCATTCCGCCGCACAGCGCATCTCCCACGGGTTTCGATCCAGAATATACAGACGCCCGGCGACACCCGGCGCAATGTTGGGAGCAAACAGCTCTGCCACCTCAATCACGTCGCTAACGTTCTCGCAGCCCTGCAGGCGCTGGGTCATTCGCGCGAGCAGCTCGCGGATGGCCCAGTCTGCGTCGCGTTCTTTTTCAAGCCGCTGCCTTGCTAGCCCGTTCTCGCGGAAAATGCGAATCGCCTGCGCCATATCGCCTATCTCATCGACCTGGTTGAAATTTGGCGTTTCGACGGCGTAATCCTGTGAGGCCAGCCGGTGAACCACATCACTGAGGCGCACCACCGGGCGCAGCACGCGGTGCTTGAGAATAAAACCCATCACGAATAAGAAGAGCAGGGCGGTCAGGCCGACCATCATTTCAGAGGCGGTACGCAGGGTTTTTGACGTGTTGGTCGCTGCCTGGACATCGGCGATAATGCGCTTATCCAGAAGCACACGAAAATGGTCAATCTTGCTTTGGGCGCGTTCCATTTCAAGTTCGTAGATTTTGCCGAAGAGTAACGCAATGGCCTGTTGTTCCTCACCCCGGGCGACGCTGGCAATTGCTGCCTGCTGTTCATCCTGTAGGTCATCGACAATCTTCAGCCCTTCGTACAGCAGCGCCAGCTCTTCGCCCGTTGCGCCCGTATCTTTTAACTGGCCCAGCTTGCGCTCGATATTCTTCAGTTCGCCTTCTTTCGCCTGGTACGTTTTCAGCACATCGGGCTCTTTTTTGATGGCGTAAAGGCGCGCTAAGTCGGAGAGCATCCAGGTTTCTGCTTCAATCTCTTCCGTAAGCTGGTCAAAAATTTGTCGTTGCTTAACAGCCTGACGTTCTACGTTGTCGGCGTGGGAAGCCATCAGCATGACGATGCCGGAGGCAATGGTCAGGCACACCGTGACACCATAAGCCCAGTTCGTGATCGTGGCGATTCGCACCTGTTGGATCCTTCTACGACAAATGTGGAAGAGCGTTCATTTCAGATTATAGAAAACCTCTGATTTATCGCGAAAAAAAAGGCGGCACAGGGCCGCCTCACAGAACGCCTTTCTTTATAGATCCGGAGAATTTCTCCCCTCTTCGATAAAGTCTGCGTCCAGCTCCTCGGCGTTGCCTGCGTGATCGCGGCCGGAGAAGAGGTTCCAGCAGGCGATAAACAGAGCGGCAATCAGCGGCCCAATCACAAAGCCGTTAATGCCATACAGCTCCATACCGCCGAGCGTGGTGATCAGTATCAGGTAGTCCGGCATTTTGGTGTCTTTGCCCACCAGCAGCGGACGCAAAAGGTTGTCCACCAGCCCGACGATAATGACGAAGAAGCCCACAATGAACAGACCCTGCCACAGCTGGTGAGTGGCAAACAGGAAGATGGCGGCGGGAACCCAGACGATGGCCGACCCAACGGCAGGCACCAGGGAGAGAAATGCCATCAGTGCGCCCCACAATACGCTGCCGTCAATACCGACAATAGCAAAGGCGATACCACCGAGCGTGCCCTGAACCACCGCCACGACCGCCGTGCCTTTTACCGTGGCGCGCGACACGCCGACAAACTTAGCGAACAGGTGCTGTTTGACGAAGTCAGACAGCGGCAGCGAGTCGAGGATCTGGCGCACCAGATACGGCCCGTCTTTCAGCAAGAAAAACAGCAGATACAGCATAATGCCAAAGCTGATGGCAAAGCCGAACGTCCCTTTCCCAATCAGGAACGCGCTGCCCGCCAGATACTGCCCGCCCTGTAACGCGACATCGGAGAGTTTTTTCTGGATCTGCGCGGCGTTGGTCAGGTTGTGATCCGCCAGGAAGCCGCTGGCCCAGTCCGGCAGGCGGTTGAAGATACCGGCGATCACTTCCGGGAACTGCGTGTTGTTCTGTTGCAGCCTGGTGTAAACCATGTTCAGTTCCACCGCGAGCGAGGAAAGGATCACCATCAACGGAATAAACACGATCAGGCAGATAATGCCGAGTGTGAGGAGTGAAGCCAGCCCGTTGCGATCGCCCAGCGCGGTACGCAGTTTGTTTTTCACCGGGTTGAAAATGATGGTCAGGATCGCGGCCCACAGAATCGCCGAGAAATAGGGAGACAGCACGTCAAAGAAGGCCCAGGTTACAAGGGCCAGGATGAGAATAAAGAAACCTTTGGTCAGTCCGTTAAATCGCATAGTGAGTCCTGGTGAAGAAGAAACTGTGTCGACTATAGAACTGATTTAAGGATTTACCAATAATTGCGCTGAAGTCGCGCCGGGTGGCTTTTTGTTAACAATCGCGGTATAACACTCCTTCTTTGGATGTTTAGATGTCCATACGTTTAGAAGGTAACATGCAAACACAACAAGAAAACGGGCAACTTAAGCGCACCATGAAAACCCGCCACCTGATTATGCTCTCGCTGGGTGGCGTTATCGGCACAGGGTTATTCTTCAATACCGGATACATCATCTCGACAACCGGCGCGGCGGGCACGCTGCTGGCATATCTTATCGGTGCGCTGGTGGTCTGGCTGGTCATGCAATGTCTGGGCGAACTTTCCGTGGCGATGCCGGAAACCGGCGCGTTTCACGTCTATGCCGCCCGCTATCTCGGCCCGGCGACGGGGTATACCGTGGCGTGGCTCTACTGGCTTACGTGGACAGTGGCGCTGGGATCGAGCTTTACCGCGGCCGGGTTCTGCATGCAGTACTGGTTCCCACAGGTTCCCGTCTGGACGTGGTGCGTTGTCTTTTGCGCTGTGATTTTTGGTCTTAACGTGATTTCCACGCGCTTTTTCGCGGAAGGGGAATTCTGGTTCTCGCTGGTCAAGGTTATCACCATCGTCGCCTTTATTATTCTCGGCGGCGCGGCCATCTTTGGCTTTATCCCGATGGCGGACGGCTCTGCCGCGCCGGGACTAAGCAACATTACCGCCGAAGGCTGGTTCCCGCACGGTGGCCTGCCGATCCTGATGACCATGGTGGCGGTCAACTTTGCCTTCTCAGGAACGGAGCTTATCGGCATCGCGGCAGGGGAAACGGAAAACCCACACAAGGTTATTCCGGTTGCTATTCGCACCACCATCGCCCGGCTCATCATCTTCTTTATTGGCACCGTGTTTGTGCTGGCGGCGTTGATCCCGATGCAGCAGGCTGGCGTGGAGAAAAGTCCGTTCGTGCTGGTGTTTGAAAAGGTCGGCATTCCGTATGCGGCGGATATCTTTAACTTCGTGATCCTGACGGCGATCCTCTCGGCGGCGAACTCGGGTCTGTACGCCTCTGGCCGTATGCTGTGGTCTCTGTCTAACGAGAAAACGCTGCCGCGCTGCTTTGCCCGCGTCAACAAAAACGGCGTGCCGCTGACGGCGCTTTCTGTTTCCATGCTGGGCGGCGTGCTGGCGCTGTTCTCCAGCGTGGTCGCGCCGGATACGGTGTTTGTGGCCCTGTCAGCCATTTCCGGTTTTGCGGTGGTGGCGGTGTGGATTAGCATTTGCGCGTCGCACTTCGTGTTTCGTCGCCGTCACGTGCAGTCCGGCCAGCCGCTATCCGCGTTGCAGTATCGCGCGCCATGGTATCCGCTGGTGCCCGTGCTTGGCTTTATCCTCTGTCTGGTGGCCTGCGTCGGCCTGTGGTTTGACCCCAGCCAGCGTATTGCCCTTTATTGCGGGCTTCCGTTTGTCGCCCTGTGTTATGGTGCGTACTACCTGACCCGAAATCTGACCACGCAGGAGCCTGAACATGTCGCAGAATAATCCGCTTACCGCCCTCCTTGAAAAACAGCCGTTTGTCGTGCTGGATGGGGCGATGGCAACGGAGCTGGAAGCGCGCGGTTGTAACCTTGCCGACAGTCTCTGGTCGGCCAAAGTGCTGATGGAAAATCCGGAGCTGATCCGCGACGTACACCTCGACTACTACCGCGCGGGGGCACAGGTGGCGATCACCGCCAGCTATCAGGCGACACCCGCAGGCTTTGCCGCTCGCGGGCTGGACGAGTCGCAATCCCGGACGCTGATCGGCAAAAGCGTAGAGCTGGCACGCAAAGCGCGTGAAGCGTACCTGGCAGAGAATGCGCAGGCGGGCACGCTGCTGGTGGCGGGATCTGTGGGCCCTTACGGCGCGTATCTGGCCGATGGTTCCGAGTATCGCGGCGATTATGTGCGTAGCGCTGAAGAATTTACCGCCTTCCACAGCCCGCGTGTAGAGGCGCTGTTGGATGCGGGCGCGGACCTCCTGGCCTGTGAAACGCTGCCTTCGTTCACTGAGATTAAGGCGCTGGCGGCGTTGCTGACGGCATATCCGCGCGCCCGGGCATGGTTCTCATTTACCCTGCGTGACAGTGAGCACCTGAGCGACGGAACGCCGCTGCGGGATGTTGTTTCTGCGCTGGAAAGCTACCCGCAGGTTGTCGCGCTGGGGATTAACTGTATCGCGCTGGAAAACACCACGGCGGCGCTGACGCATCTGCACAGCCTGACGTCGCTGCCCCTGGTGGTCTATCCGAACTCCGGCGAGCATTACGATGCGGTGAGTAAAACCTGGCATCACCACGGTGAAACGTGCGAGACGCTGGCGGGGTATTTACCGCAGTGGCTGGAAGCAGGCGCGAAGCTGATTGGCGGCTGCTGTCGGACCACGCCGCAGGATATTGCTGCGCTGACGGTTCAGCGCTGAGGCCTTTGCCGGGTGGCGGCTGCGCCTTACCCGGCCTACAAATTGCACGAACCGTAGGCCGGGTAAGCGTAGCGCCACCCTGCGAAACAACCGCACAAAATTCACTATCCTTTCCCGCTTTTTTTCTAAAAACGAATCGTCATTAGCGATTCTTTTTTATTCCTTTATCAAAATTCTCGCGCCGGAAATACTGCCCTTATAACAACAAGGGGAGCAGACGGTATGGCAATTTCATCGCGAATCACGTTACTTGGTGCACTGGCGCTGTGGGTATTTCAGGCGCAGGCGGTGGACGTCACCGTGGCGTATCAGACTTCCGCGGAACCGGCGAAAGTCGCGCAGGCGGATAACACCTTCGCCAAAGCGAGCGGGGCGAACGTCGACTGGCGCAAGTTCGACAGCGGCGCGGCAATTGTGCGGGCGTTAGCCTCGGGCGACGTGCAGATTGGCAACCTGGGTTCCAGCCCGCTGGCCGTTGCCGCCAGCCAGCAGGTGCCGATTGAAGTCTTCCTGCTGGCATCGCAGCTCGGAAATTCCGAAGCGCTGGTGGTGAAGAAAAGCATCACGAAACCCGAAGATTTGATTGGCAAACGCATCGCGGTGCCGTTTATCTCCACCACGCATTACAGCCTGCTGGCAGCGCTGAAACACTGGGGCATTAAGCCGGGCCAGGTGCAGATCATCAACCTGCAACCTCCAGCGATTATTGCCGCCTGGCAGCGTGGCGACATTGACGGAGCATACGTCTGGGCGCCCGCCGTCAACGAGCTGGAAAAAGATGGCACCGTGCTGACCGACTCCGAAAAAGTGGGGCAATGGGGGGCGCCAACACTTGATGTCTGGGTCGTTCGTAAGGACTTTGCCGAAAAACACCCTGAAGTGGTGAAAGCCTTCGCCAAAAGCGCCATCGACGCCCAGCAGCCTTACATCAGCAACCCGGATGAATGGCTGAAACAGCCCGCCAACCTGGAGAAACTCTCACGTCTGAGCGGCGTGCCGGAAGCTGACGTGCCGGGGCTGGTGAAAGGCAACACCTATCTGACACCTGCGCAGCAGGTCCAGCAGCTGAACGGGCCGGTGAGCAAAGCGATTGTCGACACTGCGACGTTCCTGAAAGAGCAGGGCAAAGTGCCTGCGGTAGCAGCGGATTACAGCCGGTTCGTGACCGACCGCTTTGTGAAATAAGGGGGCTGCGATGCTGAACATTACAAACCTGTCTGCCGATTACGGCGGCAAACCCGCCCTGAAAGAGATCAACCTGACGCTGGACAGCGGTGAACTGCTGGTCGTACTGGGGCCGTCCGGCTGCGGGAAAACGACGCTGCTGAACCTGATCGCCGGGTTTGTACCGTATCAGCACGGCACGATCCAACTCGAAGGAAAACGGGTAACGGGGCCGGGCGCAGAGCGCGGCGTGGTCTTCCAGAACGAAGGGCTACTTCCGTGGCGAAACGTGCAGGAAAACGTTGCGTTTGGTCTGCAACTGTCCGGCGTAGCGCGTGAACAGCGTCTGAATACGGCGCTCGACATGTTGAAAAAGGTCGGGCTGGAGGGGGCTGAAAAACGCTTTATCTGGCAGCTTTCAGGCGGGCAGCGTCAGCGCGTCGGGATTGCCCGTGCGCTGGCGGCTAACCCTCAGCTGCTGTTGCTGGACGAACCTTTCGGGGCGCTGGATGCCTTTACCCGTGAGCAGATGCAAACCCTGCTGCTGCGCCTGTGGCACGAAACCGGCAAGCAGGTGCTGTTAATCACCCACGATATCGAAGAGGCCGTGTTTATGGCGACGGAGCTGGTGCTGCTCTCACCGGGACCGGGACGCGTGCTGGAGCGTCTGCCGCTTGAGTTTGCCCGGCGCTATGTGGCGGGAGAGCCAGTACGCAGCATTAAATCAGACCCGCTATTTATCGAAAAACGGGAATACATCCTGAGCCGTGTGTTTGAACAGCGGGAGGCGTTCTCATGAGCATTGTCTTCAGTGAAAAAACGCGGCGGACGCGCCGTGCCTTACGCTGGCCGTTCTCTCGCCAGCTCACCTTAAGCGTCAGCACGCTGGTGGTGTTGCTGGCGGTATGGTGGGCGGTTGCCGCGCAGCAGTGGATCAGCCCGCTGTTTCTGCCCCCGCCAGGCCAGGTTCTGGAAAAACTGATCGCCATCGCCGGACCGCAGGGCTTTATGGATGCCACCCTCTGGCAGCATTTAGGCGCCAGTCTGACGCGTATTCTGGTGGCGCTGCTGGCGGCGGTCATTATTGGCGTTCCGGTGGGGATTGCGATGGGACTGAGCCCGACGGTGCGCGGCATTCTCGACCCGCTGATAGAGCTTTACCGTCCCGTACCGCCGCTGGCTTATCTGCCCCTGATGGTGATCTGGTTTGGCATCGGCGAGACGTCAAAGATCTTACTGATATATCTGGCTATTTTTGCGCCGGTAGCAATGTCGGCCCTGGCTGGCGTAAAGAGTGCGCAGCAGGTACGCATACGTGCGGCGCAGTCGCTCGGCGCCAGCCGCGCGCAGGTACTGCTGTTCGTCATTTTACCAGGTGCGCTGCCGGAGATATTGACCGGGTTGCGCATCGGCCTTGGGGTGGGCTGGTCAACGCTGGTGGCGGCAGAGCTGATTGCCGCCACGCGCGGCCTTGGGTTTATGGTGCAGTCGGCGGGAGAGTTCCTGGCGACTGACGTGGTACTGGCAGGGATCGCGGTCATCGCCGCGATCGCCTTTGGATTAGAACTGGGACTGCGCACGCTACAGCGTCGCCTGACGCCCTGGCATGGAGAAATACAATGAGTGAACGTCTGACGATTGTCCCGCTGGGGCCGTACATTGGCGCGCAGGTGTCGGGCCTGGACGTAACCCGTCCGCTGAGCGATAACCAGTTTGAGCAGCTGTACCACGCGGTGCTGCGCCATCAGGTGGTGTTCCTGCGCGATCAGGCCATCACCCCGCAACAGCAGCGCGCGCTGGCCCTGCGTTTTGGCGACCTGCATATCCACCCGGTCTACCCGCATGCGGAAGGGGTGGAGGAAATTATCGTGCTGGACACTCATAACGATAACCCGCCCGATAATGACAACTGGCATACGGATGTTACCTTTATCGACACACCTCCAGCCGGGGCGATTCTGGCAGCAAAACTACTGCCAGAGACCGGCGGCGATACGCTGTGGGCGAGCGGCATTGCGGCGTTTGAGGCGCTCTCCGCGCCGTTCCAGACCTTGCTAAGTGGCCTGCGGGCGGAGCATGATTTTAAAAAATCGTTCCAGGAGTATAAGTACCGTAAAACGGAAGAGGAGCACCAGCGCTGGCTGGATGCGGTTGCAAAGCATCCGCCGCTGTTGCACCCGGTGGTGCGTACCCATCCGGTGACCGGCAAGCAGGCACTGTTTGTGAATGAAGGGTTTACCTCGCGCATTGTGGACGTAACGGAAAAAGAGAGCGAGGCGCTGCTCAGCTTCCTGTTTGCGCATATCACGAAGCCGGAGTTTCAGGTGCGCTGGCGCTGGCAGGAGAACGATCTGGCGATCTGGGATAACCGCGTCACGCAGCATTACGCCAATGCGGATTACCTGCCGCAGCGAAGGATTATGCAGCGGGCGACGATTTTGGGGGATAAGCCGTTCTACCGTGCGGTTTGAGCCCCTCACCCTAACCCTCTCCCCAAAGGGGCGAGGGGACTGACCGGTGCGGTTTTCACCCTCTCCCTTTTAGGGAGAGGGCAGGGGTGAGGGTATTAAGTGCGCCTCAATATACCGCTGATAGCGGTTCGCCTTCAGATAACACAGATCCACCAGCACCAGCCCGTCGATACAGTTATTGAACGCCGGATCGCTGCCGAAATCGATAAACTGCACGCCGCCTGGCTCGCATAGCTCGGAATATTGTTTATAAAGCGGCGGAATACCGCAGCCCAGATTGCCGAGCAGGGATTTGAGCTTTGTCAGGTCATCCACGTAATCCACCCCGCTAAATTGCGCCAGCACGTCCGGGAGTGACGCCGGGTAGGGTTGACGCGAGGCGGCTAACGGGTGGCTGGCCGGAAACCAGAGACGATAAAACGCGACCAGCAGATCCCGGGCGGCAGGCGGTAAGCCGCCGGAGATGGACACCGGACCAAACAGGTAACGGTAATGTGGATAGCGCGCCAGATAGGCGCCAATGCCTGACCACAGGTAGTCCAGACCGCGACGTCCCCAGTAGCGCGGCTGTATAAAGCTGCGCCCCAGCTCAATGCCGTGCTCCAGTATGTCCTGCATTTTTTCGTCGTAGTGGAACAGGCTGTAACTGTACAATCCCTCGACGCCGCACTTTTCCACCTGCATGGCCGTTGGCATAAAGCGGTACGCGCCGACAATCTCGAGGTCATCATCATCCCACAGAATAAGGTGCAGATAGTCATCATCGTAGCTGTCGGTATCCCGGCGCTTTCCGCTGCCTTCCTCCACGGCGCGAAAGGCAATCTCGCGCAGTCGCCCCAGCTCGCGCAGCAGAGGCGCCTCTTCCTGCCCGTTGCGCTGCCACAAATAGATGGTTTTACCATCGCTGGTTTTGCCCAGACATTCGGCCTGCGCCAGCTCCCGCTTCAGCGTGGCCCTGTCTTCCGGGCGGGCAATGGCGCACTGGGTTCTAAAGACGCCAGGCAATCCCTTGCCAAGTCGTATCACGTGCTGACGGCACTGCTCGGCCATCTCACGCGATGAAAGGGTAGAGCTAAACCGATCATTCCAGGCAATCTGCTGGCCGATTTTGATCGGCAGCTGGCTGTGGCGGCGGCGAAACATCTGTTGCATCAGCAGCAGCAGGGATACCGTCGGCGATACCAGGGTGCTGGCATAAAACAGCAGGCTGTTGTGGGCCTGAATATGTACCGGTAGCAGCGGTACCCGTAGTTTGCTGGCCAGCTTGATAAAGCCCGGATGCCACTTTTTATCGCGGATGCCTTTACGCGTTGGGCGGGAGACTTCGCCCGCCGGGAAGAAGATCAGCACGCCGGCGTTTTGCAGGTGCTGCTCCATCTTCACCAGAGATGCTTTTGCGGTTCTGCCGCCCATATTGTCCACGGGGATAAACAACGAGCTGAGAGGCTCAAGGTGAGACAGCATCCGGTTGGTGACAACCTTGACGTCCCGGCGCACGCGCGAAACGGCATACAGTAGCGCCAGCCCATCCAGGGTGCCCGTCGGGTGGTTCGCTATCACAATGAGTGGGCCGTGTTCGGGGATTTGTTCGAGGTCTCGGGCGGAAATGGTGCAGAGAATATCAAGGTGTTCAAGAACCTGCTCTACCATATCCAGCCCTTTCAGGTGACGGTGGCTGGCGGCAAACTGCTGAAATTCGTCTTCGTGGAGCAGTCTTTTTAAAAGACTTTTTTGCCAGGGTGCGGGCCTCGCCTGAGGCCAAAGGTCATCAAGAACGCTGTCGAGACTAAACATTGATCACTCCTCCTGCCGTCTTGCCCAGACAGTAGAAGGAGGAGATGTCGGTTGTATTGCAGTTTAGTGAAGATTCGCGCAGAGAGTAGGCCGGGAATGGCGAAGCCACCCGGCGCTAAAGCGGATTAACGCAGAATTTTCTTCTCAGCCAGATCCAGCGCGAAGTAGCTGAAGATCAGATCCGCGCCCGCGCGTTTGATCGCCCCCAGGCTTTCGAGGATCACCTTTTCTTCGTCGATGGCACCCGCCTGCGCGGCGAATTTGATCATCGCGTACTCGCCGCTCACCTGGTATGCGCCCAGAGGCAGTTCGGTGCGTTCGCGAATGTCGCGCAGGATATCCAGATACGCGCCGGCCGGTTTCACCATCAGACATTCTGCGCCCTGTGCTTCATCGAGCAGAGATTCACGAATCGCTTCGCGGCGGTTCAGCGGGTTCATCTGATAGGTTTTACGATCGCCCTTCAGCGCCGTACCTGCTGCTTCACGGAACGGGCCGTAGAAGGAGGAGGCGAATTTGGTGGAGTAGGACATGATGGCGGTGTCGGTAAAGCCTGCCGCATCCAGCGCATGACGAATAGCCTGAACCTGACCATCCATTGCCGCAGAAGGTGCAATGAAATCCGCACCCGCGGCGGCGGCAACCACCGCCTGCTTGCCCAGATTCAGCAGGGTCGCATCGTTGTCCACGCCGTGATCGCACAGCACACCGCAGTGGCCATGAGAGGTGTATTCGCAGAAGCAGGTATCGGACATGACGATCATCTCCGGCACACTCTCTTTGCAGATGCGCGACATGCGTGCCACGAGGCCGTCTTCTTTCCATGCATCACTGCCGGTTGCGTCAGTGTGGTGGGAGATACCGAACGTCATCACCGAGCGGATGCCCGCATTCGCAATGCGTTCGATCTCGCGGGCCAGATGCTTTTCAGGAATGCGCATCACGCCCGGCATCGCGTCGATGGCTTTGTAGTCATCGATCTCTTCTTCAACAAAAATCGGCAACACCAGATCGTTTAAGGTCAGTGTTGTCTCTTCAAACATGGCGCGCAGTGCGGGTGACTTGCGCAGGCGACGGGGACGAGCAATTAAATCGGTCATGGTATGCCTGATGTTTGTGGAACAAAGAGGCTTAGTGTACCTGAAAGCGGAGAGTGGTGTTTTACTAAAGTTGTCTTTTAGATTTTCGAAATCGATTAATATACGCTACATGTATTTTGTATATATTATAAATCTTATTATGGTGTCCAGAGTGGTATGTGATATTGGTGAGGCTTCTATATTGGTTTGGGATTATAAATATAAATGATTTATTGCTTTTTATTATATGTGTCGAAGCAACTAAAGTAGTTTGCAATCAGTTGAATTTATAATATTTATTCATAATGATTGATATTGTCCTGGGTTTATAAGCTTATTTGTCTGAATACGGACTTAATGGAATCATTCATTGAACCTTTTCGAAGTGAAACTGCATAATTCCTTCCGCAATTAAACGTTGCCAAATGATTTGATGGACAAACTTGCTTACGTCCCTGAGGAGGGATGACCCAATGCAAACATGGAAAAAGAAACTGGTTGTATCACAACTTGCATTAGCCTGCACACTGGCTATCGCTTCTCAGGCCAATGCGAAAGATATATCCGGCACGACATATAATACTTTTGGATATGACAATACTGCGTCCACGCCCTGGTATTATGGTTATGCTGACTGGGATTATTCAGATGCCACACATGATGGTGACATTTATCCAGTCATCAATAAATCAACCGTTAACGGAGTTATTTCGACATACTATCTGGATGATGGTGTCAATGGCCGTGCGAACGCGTTGAGTATTTCTAACAGCACCATTAACGGCATGATCACGTCAGAGTGTATGACCACGACGTGTGCAGAAGGCGTGGATACTGACGGCACTACGCATACCCAGTACGATCGTTTTAGCCTGACTGTTGATAACTCCACCATCAACGATACCTACGAGCATTATGCGTATGATGTCGTTAATGGCGATACCACTGAAACGCATTATCTGGACACCTATGGTCTGGGTAACGCCATCACCCTGGATGTTGAGTCTGATATCGTTATTCAGAACAATTCCCACATCGCGGGCATCACGCTGACGCAGGGTTATCAGGAGCTTGATAACACGCCATACGACGGTGTTGAAGGCGTTGCTAACAGCAGCAATATCTTTACCGATACGCTGGTGGTGAAAGACTCTGTGCTGACCTCTGGCGCATACAGCGATCTGGGCACCAGCGGCTTCTACGGTCAAACGGCGAAGCCAAGCGACTACGGTGAAACCAACGCCACGGCTGCGGATGATGCGGCGCTGATCGTTGCTGCCAGTGCGTCTGATAACGCCATGCAGACCACCGCTACCCTCGATCACTCTACCGTTACGGGTGACATTCTTTTCTCCAGCACCTTTGATAACAACTTCTACGAGAATGGCGATCCGGCAACGGATACCACAGAAGATGGCGTCTATAACCCAACCACCAACGGCTGGGATGGTACCGATAAACTGGATGTCACGCTGACCAACGGCAGTAAGTGGGTGGGTGCAGCGCAGTCCAGCGTTGAAGCTATCGGCACTGCGCAGATGTATGGCCAGGGCTACAGCAACGTAGACTGGCACGCATTGTCCCCGAATAGCATCTGGCCTGATTCTACCTTTGACAGCAACGGTCACGTTGCCGGTGAAGAGGTGTAT
Organism: Enterobacter cloacae complex sp. SYL001; assembly: GCF_049237025.1. NCBI lineage: Bacteria > Pseudomonadati > Pseudomonadota > Gammaproteobacteria > Enterobacterales > Enterobacteriaceae > Enterobacter > Enterobacter cloacae complex sp. SYL001. Next base: position 28,475 of record NZ_JBMKJI010000025.1, on the reverse strand, counting down.
CAGAGCGGCCTGTTCAACGTGGCGCTGGATAACGGTTCCGAGTGGGATACCCGCAAGATCTCCAACATCGATGCACTGACGGTGAACAACCAGTCTCAGGTCAATGTTGAAAACTCCGGCCTGCTGGCAGATTCCATCACCCTGACCAATGCTTCAACCTTGAATATTGGCGACAGCGGTGCCGTGGCAACCGACAGTCTGTATCTGGATAGCTACAGCCGTGCGGCACTGACTGAAGAGACGGCAGAACTGTATGCCAACACCATTACTGTAGACAACGGTGCAGAGCTGGCGCTGGGTCTGGGTCAGGTTGATACACACAATATGGTGCTGACCGATGGCGGTGTGCTCAACGTTGCCAGCCGCGATTATGTGCTGAACAGCGACCTGAACAACGCACGCTATATCACCAACGATAGCCATAAAGCGGACTACGACTATGGTGTTGTCGCGCTGAACTCTGACGGCCATCTGGCGGTGAACGGTGACGTTGCCGGTAACTATAAAGTGCGCATCGACGATGCGACCGGTGCAGGCTCCGTAGCTGACTACAAAAACAAAGAGATCATTCGCGTCTATGACAATAACGCGGATACCGCTGCCAGCTTTACTGCGGCAAACAAAGCTGATTTAGGTGCATACACCTATCAGGCGCAGCAGAAGGGTGACACCGTTGTTCTCCAGCAGGAAGAGCTGACTGACTACGCCAACATGGCGCTGAGCATTCCTTCTGCTAATACCAACATCTGGAATCTGCAACAGGATACCGTGGGTACCCGTCTGACCAACAGCCGTCATGGCCTGGCAGATAACGGCGGCGCATGGGTGAGCTATTTTGGCGGCAACTTTGACGCGGATAATGGCACCGTTAGCTACGATCAGGACGTAAGCGGCATTATGGTGGGTCTGGATACTCAGATCGACGGTAATAACGCGAAGTGGATTGTCGGTGGTGCGGCTGGTTTCGCGAAGGGTGATATCAGCGATCGTACTGGTCAGGTCGATCAGGACAGCCAGACTGCGATGATCTACGCGTCGGCGAAGTTCATGAACGACATCTTCCTCGACAGCTCCATGAGCTACACCCGCTTCAACAACGACCTCTCTGCTACCATGAGCAACGGTCAGTATGTTGACGGTAATACCACGACTGACGCCGTTGGTTTCGGGATGAAACTGGGCTATGACTGGAAACCAAACCTGTCTGGCTACGTCACGCCTTACGCGGCGATCTCTGGCCTGTTCCAGTCCGGTGATGACTATCAGTTAAGCAACGACATGCGTATCGATGGCCAGTCTTACGACAGTATGCGTTATGAGCTCGGCGTGGATGCAGGTTATACCTTCAACTACGGTGGCGAGCAGGCATTAACCCCTTACTTCAAGCTGGCTTACGTGTATGACGATGCCGACAACAATGCTGATATCAACAATGACAGCATTGACAACGGCGTGGAAGGCTCTGCGGTTCGCGTGGGACTGGGCACTCAGTTCAGCTTCACGAAAAACTTCAGTGCTTACACTGATGCGACTTATCTGGGCGGCGGCGACGTTGACCAGAACTGGGGAGCAAACCTGGGTGTGAAATATACCTGGTAAGAAAAAACGCGGGGGATTTTGCCCCCGCTTTTTTATGTGCTTTAAAAATAATAAAGAACCGACATATACAGATGACTTGAGGTATGCATGAACGTTAATGCGAAACCACTTTCTGAATTAAGCCGGCTCATAAAGTGTCTGGAAGTCGCCGGTACCCCATTTAAAACGGAACCACAACAATTTATAACTACCGGCAATAATGATGATGAACCATTGACATTTGTAATACAATCCGGCCTGACAGTCGTTCACCGTAAATCAGATGAATTACTCGTGGGTATTGCACGGGCACCCTATATTCATGGATTAAGTGCATGGATTAATGACAGCTATCTTGAATATTCCCTGATGGCACAAACACCTTGTACCGGATTTTATTTGCCAGCCTCTACTGCATGCGAAATTATTCAAGAAGCACAACTCTGGCAAGAAGCGTTCTGCTGGCTTTCATGGCTAAATCATTTACTGGGAAAACGTGATATCCAGCTGGTCGGAAATAATTCGTATAGCCAAATTCGGGCGATGCTAATCAATATGGCCGAGTGGGATGACACGCTACGCTCAAAAATTGGTGTGATGAATCATATTCAGCGTAGCACGCGTATATCACGTTCGGTGGTTGCGGAGGTTCTGGCGGCGCTGCGTCAGGGGAACTACATCAATATGAGCCGGGGCAAACTGATCAGTATCAACCGTTTGCCCACGGATTATTAAGCTCAGTTAGCGGCCGTAAGTACCTGCGCTTTATTGGCGCTCAGCTCGGCGACAAGGTTATTTACGCCATCACTCATATTCACGAAGCGGGTGTTCGGTGACCGGGTGACCACCACAAAAGCGCCCACGTTTGATTGCGGAATCATCGCCATGTAGGTGATGAATCCGCCACCCCCACCGGTTTTTTGAATAATACCCGGGCGACCATCTTTTGGCGCCATATATACCCAGCCCATGCCGAGGGCATCGGCTTTACCGGGAACATCCATACCAATGACGCGACGTAACTGAACACGCTGGTAGATGAGCGTCTGCATTCGGTCGGCCTGATTACTGCGCGCGTAAAAATCCGATGAGAGGAACTGTTGCATCCAGCGCATCATGTCGCCAGGCGTAGAGTAAACCCCACCGCTGCCAATGGCTGCCAGCGTGTTATTACACGGGCTGGCCCCTTTTTCCGCCACCATCAGACGCTTGCACTGGTCCGGGGAGGGAGTGTAAGTAGTATCTTTCATCCCGAGCGGACGCGTGATTTGCTCTTCAAAAAGTTGAGGGTAAGGCTTACCTGAAGCCGTTGCTAACGCGTCGGCCAGCAGATCAAACGCCAGGTTAGAATAGCCAGCCTGAGAACCCGGGGCCGATTTCAGCGTTGCGGTGCTCAGGTAGTTCCAGCGTTGTTCGCGAGTTGGCCAGACAAAGACAGGGCGATGCGCAGCGCCACCGGGCTGTTCTCGCGGCAGGGCGCTGGTATGGGTCGCCAGGTTCACCAGCCTGATCGGCGTTCCCTGATATGTCGGAACGCGAGCGCCGGGTGGCGCATATTTGCTGAGCGGATCGTCGAGTTTTACCACGCCTTGATCGAGCAATTTCACCAGCATTTCGCTGGTCATCAGCTTGGTTATCGACGCGACACGGATAACGGAATCCAGCTGCGGGCGAACGTTATTTCCCGGTCGTGTTTCACCGAAGCTGCGAAACACCCGCTGGTTACCGTCGATCACGACCAGCGCCATTCCCGTCGCACCACTGCCGTAATAAATAAGGTTCGCATAGCGATCGGCAATGTCAGAGGCCAGAACCGGTGCCGTCAGAGGCTGTGCTGCCTGGGCGGTGGACAGGCTCACCGCACACAGCGCGGCGAAAGAGAGCAGACAACGTTTCAACGAAAAGCATCCATCCAGTGAATAAGGAGAGTTACGGGTAGTTATACTACTAATCGGCGTCGGGCAATCGTCCGATTTGCATAACGATAGCGAGAAAAACGTAACCGTGGGTAAATTTGCACAATTTACTTACGGCCAGACTCCCATTTTGTGACATCGGGCTTATGATAGTCACCAGTTACATTCATTATTGCGGAGAACGGTATGTCTGAAAAGCGTGTGGTTTTGGTGGTTGATATGCAGAATGGGGTGTTTAAGACGCCGCGCCATCAGAGTGAGAAATGTGTCTCACTGATCAATCAGCTTACCCAGGCTGCTGAGGCCGTTATTTTCATACAGCATACTGAAGCTGGCGGGCTAGAGGAGGGGAGCGAAGGGTTTGCATTGCTGCCCGATCTCAACCAGCCGGCAGGGGCGTTTTACGTCACGAAGACCGCTTGCGATGCCTTCTATAACACTTCGCTCGAGGCACTGTTGCGCGAACAGGAGATCGATGAATTTATTATCTGCGGCTGCGCGACGGATTATTGTGTCGATGCCACCTTTAAAAACGGTGTCAGCCGGGGCTACCACATCACGGTTGCGGAGGATGCCCACACCACGGCCAATCGTCCAGCGGCCGATGCCCAGGTTCTGATCGCGCACTATAACGATGTCTGGCGTAACTTCATCGCCCCTGCCAACCCGCCTTCGGTGAAACGCACCGAAACAATTCTTGAAAACTGGAAAGCGAACTAATAATTCACCCGCAGGTCTGACTTTTTTGCCTGAGCCGGGAGGCTGGCCCAGGCAAGGTTTCGTGTGGCGATATGTTAAACACAGCAACAGCCATAACAACAAGAAGGAAGCACAATGTTTAAGTCTTTTTTCCCAAAGCCGGGGCCCTTTTTCCTGTCGGCATTTATTTGGGCACTGCTGGCTGTCATTTTCTGGCAGGCCGGTGGCGGCGCGTGGCTGACCCGTCTTACGGGGGCAACGGGCGACATTCCCATTAGCGCTGCGCGCTTCTGGTCCATGAGCTATCTGCTTTTCTACGCCTATTACATGCTCTGCGTGGGGCTTTTTGCCATGTTCTGGTTTATCTATTCGCCTCACCGCTGGCAATACTGGTCGATTCTCGGCACGTCGTTAATCATCTTTGTCACCTGGTTCCTGGTGGAAGTGGGCGTGGCGGTCAACGCCTGGTATGCGCCGTTTTACGATCTGATCCAGACGGCGCTGAGTTCGCCGCATAAAGTGACCATTAACCAGTTCTACCATGAGGTGGGGATCTTCCTCGGCATCGCCCTCATCGCCGTGGTGATCGGCGTGATGAATAACTTTTTCGTCAGTCACTATGTGTTCCGCTGGCGTACCGCGATGAACGAACACTATATGGCGCACTGGCAGCACCTGCGTCATATCGAAGGTGCCGCACAGCGTGTGCAGGAAGACACCATGCGTTTTGCCTCTACACTCGAAGATATGGGCGTGAGCTTTATTAATGCCATCATGACGCTGATCGCCTTCCTGCCGGTGCTGGTGACACTCTCATCCCACGTTCCGGAACTGCCGATTGTCGGCCATCTGCCGTACGGCCTGGTCATTGCCGCGATTGTCTGGTCGCTGATGGGAACGGGACTGCTGGCAGTGGTGGGGATCAAGCTGCCGGGGCTGGAATTTAAAAACCAGCGCGTGGAAGCGGCCTACCGTAAAGAGCTGGTGTATGGTGAAGACGATCCCAACCGTGCGTCACCGCCTACCGTGCGTGAGCTGTTTGGCGCCGTACGTCGTAATTACTTCCGCCTCTATTTCCATTACATGTATTTCAATATCGCGCGCATCCTTTATCTTCAGGTTGATAACGTTTTCGGGTTGTTCCTGCTGTTCCCGTCCATCGTTGCGGGTACGATTACACTCGGTCTGATGACCCAGATCACCAACGTTTTTGGTCAGGTTCGCGGTTCGTTCCAGTACCTGATTAGCTCCTGGACTACGCTGGTGGAGCTGATGTCCATCTACAAACGTTTACGCAGTTTCGAGCGTGAGCTGGACGATAAGGATTTGCAGGAAGTCACCCATACATTAGGTTAAAAAGGAATTGCTATGCCATTTGCCGTACCACGTGCATTACCACTGACGTTACTCGCCGCCGTCGTGCTGGCGGGCTGTGCCGAGAAAGAGGCTACCTCGCTCAAAGAAGGGGAGAAGCCCGTTGATGTGGCGAGCGTGGTGCGGCAAAAAATGCCCGCCAGCGTGAAGGATCGCAGTGAGTGGGCTGATGCGCTGGCAACGACCTTCAAAAGTCAGAAGATCGCGCCTACCGAGGAGAACATCTGCTCTGTACTGGCGGTGGCGCAGCAGGAATCGATGTATCAGTCAGATCCTGTTGTGCCTGGCCTGAACAAAATCGCCTGGAAGGAGATCGACCGCCGGGCCGAATCGATGCATATCCCGGTTTTCCTGGTACATACCGCCCTTAAAATCACCTCGCCAAACGGGAAAAGCTACAGCGAACGGCTGGATACGGTGAAAACCGAGAGGCAGCTCAGCGCCATTTTCGATGATTTCATCAATATGGTTCCGATGGGGCAGAAGCTGTTTGGCTCGCTGAATCCGGTACATACCGGCGGTCCGATGCAGGTAAGCATCGCATTTGCGGAAAAGCATACCGACGGCTATCCGTGGGATATCGACGGTACGGTGCGTCAGGAAGTCTTCTCCCTGCGCGGTGGGCTGTGGTTTGGGACGTATCACCTGCTGAATTATCCGGCCAACTACGATAAACCGCTGTATCGTTTTGCCGACTTTAACGCGGGCTGGTATGCCAGCCGAAATGCAGCCTTCCAGAATGCGGTAAGCCGTGCCAGCGGTGTGAAGCTCGCTTTGGATGGCGATCTCATTGCTTACGGCAGCAGCGAGGCAGGGTCCACCGAACGGGCAGTGCGAAAACTTTCGACGAAGCTGGAGATGAGCAACAGTGACATTCGCCGACAGCTGGAGAAGGGTGACAGCCTGGCGTTTGAGAAAACGGATCTGTATAAGCAGGTTTTCGCGCTTGCAGAGAAGAAAAGTGGAAAGGCACTACCCAGAGCCATTCTGCCAGGCATTCAGCTTGAAAGCCCGAAGATCACGCGTAACCTGACGACCGCATGGTTCGCAAAACGCGTGGACGATCGTCGGGCTCGCTGTATGGGACTGTAATCAGTGGCGGTTGCGCCAGCGCAGCACGAGCGCAATCACGCCCAGAACCATGCTGCCCGCGAGGAAGGGAATGAGCCCGAATACGGTGCTCACGCCTAAACCGATTTCAACGCGCGGGCGGCCGGTATCCTGCACCTGCATCAGATGCTCATACACGCCAGGGGCATGCACCAGCATGTTCAGCAGTTGGGTTCCTGCCCAGAAACAAAACAGAACAAACAGGGCATAGGCAATATTCCCCGCCGTGGAGGTTTTTGGTTGTTTTCCGCCAAAAATCGGTTTCGACAATGTAAAGTCTGCCATAAGACCTCCCGAAAATATCACTCTGTTTTAATACGCGTCGTACAGGGTGAGTGTGACAGGTCATAGCATTTGTCAATATCAGAATCGTGGGAAATTCGGCTCAGGATTTCTCCTGGATTGTCGATTTCTGCATCACGTCACAAATTGATAACATAAGTGAAACTGCGCTGCTTTTCAGAATTTACGTATCCGCCACAGACGGCTTTATCAAACTGTGAGAGGATAGTTTTTTTTCTGCCGGAGTTGTCATGAAGCTCACTTCCAAACTACGCCGTGACTGGCATTACTACGCCTTTGCGATCGGGCTGATCTTTATACTCAACGGTGTTGTCGGGCTGCTGGGATTTGAAGCGAAGGGCTGGCAAACCTATGCGGTTGGGCTGGTGACCTGGGTAATCAGTTTCTGGCTGGCGGGATTCATTATCCGCCGTCGTCCCGATGAGACGACGGCAGAGAAAGCCGACTAACCGTCAGTTAACAGAGCTTTTCAGGGCGCTGTCAGCGGCGTGACGCTCCAGCGCCAGTTCAATCAGGCGGGTGATCAGTTCCGGATAGCTTATTCCGCTGGCCTGCCACAATTTCGGGTACATGCTGATATTGGTAAAGCCCGGCAGGGTGTTGATTTCGTTAATCACTACCTCGTTATCCGCCGTCAGAAACACATCGACGCGCGCCATCCCACTGCATCCCAGCGCCTGATAGGCTTCAACGGCGATCGCCCGGATCTTGTCGTTAACGTCAGGATCGAGCGCGGCGGGGACCACAACCTGGGCACCTTTGTCATCAATATATTTGGTGTCGTAGGAGTAGAAGTCGCTATTCAGCACCACTTCACCACAGGTACTCGCCTGCGGGAAGTCGTTACCCAGTACGGCGCACTCAATTTCGCGCCCGTTAATTCCCTGCTCAACCACCACCTTGTGGTCAAACTCAAAGGCCAGACGAACGGCATCGTTAAACTGTGCTTCGCTGGTGACTTTGCTGACGCCGACGGACGAGCCCTGATTCGCCGGTTTCACGAACAGCGGCAGGCCGAGTTGCGCCTGGATCTGCGCGAAGCTGTGTTTATCGCGGTTGGCGCGAGTGAGCGTGACGAACGGTGCAATATTCAGACCGGCGTCGCGCAGCAGACGTTTAGTGACGTCTTTATCCATGCAGGCGGCAGAACCCAGCACATCGGAGCCGACAAACGGCAGGTTTGCCATCCGCAACATGCCTTGCAGGGACCCGTCTTCGCCCAGCGTGCCGTGAACGATAGGGAACACCACGTCAATCTGTGCCAGCGCCTGCGCGTTCCCGGCATCGATAAGCTGTCCCTGTGCCACGCCTGGAACCGTTGCGACGCTGATATCAGAAGGATTAAGGGCGATGCGCGCCGGATCGTCAGCGTGTAACAGATACTGGCTGGCATCGTTAACATGCCACTGGCCCTGTTTATCAATGCCCAGCAGCACCACGTCAAAACGGCTTATATCAATCGCATCAACGATATTTTTAGCCGATTGCAATGACACCTCGTGCTCTGATGATTTTCCCCCAAAGACAATACCTACGCGCTGCTTTGCCATCTCACTCTCTTCCAGTCTGACGAAAAGCCAATAACATACCACGATGCCCGGCGGGTTTCGCGGCCTTCTGCCATAATGTTTTGAGGGATGTTGAAGGGGGGCGCGTGAAAGGAAAAGGTCTGCTTATTCTTATTGTTATTGCCGGGATCGCCACGGTGGGCTACCGCTGGTTGCCGCCGCATTACAACCCTTTCGTGCCGCTTACGCTTGACGATCCGCCTGGAAAAATAACCCAGTTTAAACTCCGGCGCTTAACGCCGCAGGCGTGCACAAACCTGTTAGCGCAGGCGAATCAACGCCAGCTTATCCGTACCCAGGCGGTCGCTGACAGCGCCGGTGAGTGTCCGCTGAGTAACGTGGTGCGCGTGCGCGATTTTGGCCCGGTCAGCCTGAACGGCAGCTTTATTGCCAGTTGCCCGCTGGCGTTAAGCTCGGCGCTGTTTGTCAGCCAGCAGGCCCGGCCGCTCACCAAAACCTGGACCGGAAGCGAGCTTACGCGTATTGAACATCTGGGCAGCTTCGCCTGCCGCAATATCTACAGCCGCCCGGATGCGCGGCGCAGCGAACATGCCACGGCGGATGCGCTGGATATCAGCGCTTTCAGGCTGGCAAACGGACAGCGTGTTACCGTCCTCAACGGCTGGAAAGCGGAAAAGACGCAGCCCTGGCTACAGGCGCTGCTGTCGGCAAGCTGCGGCTATTACGGTAACGGTCTGGGGCCGGACTACAATGCCGCCCATGCCAACCATTTCCATCTGGGAATGCGCGGCTATGGCTTATGTCGATGAAGCATAATCTTCCGCCGAAAATTGGATAGATTGTGACTTATCTCACAAATATGATGACTGGGAAGATAAAACACCAAAGTCTGCAAGGCCGCATCTCTGGCGCTATGTCATTGCGCGTAACTTGCTAATCTGTCGGCGAATTCGCCTAAAAATGAAGACTATTTCTGTTATGGAATCCTGGAAAGTTAACCTCATTTCAGTCTGGTTCGGCTGCTTCTTCACCGGACTGGCTATCAGCCAGATATTGCCCTTCCTGCCGCTTTACGTGTCGCAGCTGGGGGTCACTTCCCATGAAGCGCTCTCTATGTGGTCCGGCCTGACGTTCAGCGTGACGTTTCTGGTGTCCGCCATTGTGTCACCGATGTGGGGCAGCCTTGCGGATCGCAAGGGGCGCAAGTTGATGCTGCTCCGCGCCTCGCTGGGGATGGCGATAGCCATTTTGCTCCAGGCCTTCGCCACCAACGTCTGGCAGCTGTTTATTCTGCGGGCGATAATGGGGCTGACCTCCGGGTACATTCCGAATGCCATGGCGCTGGTGGCCTCACAGGTACCGCGCGAGCGGAGCGGCTGGGCACTCAGCACGCTTTCCACGGCCCAGATTAGCGGTGTAATTGGCGGCCCCCTGCTCGGCGGCTTCCTGGCTGACCATGTTGGGCTGCGTGCGGTCTTTATCATTACCGCCATCCTGCTAACGGTCAGCTTTCTGGTCACCCTTTTTCTGATTAAAGAGGGCGGTCGGCCTGTCGTCAGCAAATCAGAACGCCTGAGCGGAAAGGCGGTTTTCGCCTCGCTACCTTATCCTGGCCTGATGATTAGCCTTTTTGTGACAACGATGGTGATCCAGCTCTGTAACGGCTCGGTGGGACCGATTCTGGCGCTGTTTATCAAGTCGATGGCACCGGACAGCAGCAACATTGCTTTTCTGAGCGGGATGATTGCCGCCGTGCCGGGCGTGTCGGCGCTGATGTCCGCTCCGCGTCTGGGGAAACTGGGCGACAGGATCGGTACGGCACGCATTCTGATGGCAACGCTCATCATTGCGGTGATCCTTTTCTTTGCCATGTCGTTCGTCACGACACCGCTTCAGCTCGGGGTGTTGCGCTTCCTGCTTGGCTTCGCGGATGGTGCTATGCTGCCCGCTGTACAGACGCTGCTGGTGAAATATTCCAGTGACCAGGTAACCGGCCGCATTTTTGGCTACAACCAGTCGTTCATGTATTTAGGCAACGTAGCGGGCCCGCTTATTGGCGCCTCGGTCTCGGCGATGGCGGGTTTCCGCTGGGTATTTGCCGCGACGGCGGTGGTGGTGCTTCTTAATATTATTCAACTGGCCTTTGCCTTGCGCCGTCGCCGGCGAATCGCTGAGGCAAAGTCAGCCCGGCAAACACGATAATATATTATTAATTCTTATGATGGCCGCATTTTTATATAACGAAATGCGGCTTCTGTCTTTTAGAAAAACGTTTCGCTTGCGCTCCGAAATATCTTTTTTGGCAGCAATGTCACTTTTGCATAAGATAAAACCAATCCATGCTTTTCATTATTCAGTGAGGGTGTTAATTTCAGGGGAAATCACATAAGGACATAGCACCATGAAAAATCTCATTGCTGAGTTGTTGGTTAAGCTTGCCCAAAAGGAAGAAGAGTCGAAAGAGCTGGTTGCCCAGGTCGAGGCGCTGGAGATCGTTGTGACGGCGCTGCTGCGACAGATGGCAAAACCAGAGCAGGAGGCGTTGATCGACAACGTTGAAGGCGCGCTGGAAAAAGCTCGCCCTGATTCACAGGTGCCCGCAGAGGACGCGGAGCTGCTTCAGCAATACGTAAAGAAGCTTTTAAGGCATCCTCGCAGTTAACCGGCCAGAGGTGAAATGACGTGTCACAGAATTGTCATGCTGGATGCCTGGCGTCGCTCTGTTTTTATTTTTACCCCGTTACCATGGGGAAATTAAAATGAAGCAGAGCACACTTTTCACCGCATTAAACTCGCTCGTAATTACCTCCTCCGTCCCTGCGAAACCGGTTAATAATAATCGCGCTGCGACGGGACTGAAATAACCCTTAATCACGGTGAAAATCATGGCCGCAGGGTGGTTTTTTTCCCGTAACGAACCAGACTTAACGTGGAACTTCACATAAAGGATGGTGCAATGAAAACAACAATACTGGTTACCCTGCTCTCTGGCCTGTGTCTGATCGCCTCAGCACATGCGGAAGAGAAAACGTTAACGCCCCAGCAGCAGCGCATGACGACCTGTAACCAACAGGCGACTTCGCAAAGTCTGAAAGGGGATGCCCGTAAAACGTATATGAGCGACTGCCTTAAAAATGGTACGACCAAACCGGGTGAAAAAAGCCTGACCCCGCAGCAGCAAAAAATGCGCGAGTGCAATGCCCAGGCGACACAGCAGATGCTGAAAGGCGACGATCGCAGCAAGTTTATGAGCGCGTGCCTGAAAAAACAGGCGTAGTGCTAACGGGTGAGTCACGGCTGTGGCTCACCCAAAATTTCATACTTTCCCCGCTATCCCCCTCTCTATAATTTGGGAAAATGTTTCAGAATATTCCCAAAAATGATGAATGATGAGTTTTATGACAATCACGAGAACATTCGGGAAGCGTGGTATCAGCAGCTTTCTCAGGATGACTCATACCGTTCCGGTCTGCGATTTGCCCGGCGAATACGGCTGGCACGCATCGTTGGTCTGGCGGCGCTGTTTGTTCCGCTTGCCAGCGTTCTGGTGAGTCAGCTTCTTTCTGGCGTCTGGTGGTTGCTATTGGTGGGCTGGGTCTTTGTCTGGCCCCATCTGGCCTGGCAGCTGGCTTTTCGTTCGACCTGCCCCCACGGCGGTGAAATCGTTAATCTGAAAATCGATGCCATCATTGCTGGCGTCTGGATGGGATTAATAGGGTTCAATGCGCTGCCAAAGGCGGCGCTGATCGTGATGATCGGCATGAACATGATGGGATCGGGGGGATGCCGCTTATTTCTGACAGGACTTGCGCTGCTTGCTCTGTCTGCCCTGCTCACCGTGCAATCCACGGGTACTCCTGTGCTATTGACCTCTGAACCGCTGGCGTTGTGGCTGACGCTCCCCGTGCTGGTGGTCTACCCCATGCTGTTTGCCTGGCTCAGCCACCGCACGGCGATCCGGCTGGCAGAGCATAAGCGTCGGCTTGAGCTGATGAGTACCCGCGACGGAATGACCGGCGTGTTCAATCGCCGTCACTGGGAAACGTTGCTGCGTAACGAATTTGAGGCCTGCCGTCGCAGCCATCGACAGGCGACGATACTGCTCATCGATATCGATCACTTCAAGACGATCAACGACACCTGGGGGCATGACGTGGGGGATGAAGCGATTGTCGCCATCACGCGCCAGCTTCAGCTGACCCTGCGCGCAGGCGATTATATTGGCCGCTTCGGGGGAGATGAATTTGCGGTGATCATGTCCGGCACGCCTGCCGACAATGCGATTGCGGCGATGGCGCGCGTCCATGAAAGGCTGGTCAACATGCCGCTGCACGGAGCACCTATGGCGAGGTTGTGTATCAGCGTTGGGGTTGCCCCCTGGGGGGCGCAGTTCACGCACTATCGTGAATGGCTAAAGGCCGCGGACGTGGCCCTCTATAAAGCCAAAAATGCCGGACGGGGTCGCACCGAAGTGGCCGCCTGACGCCCGGCGTAACGCATCAGGACTTACTCAGCTTCTCTGATTTTTCCATGCATTTTTCCATCGCCTCGATCACGGCGGAGCGGAACCCGCGCTCTTCCAGCACGCGCACGGCTTCAATGGTTGTGCCACCCGGCGAGCACACCATATCTTTCAGTTCGCCCGGATGTTTACCCGTTTCCAGCACCATTTTGGCCGAGCCCATCACCGCCTGCGCCGCAAATTTGTAGGCCTGCGCGCGCGGCATACCGCCAAGTACGGCGGCATCGGCCATGGCTTCGATAAACATAAAGACATACGCTGGGGCAGAACCGCTCACGCCGACAACCGGGTGGATCATCGGTTCGGCAATCACTTCCGCTTCGCCGAAGCAGCGGAAAATGTTCAATACATCCGCCACCTCTTCAGAAGTAACCAGCGCGTTCGGGGTAACGGAGGTCATACCGGCATTCACCAGCGACGGGGTGTTTGGCATGGCGCGAACAATCTTACGGTCGTGCCCCAGCGCGCGGGCGAGCTGGTCGAGGGTCACGCCTGCGGCAATCGACACCACCAGGCTCTCTTTGTTCAGGCTGGAGGTGATCTCGCTCAGGACTTTAATCATGATATTCGGCTTAACGGCGCCAAAGACAATGTCCGCCACCTGAGCCACTTCCTGCGCGCTTTCGGCGGCGTTGATACCATACTCATCACGCAGCGCCGCGACTTTATCCGGGGATGGGGTATAGACCCAAATCTGCCCCGGCAGCACCTGGCCGCTGGCTATCAGTCCACCGAGGATAGCTTTACCCATGTTTCCGCAGCCGATAAACCCGATTTTCTTATCCATCACGTCTCTCCGTTATTATGCGTTGTTATCTCTCATTGATAGCTTAACAACGAAATGCAGGCGACAATAGTCGCCAGAATCATAATGGGGAGACACTATGGCGATTTGGGTTGATGCGGACGCGTGTCCGAATGTGATTAAAGAGATTTTATTCCGCGCCGCCGAGCGGGTGCAGATGCCGATGACGCTGGTGGCGAACCAGAATATCCGCGTGCCGCCCTCCAGGTTCATTCGTTCTCTGCGCGTGCCGGCCGGGTTCGACGTGGCAGATAATGAGATAGTACGCCTGTGTGACGCAGGAGATCTGGTGATCACGGCGGATATCCCGCTGGCTGCCGACGTGCTGGCGAAGGGGGCCGCGGCGCTTAACCCGCGCGGCGAGCGCTACTCTCCGGCAACGATCCGGGAGAAGCTCACCATGCGTGATTTTATGGATACCCTGCGTTCCAGCGGCGTGCAAACCGGTGGGCCGGACAGCCTGTCGCAGCGCGATCGCCAGCAGTTTGCCGCCGAGCTGGATAAATGGCTGCTGGAAGTGAAGCGCCGCCCGGCGTAGCCCACCTCCGGGCTGTTTTGTGGTACAGTGTGGCTTCCACAGGCTTGTCATTCCGTACCGCTTTGCAGTAAAGTTAGCGCAACATCTTCTGCAATCATTTCTTTACAGCCTTCAGTTATCCGGCAGCAAGGGGAACACCTGGTTATGAACCCACCCATCTTTTTAGTTGGCCCTCGCGGCTGTGGGAAAACCACCGTTGGTCTGGAGCTGGCGCGTCTGTGCCAGAGTCAGTTTGTCGATACTGACCACTGGCTCCAGGAGAATGCCGGTAAGACCATCGCCGATATCGTGGAGAATGAGGGGTGGGAGAGCTTTCGTGCGCGCGAAACGGCCACGCTTGAAGCGGTGACCGCACCGTCGACCGTGATTGCGACCGGTGGAGGCATTATTCTGGCGCCGTATAACCGCCAGTTTATGCGCGAAAAGGGTGTCGTAATCTACCTCTGTGCCCCGGTTTCTACGCTGGTGGGGCGGCTGGAGGCGTTTCCGGAAGAAGGGCAGCGCCCGGCGCTGACCGCGAAACCGCTGAGTGAAGAGGTCAGCGAGGTCCTCGCCGAACGCGATGCACTGTACCGCGAGGCGGCACACCACGTTGTGGATGCGTCAGCGTCACCCGAGAAAGTTGCGATTCAGATTATTACCGCCCTGCGTTTGGCTTGCGCCAGCTGACAGCCGTCTATACTCATAGCTCAGACATAAAAAAAGGATGAGCTATGCCAACCAGACCTCCCTATCCACGTGAAGCCCGCATCGTTACCGTTGAAAAAGGTAATAGCGATCAGACCGTAACCTGGTACCAGCTGCGTGCCGATCACCCTAAACCTGATTCGCTGATCAGCGAACATGAAACCGAACAGGAAGCGCTGGATGCGAAACGGCGCTATGAGGATCCCGAGAAGTCCTGACAGGAATCCGAATTCGTTACAACCGTGCCTGAATCACACTTTTAACATATCGCTGATGTTAAGCAGCAGTTAATATTTAGTTATTACAGGTAGATTCGGAAAGGCCAGTCGATCTTTACATTACGGTGTAGAGATCCCCTGCTACCCTTGGTGCTGTTTTGTTGAAAAAATGAACAGTGCAGCGTAGTGAGCCTGTACTTGTGTGGCAGTTGTGGTAGTAACGGAAGGCGATCAAAATGAAGGCGACGTTGGCGATCCTCACGATTGGTGTGGTGCCTGTAAGCGAAGTATTACCGCTCTTAACCGAGCATGTCTCTGAACAACAAATTACGCATCTCAGTCTGTTAGGGAAGCTCAGTCGGGAAGAGGTCATGGAAGACTACGCGGTCGGAGAGGGGGAAGATCCCCTGGCAACGTTACTCAGTGACGGTAAACTGGCGCATGTGTCGCGCCAGAAAATCGAGCGCGCGCTACAGGGCGTGATCGAAGTGCTCGACAATCAGGACTATGACGTTATTTTGCTGATGAGCACGGCACCCGTTAAAGGACTCAGCGCGCGTAATGCCATTCTGCTCGAACCGATGCGGATTATCCCCCCGCTGGTGGCCTCAATTGTTGATGGTCATCAGGTTGGGGTCATCGTTCCCGTAGAAGAACTGCTGGATAACCAGACGGTGAAGTGGGCCGCGCTGGAGCACACCCCGTTGTACGCGCTGGCAAACCCGTTCTGGGACAGCGAAGCGAAGCTGATTGCGGCCGGGCAGGAGTTGATCGACAGAGGGGCGGATGTCCTGATGCTCGACTGCCTGGGCTTCCATCAGCGGCATCGTGATTTACTGCAAAAGGCGCTGGATGTTCCGGTGCTGCTCTCTAACGTCCTGATGGCGCGCCTGGCGTCAGAATTACTGGTGTAATGATTTTGCGTGACAGGTCATGAGCATGGCCCCTATAGTGGATTTTTCTCAATAAATATAAGGGCCAGTTCATGCTTCAAAGTAACGAATACTTTTCCGGTAAAGTGAAATCCATTGGTTTTACCAGCAGCAGCACTGGCCGCGCCAGTGTCGGCGTCATGGCGGAAGGGGAATACACCTTTGGCACCGCAGAAGCGGAAGAGATGACGGTGGTCAGTGGTGCGCTGAACGTCCTGCTGCCGGGTGAAACGGAGTGGAAAGTCTATAGTGCCGGGCAGGTGTTCAACGTGCCGGGCCACAGCGAGTTCCATTTGCAGGTTGCAGAGCCAACCTCTTATCTGTGCCGCTATCTGAAATAAAAGCATGCCGGGTGGCGCATTCGCTTACCCGGCCTACGTTTTGCCTGTCAACGCTGCGCTTCGCCGCCGAGACCTTCCACCAGGTTCTGGATCAGCGCCGCCAGCTCGCCGGTCATCAGGATAAAGTCTGCGTCAAAGCGCTGAGCATAATCTTCGCGGTCGATATCTTCGTTCTGATCGCGCAGTTCATCGCAGAATTTAAGGCGCTTCACGGAGCCGTCATCACACATCACAAACTGAATGCGCTGCTGCCAGTCGAGTGCCAGTTTAGTCACCACTTTGCCCGCTTCAATGTGCACGGCGATCTCGTCGCTCACCAGATCCTGTTTCTTCGCGCGGATCACGCCGCCATCTTCCAGCAGCGCTTTCAGCTCTGCTTCATCAAGGATCTGGAAGCCCTGCGCGGCAGTCCCGCTGCGCACCCACTCAGTCAGGGTCAGCTCAATCGGCGTCTCCAGTGCCAGCGGTACCACCGGTAATGAGCCAAGGCTCTTACGCAGCAGCGCCAGCGTATCTTCCGCTTTTTTGGCGCTGGCGCAGTCGACCATGATCAGCCCGTTCACGGTGTCGATCCACATCATAGTCTGGCTAAAGCGGCTAAAGGCGCGCGGCAGCAGCGAGTGCAGCACTTCATCCTTCAGTGAATCTTTTTCGGTTTTTTTAAGCTTACGGCCCTGTTCAGCTTCCAGCTTGAAGATCTTCGCTTCGAGCGCCTGCTTCACCACAGGCGTCGGCAGGATCTTCTCTTCTTTGCGGGCGCAAACGATGATTTGCCCCGTGCTGCTGGCGTGGGTCAGCGCATCGCTTTGAGAACCCATTGGCGGAACCCAGCCGGTTTTTGCCATATCCTGGCTACCGCAAGGGGTAAAGGAGTAAGCGGCTAACTGTTTTTCCATCTCTTCTGCACGCAGCGAAACGTCGCGGCTGAGACGGTAAACCATCAAATTTTTGAACCACAGCATGATAATTTCCACGGCCTTGTCGTTAAATCAGCGGGCATGATAACGAATTGTCGCATCGCTTGCATTGCTAATCGGGAAGTGGGCTTCTACTCTGTTGATAATCAAAATAATGAGGAGTGTCTTGTGCGTATTGGGATTGATTTGGGCGGCACCAAAACAGAAGTTATTGCGTTGAGCGAGCAGGGGGAGCAACTGTTTCGCCACCGTCTGCCTACGCCGCGCGATGATTATCACCAGACCATAGAGACGATTGCCCGTCTGGTCGATATGGCAGAGCAGGCAACGGGCGAGACGGGCACGGTCGGGATGGGGATCCCCGGCTCCATTTCGCCGTATACCGGCGTGGTGAAAAATGCCAACTCTACCTGGCTCAACGGTCAGCCGTTTGATAAAGACTTAAGCCAGCGTCTGAACCGGGAAGTGCGTCTGGCAAATGACGCTAACTGCCTGGCGGTCTCTGAGGCCGTAGATGGCGCAGCGGCTGGCGCGCAGACCGTATTTGCGGTCATTATCGGTACCGGCTGCGGGGCGGGCGTGGCCTTCGGTGGGCGCTCGCATATTGGCGGCAACGGCACCGCAGGTGAGTGGGGGCACAACCCGTTACCGTGGATGGACGAAGATGAACTCAAATACCGTGCCGAGGTGCCGTGCTACTGTGGCAAGCAGGGCTGTATTGAGACTTTTATTTCCGGCACGGGGTTTGCCACTGATTATCATCGTCTGAGCGGCCAGCCGCTGAAAGGCAACGAGATTATGCGTCTGGTTGAGGAACAGGATCCGGTGGCTGAACTGGCGCTCAGCCGCTACGAAATGCGGTTGGCTAAATCACTGGCGCATGTGATCAATATCCTCGATCCGGACGTGATTGTGCTGGGCGGCGGCATGAGCAACGTTGACCGGCTGTACGCGACGGTGCCAACGCTGGTGAAACAGTGGGTATTTGGGGGCGAATGCGAAACGCCGATCCGCAAAGCCGTCCATGGAGATTCCAGCGGTGTGCGCGGCGCGGCGTGGCTCTGGCCGGAATAAACGCAAAACGGCAACTTGCGTTGCCGTTTTTGATGTTTGTACCCTCTCCCACAGAGAGAGGGCCAGGGTGAGGGCAACATCCCCCATTTACTGCACCGCAAACTCCCTGTCCAGCCTGCTATACCCCAGCCCGTTGATCTTCTTCACCTTAATCTGCACCGGAATACGTTCTTTCATTGCCTCTACGTGGCTGATCACGCCGATGGTTTTCCCGGTGGCGTTCAGCGCGTCGAGCGCATCCAGCGCGGTGTCCAGCGTTTCGCTGTCGAGCGTGCCGAACCCTTCATCCAGGAAAAGCGAGTCAATGCGCGTTTTGTGACTGACCAGATCGGAAAGCGCTAAAGCCAGCGCCAGACTGACGAGGAAACTTTCCCCGCCGGACAGGGTACGGGTATCGCGTACCGCATCGGCCTGCCAGGTATCAACCACCTCCAGCTCCAGCGCGTCGCTGGCTTTACGCTGAAGCAGATAGCGGCCATGCAGACGGTTGAGCTGCTGGTTGGCAAGCCACACCAGATTATCCAGCGTAAGCCCCTGGGCGAATTTACGGAATTTATCGCCGGTGCTGGAGCCTATCAGCGCATTGAGATAGCCCCAGTCGTCAGCCTGACGCGCCGCCTCCTCAATCTGCTGCATAAGCGCCTGCTGGTGCAGACGGTTATCGGCGTCCTGTTTGAGCTGCTGGCGGATCTCCCCCTGACGCGTGGTGTTTTCACGAAGCTGTTGCGCCAGCTGGTGTAACTGCGCCTGAAGGGTTGCGGCGTCGGTTTCCAGCCCCTCCGGGCGTTGTGCCTGGTGCGCCTGAAGCTGCTGGTTTGCCTGTACGGAGAGCGCCGTGGCCTGCTGGAGCTGGTTCTCCAGCGTCTGCTTTTGTTGTTCAAGCTGGCGGATCGACGCTTCATCCAGCAGGGCGGAGAGAAATGCCTCCTGACTGGCAAAGCAGCTCGCGGTCAGCGCGGCGCTGAACTGAGCCTGCGACTGCTGAAGCCGTTCACGCTCAAGCGTCTCCTGCTGCTGTAGGGTGGCGAGCTGGCTTTGCAGCGACACGCATTCGTCGTGGATGCCGCGCCAGTTCTCAGGGATAACCGCGTCGGCTTCTGCATCATTGGTAACCGGCAGCGTCTCCAGAATGGGCATCAGGGCGTTAATACCTTCCTGAATCGTACCGTGCTGGGCCTGTTTTTCCTGCCACAGGGTATATTCGCTTTCGCGCGCGCTCAGCCAGGCGCTTTCAGCCCCTTCATCGGGCACGCTAAGCGACAGCGATTGTAACGAGGCCGCCAGCGCCTGACGCGTCGCCGTCAGCTGCTGCTGGTACTGGCGCGCCTGATCTTCCTGTTCATTGAGCTGGTTTTGCAGCGTCAGACGCTGGCTAAGCTGATACAGCTGGCGTTCATACTGCTCCTGTTCACTCATCCAGGGGGCAATATCATCCTGAATATTCAGCGCTATGTTCAGGGAGGCGCAGACCTCCAGCCACTCTTTAGTGAGTGCTTGCTCTTCCTGAGAGAGGGCCTGTACTTCCTCTGTCTCGCGCTGGATCTGTTGGGTGAGCGCATTCACCTGCCCGAGCACCAGCAATCCTTCCTCTTTTAGCGCGGCAACCTCTTTCTCCAGCGCGTCGCGGCGGCGCTGATTGTCGGTCAGTTCAAGCGCCTGATACTGCACAACTGCCGGATGTTCGCTTGAACCGCAGAGCGGGCAAGGTTTACCCGCTTCGAGCTGTGCACGATAGTTCTCAAGATCCTTGATTGTCGCCTCACGCTCACAGAGCGCTTTCAGGTCGGCATAGTGCTGATTTTTCTCTTTGAACTGCTGACGCCGCAGGATCAGCGTTTCATTGAGCTTACCCTGCTCAGCCTGCGCTTTCTGCACGCTTTCCGCATTATGGCGCAGCCGTTTTTGCAGCGGCTGATAGCGAGCGTGAAGCGCAGTCAGACGCTGGCGGAGCGCCCGCGATTGTGCCTGTTGCTCCATTGCCGTCGCGAGATCCTCAGCCGTCAGCGTCAGCGTACTCTCCGGCATCTCAGCCAGTTTCTGACGAAGCTCAGCCATACGCGCTGACTGGGCCACAAGCTGATTTTTATCGCGACTCAGTTGCGTAAAATGCGCCCGCCAGCCGGCAATTTCCTGCCCCCACTGACGGAAACGTTCGTGTTCTGTTAGCCACTGCGTCAGTACCCTGTGCTCTGTCTGCAACTGTTCACGGTTGCGCAGCGCACCGTTGCGAATACGCGAGCGCTGCGCCGCTCTGTCGAGTAAGCGAGTGTTTACTTCAACAATTCGCGCTGTTGTCTGCGCCAGGCGGGTGGTCTGCTCCTGCTGATACTCCCACAGCGGACGTAGCTGGGCGGCGGGCTGTGCCAGCTGGAGCTTCGCCAGTTGCGGCGCTGCGTCCGTCAGAGCCTGTTGCGCCTGCTGCTGCGAAGCGGCTGCGCGTTGCTGCTCACGTATCAGCTCGTCGTTACGCGTAAGCCACTGAAAATCTTTCTGTTGGCTCTGCTGCTGTGCCAGCAGGATTTTTTCTTCATCAGTAAGTGCCTTCAAACTTTGCTGCAAGTGCTGCTGCTGTTCCTCGCTCAGCAGCACAACGCCTGCGGCCTGCGCTTCGCACATCTCCAGCGCGTTGCGTGCCGCTTTGTGTTTTTCAAAAACCATGGCGGAAATCTGGCCGTAAATTTCCGTGCCGGTCAGTTCTTCCAGCAGCTCTGCGCGATCGCTCGGTTTAGCATTCAGGAAGGCGGCAAACTGCCCCTGTGAGAGCAACATCGAGCGGGTAAAGCGACCATAGTCCAGCCCGGTGAGTGCGGCGGTTTGTTCCAGCTTATCCGTGACTTTATCGGCCAGAATTTTGCCGTCTTCGCAGCGGGCCAGCTCAACACGCGGTGCCTGTAAGTTCCCGTCTGGCTGGTTGCGGGCGCGGTTCTGGCTCCAGAAAGCGCGATAAGCAACGCCTTTGACCTCAAATTCCACTTCAGCCAGGCATTCGGCGGTATCGCGCGTCATCAGGTCGTTTTGTGCCTGAGAGACCTTATTAAGACGCGGTGTTTCGTGGTAAAGCGCCAGGCAGATGGCATCCAGCAGCGTGGTTTTACCCGCGCCGGTTGCGCCGGTGATGGCAAACAGCCCATTGCTGGCGAAAGGCTCTGCGGTGAAATCGATTTTCCACTCACCCTTTAGCGAATTCAGATTTTTCAGACGCAGGCTCAGAATTTTCATGCGTTTTCGTCCTCGTCATTGAGGGAATGCAGGGTATGGGCAAACAGCTCGTTAAGCCTGGTGCGCCTGGCCTCGTCCACTTCTTCATGCGCAAGCCGCCGCGCGAACACCTCTTCAACCCGAAGTTCGCTAAGCGTTTCACGCTGGGCGTTCAGCAGAATTTTCTCGCGCTGCTCGCGGCTGCGACGTACCAGCAGCACCTCCACGGGAAGGTCTTCCGTCAGCGTCTGAATTTTACGCTGCATATCGTACAGGTAGTCATCGGTGGCGATTTCGATATCGAGCCAGACGGGGGGATTAAGCGCTGCGCCGCGCCACTGCTCAAGCTGAGCGGTAATGGCGGCCAGATCGCCTTTCAGCACCGCCAGCGGCTGGGTGACCGGCACCTCAAGCGTCTCAACGGCGCTAAGTTTGCCTTCGGTGAAGCTCACCAGATGCACGGATTTGGCTTTGCCCGTTTCGTCAAAACTGAGGGAAATGGGCGAGCCGCAATAGCGAATATGCTCGCATCCCCCGACGATCTGGGCCCGGTGAATATGCCCGAGGGCAATGTAGTCGGCGGGGGGAAAGTTTTGCGCTGGAAACGCGTCCAGCGTACCGATATAAATCTCGCGCACCGCGTCACTCTTACTGGCCCCGACGGTGGTGAGGTGCCCGGTGGCAACGATCGGAATGGCCTGTTCGCCGCGCAGGGCGCAGGCTTCCGTATGCTGCTGGTGATAATAGCGGGTGATGGCCTGCAACAGATGCTGCTGTTTTTCGCTCCCGGACAGGCCTGCCTGGCTTTGCACGATATCGCGCGGGCGTAAAAACGGAATTGGGCATAGCACCGCGCCCGGCGTGCCGTCACGTTTTTTCAGGATCTGCGGCGCGTGTCCGGCGCTGGCCACCACGGTGGTATTGAGGAACGCCAGAATATCGCGGGATTCATTCAGCGTCGCCACCGAGTCATGGTTTCCGGCGACAATCACCAGGTGACAACCGGTTTGCTGGAGGTTGACCACAAAACGGTTGTACAGCTCACGCGCATAGCTCGGCGGCGATCCGGTATCAAAAATGTCGCCCGCCACAATAATTGCGTCCACCTCGTGAGCCTGAGCCGTCTCCAGCAGCCAGTTCAGGAACGCGTCATGTTCCGCGGCGCGGCTTTTGCTGTAAAAATTTTGACCCAGGTGCCAGTCTGAGGTGTGAAGTATGCGCATAAAAGATCCGTGGCAATAATAAGAAAGCAGGATTATAAACGTTCGGGGAACGGAAAATAACCGCTGTAATAAAACAACAGTTTGCTATTTATCGTGGTAATGTTTTTCATAAATCTGTCATAAATCTGACGCATAATGACGCCGCATTACAGACTTGTAACTTAAATACGATAAGACAGGGCAAAGTATGGCGAGACGTATTCTGGTCGTAGAAGATGAAGCTCCGATCCGTGAAATGGTGTGCTTCGTGCTTGAACAAAATGGCTTCCAGCCGGTTGAAGCGGAAGATTATGACAGCGCGGTGAACCAGCTGAATGAACCCTGGCCCGATCTGATCCTGCTGGACTGGATGCTGCCTGGCGGTTCAGGATTGCAGTTTATCAAGCATATCAAACGCGAGGCGATGACCCGCGATATCCCGGTGGTGATGCTGACGGCGCGCGGTGAGGAAGAGGATCGCGTGCGCGGTCTGGAAACTGGCGCGGACGATTACATCACCAAGCCATTCTCTCCAAAAGAGCTGGTGGCGCGTATCAAAGCCGTGATGCGCCGTATTTCACCGATGGCGGTGGAAGAGGTGATTGAGATGCAGGGTCTGAGCCTGGATCCTACCTCACACCGGGTCATGACCGGTGAAAATCCCCTCGATATGGGCCCCACCGAATTTAAACTCCTGCACTTCTTTATGACACACCCGGAGCGCGTTTACAGCCGCGAACAGTTGCTGAATAACGTCTGGGGAACTAACGTCTATGTCGAAGACCGAACGGTTGACGTCCATATTCGCCGCCTGCGTAAAGCACTGGAACTGAGCGGCCACGATCGCATGGTACAGACGGTCCGCGGCACGGGTTATCGCTTCTCGACCCGTTTCTGAACAATGACAGGAGTGTGACGCGTGCTGGAACGTCTGTCATGGAAAAGGCTCGTCTTTGAACTGATCTTATGCTGTATTCCGGCCCTCATTCTGGGGGCTATTTTTGGCTATCTGCCGTGGTTTTTACTGGTGGCCGTGACGGGGTTGCTCGTCTGGCATTTCTGGAATTTACTGCGTCTTTCCTGGTGGCTGTGGGTCGACAGAAGTATGACACCCCCGCCGGGAAGCGGAAGCTGGGAACCGCTACTCTACGGCCTGCACCAGATGCAGATGCGTAATAAAAAGCGCCGTCGTGAGCTGGGAAGCCTGATAAAACGCTTTCGCAGCGGCGCGGAGTCGCTGCCGGACGCAGTGATCCTGACGACGGAAGAAGGGACCATCTTCTGGTGCAATGGCCTCGCACAGCAGCTGTTGGGCCTGCGCTGGCCGGATGATAACGGTCAGAACATCCTCAACCTTCTGCGCTATCCCGAGTTCACGCTGTATCTGAAAACGCGTGATTTTAGTCGTCCGCACAATCTGAAGCTCAATAACGGTCGCCATCTTGAAATTCGCGTGATGCCCTACAGCGATCGGCAGTGGCTGATGGTGGCGCGGGATGTCACCCAGATGCATCAGCTTGAGGGCGCAAGACGTAACTTCTTTGCCAACGTCAGCCACGAGCTGCGTACGCCGTTGACGGTGCTTCAGGGCTATCTGGAGATGATGCAGGAGCAAACGCTTGAGGGGGCGCCGCGTGAGAAAGCGCTGCATACCATGCGGGAACAGACGTTCCGCATGGAAGGGCTGGTCAAACAGCTACTAACGCTTTCAAAAATTGAGGCTGCCCCGTCGCTGGCGCTAAACGACATCATTGATGTGCCGATGATGCTGCGAGTGGTGGAGCGCGAAGCCCAAACGCTGAGCCATAATCAACACACCCTGAGTTTTGATGTTGATAACACGCTGAAAGTGCTCGGCAGTGAAGATGAGCTGCGAAGCGCTATCTCAAACCTGGTCTATAACGCCGTGAATCATACCCCGACAGGGACGCATATCGCGGTGCGGTGGCAGCATACTCCGGCAGGGGCTGAGTTTAGCGTCGAGGACAACGGGCCGGGGATTGGGCCTGAACACCTCCCGCGTCTCACCGAACGGTTCTACCGGGTGGATAAGGCGCGCTCGCGGCAGACCGGCGGGAGCGGACTGGGGCTGGCAATTGTGAAGCATGCCGTCAGCCACCACGAAAGCCGGCTCAATATCGAAAGCACCCTGGGTAAGGGCACGCGCTTTAGCTTCGTGATCCCGGAACGATTAATTGCCAAAAAAAGTGCCTGACAGCGTGTGTGTCAGGCTACCTTTCCACGGGCCAGCGATTGCTGGCCCGTTTGCTTTGCAGTCAAGCGAAACGCGAGTGAATATTATACGGCTGGTGCTTTTTTGTTCGCATGATTAGCCATGAGTTTTTCTTATACATGGCATATTATTTTGGTCTGAATTTTCATGCTGGCATATTGTTCTGGTTTTACGATCCCTTCTTGCCTTTAAACGTTATAAGCGTTTAAATTGCCCCCCATATACTGTCAGACCGACTGTATTTGCGTGGTAAATCGAAAAACTATTCTTCGCCACGCCTGGACGGGAGCATATCCCGCTGAAATTGAGCAAATTTTCCGCTGTATCGTCCCGTCAGGGATGGCGAAAATCTCAACGTATTCAACACCACATCCACAGGCAGTAAGGTTTTATGACCCATCACTTGAAATCGCGTGACATTATCGCGCTGGGCTTTATGACATTTGCGCTGTTCGTTGGCGCAGGTAACATCATTTTTCCTCCAATGGTTGGCTTACAGGCGGGTGAACACGTCTGGACGGCTGCGTTTGGCTTCCTGCTTACTGCCGTGGGCCTGCCGGTACTGACCGTTATCGCGCTGGCGAAAGTCGGTGGCGGTGTGGACAGCCTCAGCACCCCGATTGGCAAAGTGGCTGGCGTTCTGCTGGCAACCGTCTGCTATCTGGCTGTTGGCCCGCTGTTCGCGACCCCGCGTACGGCGACCGTCTCCTTTGAAGTGGGTATTGCCCCGCTGACCGGTGACGGCGCGATGCCGCTGTTTATTTACAGCCTCATTTACTTCGCCATCGTGATTCTGGTTTCTCTCTATCCGGGCAAACTGCTGGATACTGTGGGTAACTTCCTGGCACCGCTGAAAATTGTGGCGCTGATTGTGCTGGCGGTTGCGGCCATCGTCTGGCCTGCGGGGCCCATCAGCTCCGCGATGGACGCCTACCAGAACGCGGCGTTCTCAAACGGTTTCGTGAACGGCTATCTGACGATGGATACGCTTGGCGCGATGGTGTTTGGTATCGTTATCGTTAACGCCGCGCGTTCCCGCGGTGTGACCGAAGCGCGTCTGCTGACTCGCTACACCATCTGGGCTGGCCTGATGGCCGGTGTCGGCCTGACGCTGCTGTATCTGGCGCTGTTCCGTCTGGGGTCAGATAGCGCAACGCTGGTCGATCAGAGCGCAAACGGCGCGGCGATCCTGCATGCTTACGTGCAGCACACCTTTGGTGGTGCAGGCAGCATGCTGCTGGCGGCGCTGATTTTCCTGGCCTGTCTGGTGACGGCGGTGGGTCTGACCTGCGCCTGCGCGGAGTTCTTCGCTCAGTATCTGCCGCTTTCTTACCGCACGCTGGTGTTTATCCTCGGCATCTTCTCCATGGCGGTGTCAAACCTCGGTCTGAGCCACCTGATTCAGGTCTCAATTCCGGTGCTGACGGCGATCTATCCGCCATGTATCGTGCTGGTAGTGCTGAGCTTCACCCGTCCGTGGTGGCATAACTCCACGCGAATTATTGCGCCAGCCATGTTTATCAGCCTGATTTTTGGTATCCTTGACGGGATCAAAGCATCAGCATTTGCAGAAATCCTGCCAGCCTGGACACAGCGTCTGCCGCTGTCCGAGCAGGGCCTGGCCTGGCTGATGCCTTCCGTTGTAGCGCTGGTTCTGGCGATTATCTGGGACCGTGCGGCAGGGCGTCAGGTGACATCCAACGCCCATTAATCAACGGCAACAAATTGTTTAACCACGGGGCTTAAGGCCCCGTGGTTTTTTGTTTTTTTCGTGTTGAATGGCAAGATTTTAATGGAAAGCACTAACAAACTTAAACGTGGATTGAGCACCCGCCACATCCGCTTTATGGCGCTGGGCTCGGCTATCGGTACCGGTCTTTTTTATGGCTCGGCAGATGCCATCAAAATGGCCGGTCCAAGCGTTCTGCTGGCCTACATCATCGGCGGCGTGGCGGCGTATATCATCATGCGCGCCCTTGGCGAAATGTCGGTTCACAACCCCTCTGCCAGTTCCTTCTCCCGCTACGCGCAGGAAAATTTAGGCCCGCTGGCCGGGTTTATCACCGGCTGGACCTACTGCTTCGAAATCCTGATTGTTGCCATTGCCGATGTGACGGCGTTTGGTATCTATATGGGGGTCTGGTTCCCCGCCGTGCCGCACTGGATCTGGGTGCTGAGCGTGGTGCTGATTATCTGCGCCGTTAACCTGATGAGCGTGAAGGTGTTTGGCGAGCTGGAGTTCTGGTTCTCCTTCTTCAAGGTCGCGACCATTATCATCATGATCCTCGCCGGTTTCGGCATTATCATCTGGGGGATCGGCAACGGTGGACAGCCAACCGGCATTCACAACCTGTGGAGCAACGGCGGCTTCTTTAGCAACGGCTGGCTCGGGATGGTCATGTCGCTGCAGATGGTCATGTTCGCCTATGGCGGAATCGAGATTATCGGCATCACCGCCGGGGAAGCGAAAGATCCGGAGAAGTCTATTCCGCGCGCCATCAACTCGGTGCCGATGCGCATCCTGGTGTTCTACGTGGGCACGCTGTTTGTGATTATGTCCATCTACCCGTGGAACCAGGTGGGCACCAACGGCAGCCCGTTTGTCCTGACTTTCCAGCATATGGGCATTGCGTTTGCCGCCAGCATTCTCAACTTTGTGGTGCTGACCGCCTCGCTGTCGGCCATCAACAGTGACGTGTTCGGCGTGGGCCGTATGCTGCACGGCATGGCGGAGCAGGGCAGTGCGCCGAAGGTGTTTGCCAAAACGTCGCGTCGCGGTACCCCGTGGGTAACGGTGCTGGTCATGACCGTGGCGCTGCTGTTCTCGGTCTACCTGAACTACATTATGCCGGAGAACGTCTTCCTGGTGATTGCGTCGCTGGCGACCTTTGCGACGGTGTGGGTGTGGATCATGATCCTGCTGTCGCAGATTGCGTTCCGTCGCCGCCTGTCGCCAGAAGAGGCCAAAGCGCTGAAGTTTAAAGTGCCGGGCGGTGTTGCGACGACCGTCGTTGGCCTCATCTTCCTGGTGTTTATCATCGGCCTGATTGGCTACCACCCGGATACCCGCATTTCCCTGTACGTAGGCTTCGCGTGGATCGTCCTGCTGCTGGTGGGCTGGATGTTTAAATGTCGCCGCGATCGTCAGCTGGCGGAAGCACAGTAACATTCTTTTCCCCTCTCCCCGTGGGAGAGGGTTCCCCACAAATTAATGCGAGCACTGAGCAATCCCCTCGCCCCTCCGGGGAGAGGGTTAGGGTGAGGGGAACATACGGCGGTGGTGGTCATTCCGTTCACTT
>NZ_JBMKJI010000024.1:0-78605 GCF_049237025.1 Enterobacter cloacae complex sp. SYL001 | reverse complement strand
GACCGGTAACAACGGTACCACGACCGGAGATGGAGAATACGTCTTCGATTGGCAGCAGGAATGGCTTGTCAATCGCACGCTCTGGTTCTGGGATGTAAGAATCCAGGTAGCCAGCCAGTTCGATGATTTTCTCTTCCCACTCTGCTTCGCCTTCCAGCGCTTTCAGCGCGGAACCACGAACGATTGGGGTATCGTCGCCTGGGAAATCGTACTGAGACAGCAGTTCACGAACTTCCATCTCAACCAGTTCCAGCAGCTCTTCGTCATCAACCATGTCGCATTTGTTCAGGAACACGATGATGAAAGGAACGCCTACCTGACGACCCAGCAGGATGTGCTCACGAGTCTGAGGCATAGGGCCGTCAGTCGCAGCAACAACCAGGATCGCGCCGTCCATCTGCGCAGCACCGGTGATCATGTTTTTAACATAGTCGGCGTGGCCTGGGCAGTCTACGTGTGCGTAGTGGCGAGTCGGGGTGTCATACTCAACGTGAGAAGTGTTGATGGTGATACCACGAGCTTTTTCTTCTGGTGCGTTATCGATCTGGTCGAAAGCACGAGCAGCACCGCCGTAGGTTTTAGCCAGTACGGTAGTGATTGCAGCAGTCAGGGTAGTTTTACCATGGTCAACGTGGCCGATAGTACCAACGTTGACGTGCGGTTTTGTACGTTCAAATTTTTCTTTAGACACGGCTATATTCCTTACTATAGTGCTCTCCCCTTCGGAGAGAGCACGGGACTTAGGTTTTAATCCTGTGGATTACTTACCACGGGCTTCGATAACGGCCTGAGCAACGTTGTTCGGCGCATCATCATACTTCAGGAATTCCATAGTGTATGATGCACGACCTTTGGTCAGAGAACGCAGCTGAGTTGCATATCCGAACATTTCAGACAGCGGAACTTCAGCGTGGATCTTAACGCCAGTTACTTCGGATTCCTGACCACGCAGCATACCGCGACGACGGCTCAAGTCACCGATAACGTCACCGGTGTTCTCTTCCGGAGTTTCTACTTCAACCTTCATGATTGGCTCAAGCAGAACTGGTTTTGCTTTCTTAAAGCCTTCTTTAAAGGCAATAGACGCAGCCAGTTTAAACGCCAGTTCAGAGGAGTCAACGTCGTGGTAAGAACCGAAGTGCAGACGAACACCCATGTCTACAACCGGGTAACCAGCCAGAGGACCAGCTTTCAGCTGCTCCTGGATGCCTTTATCAACGGCAGGGATGTATTCGCCAGGAATCACACCACCTTTGATGTCGTTGATGAACTCGTAACCTTTAGGGTTAGAGCCCGGCTCCAGTGGGTACATGTCGATCACAACGTGACCGTACTGACCGCGACCACCAGACTGCTTAGCGTGTTTACCTTCAACATCGGTAACTTTCGCGCGAATCGCTTCGCGGTAAGCAACCTGAGGTTTACCCACGTTCGCTTCAACGTTGAATTCACGCTTCATACGGTCAACGATGATGTCCAGGTGCAGTTCACCCATACCAGCGATGATGGTCTGGTTAGATTCTTCATCAGTCCATACGCGGAATGATGGGTCTTCTTTCGCCAGACGGCCCAGAGCCAGACCCATTTTTTCCTGGTCAGCTTTGGTTTTTGGTTCAACCGCGATGGAGATTACCGGCTCAGGGAATTCCATACGCTCCAGAATGATCGGGTGATCCGGGTCACACAGGGTGTCACCAGTAGTCACGTCTTTCAGACCGATAGCAGCAGCGATGTCGCCCGCACGAACTTCTTTGATCTCTTCACGTTTGTTAGCGTGCATCTGTACGATACGGCCAAAACGTTCACGCGCCGATTTCACGGAGTTCAGGATGGTGTCACCGGAGTTAACCACACCAGAGTAAACGCGGAAGAAGGTCAGGTTACCCACGAATGGGTCGGTAGCAATTTTGAACGCCAGCGCAGAGAACGGCTCGTCATCACTTGCGTGACGCTCAGCCGGAGTATCTTTACCGTCGTCCAGGATGCCGTTGATCGCAGGAACGTCAACCGGGGATGGCAGGTAGTCAACTACCGCATCCAGCATTGCCTGAACACCTTTGTTCTTGAACGCAGAACCACAGGTTACCAGGATGATTTCGTTGTTCAGAACACGCTGACGCAGAGCAGATTTGATCTCTTGCTCAGTCAGTTCTTCACCACCCAGGTATTTCTCCATCAGCTCTTCAGAAGCTTCTGCTGCGGATTCGATCAGGTTCTGGTGCCATTCGTCAGCCAGGTCCTGCATCTCTGCCGGGATATCTTCGTATTCGAAGGTAACGCCCGCATCTGCTTCGTTCCAGTTGATGGCTTTCATTTTCACCAGGTCGATAACACCGGTGAAGCCTTCTTCAGCACCAATTGCCAGCTGAAGCGGAACAGGGTTCGCGCCCAGACGGGTTTTGATCTGGCCAACAACTTTCAGGAAGTTAGCACCCATACGGTCCATTTTGTTAACGAACGCGATGCGTGGAACTTTATATTTGTTAGCCTGACGCCATACGGTTTCAGACTGTGGCTGAACACCACCAACTGCGCAATAAACCATTACCGCGCCGTCAAGAACACGCATGGAACGTTCTACTTCGATGGTGAAGTCAACGTGCCCTGGGGTGTCGATGATGTTTACGCGATGCGGTTCGTACTGCTTAGCCATACCTGACCAGAAAGCAGTAGTCGCTGCGGAGGTGATAGTAATACCACGCTCCTGCTCCTGTTCCATCCAGTCCATGGTGGCTGCGCCGTCATGAACTTCACCGATTTTATGGTTTACACCGGTGTAGAACAGAATACGTTCGGTAGTAGTGGTTTTACCGGCGTCGATGTGCGCACTGATACCGATGTTACGGTAGCGTGCGATGGGTGTTGTACGAGCCATTTGATTCCTCGTTTATATCTTTAGGCGTTCAGTTAAGTTACCCAGAGCGGGCGGCTTCTCTGAAGCGCCCGCCTGGTGACTACGACTCCGAAGGGATTACCAACGGTAGTGTGCGAACGCCTTGTTGGCTTCTGCCATACGGTGAACGTCTTCACGTTTCTTAACTGCAGTACCTTTGTTTTCTGCAGCATCAGAAAGTTCGTTCGCCAGACGCAGAGCCATGGATTTATCACCGCGTTTACGAGCAGCTTCAACGATCCAACGCATTGCCAGAGCATTACGACGAACCGGACGAACTTCAACTGGAACCTGATAAGTAGAACCACCAACGCGGCGAGACTTAACTTCTACAGTCGGGCGCACGTTGTCGAGAGCGACTTCGAAAGCTTCCAGTTCATTTTTACCAGAACGCTGAGCCAGGGTCTCCAGCGCGCTGTATACGATTGCTTCTGCAGTAGATTTTTTACCATCTACCATCAGGATATTTACAAATTTTGCCAGCAGTTCTGATCCGAATTTCGGATCTGGAAGAATTTTACGCTGACCAATGACGCGACGACGTGGCATGGGATTACTCCGTTGTTAATTCAGGATTGTCCAAAACTCTACGAGTTTAGTTTGACATTAAGATAAATCAGTTTGGCCTTACTTAACGGAGAACCATTAAGCCTTAGGACGCTTCACGCCGTACTTGGAGCGAGCCTGCTTACGGTCTTTAACACCTGAGCAGTCCAGCGCACCACGAACGGTGTGGTAACGAACACCCGGAAGGTCTTTAACACGACCGCCACGGATCAGGATCACGGAGTGCTCCTGAAGGTTGTGACCTTCACCACCGATGTAGGAAGTCACTTCGAAACCGTTAGTCAAACGCACACGGCATACTTTACGCAGTGCGGAGTTTGGTTTTTTAGGAGTGGTGGTATATACACGAGTACATACGCCACGTTTCTGCGGGCAGGCTTCCAGCGCAGGCACGTTGCTTTTTGCAACTTTGCGTGCACGTGGTTTGCGTACCAGCTGGTTAACTGTTGCCATTAAATAGCTCCTGGTTTTAGCTTTTGCTTCGTAAACACGTAATAAAACGACCTCATACAATATGAGGACGCGAAATTTTAGGGCTACGTCGAAAAGGTGTCAAGAAATATACAGCGATCTCAAATCACCAGTTCATTTGACTGGCGTGCGTCACAGTAAGATTGACGAAATCAGTATAGCCAACCACGTCAATTTTGGCTGAAATTTGACCAGAAAGACCCCGCGCATCCAGATCCTCTTTAAGCGCAGAGACTGTTATGGGGGCATTAGCGAGGATTTCAACAAAACGGCTGCCATCAAGCGCCGCGAGCACGCCATCCTGAATCAGCAGCAGATCATCGCCTTCGCGCAGCATGCTCAGTAACGTGTCGATATCGCATTGCCACGGTGAACGGCTCAGGGTATGGAGCATGATAGCCTCAGAAAGTCAGAACGGTATCGTAGTGAGAAAGTTGTTCGCGCAGCGCAGAAGATGTCAGGATCGTCACGTCCAGCACGACCGGTATTTTCTCATTTAACCCACGAGCGGCCAGCGAGTCGGCGCACACATAGAAGGTTTCAATGTCATAGAGCGGCAGAACTTTAAAGGTCGCAATGTAGTCGCGCGCAAGAATGGCCTGCGGTTGTTGGCCTGCCAGAAGCTGGAATACGCCATCGCCTAAAAAGAAGACGCCAATATCTTCGGTTAAAGCCGAGGTCGCGAGCAATGCATCCAGCCCTTCCCGGCCTGAAGCGCTGCCATGCGGGGCAGAAGTAAAAACAAACGCTACGCGCTTCATCAAAATTGCACCACCCTGTCGCAGGTCAACGCCGCCTGTGCTAATGCGCCTAATCCGCTGAGCGAAAAGCCCGGTTGCAGGTTAGCCCCTGCCAGACCAAGGCGTTCGGCTTCAGTCGCATCCGTCACGCCGCGACGCAGTGCCGCCGCGACGCAGATATGCAGGTCGACGCCCTGCGTTTCGTTTAATTTTTGCCAGGCGCGCACAAGGTCAAACTCATCGCTCGCCGGGGACGTAAACTGGTTCGCGTTATAGACCCCTTCACGATAGAAGAAGACGCTTGCCAGTTCATGACCGGCATCAAGCAGCGCATGGGCAAACTGTAGCGCGCTGCTGGCCTGCTGGGTACCGTACGCCGGGCCCGTCACCATTAACGCAAAACGCATTACTTGTCTTGCCCCAGGAAGTCGCCGCTTTTGAACTGGCGAATATAGAGGTAAACCGTGTGTTTGGAGATATTCAGGCGATCGGCCACCTGGTTGATGGCATCTTTGATATCAAAAATCCCTTTCTCATAGAGGTTCAGGACGATCTGACGATTCTTGGCGTTGTTGGATACGTTGCGATCGGCATTCACCTCTTCAATGGTGAACTCCAGCGTCTGTGTCACGAGATCCTCAACAGAAGAGGCAAAGTTCACCGATGAGCCCACGTCCGGCGTTTCTGGCGGAATGAAAGTGCTCATGATTTGCGAGAATGGCACATCAAGGTTCATGTTGATGCACAGCAAACCGATCACCCGGTGTTCGCGGTTTCGAATCGCGATCGTTTCTGATTTCATCAGCACGCCGCTTTTGGCGCGGGTGAAATAGCATTTTGAGACGCTGCTGTCCGCGCCGGTCATGTCATGCAACATACGCAATGCAAGGTCGGTGATTGGCGAACCAATTTTACGGCCAGTGTGCTCACCATTCGCAATGCGGATAGCGGAACACTTAAGATCTTGCAGGGAATGCAATACGATTTCGCAGTGGGAACCAATGAGCATCGCTAACCCGTCCACTACCGCTTCGTAGGATTTCAGAATATCGAAGTCGGTCTGGTCAAATGGACGTTGATCCAGCAAATCAAGTTCACTGGTTTCGTTGGTTAAAAGCGACCTGGACATGAAAAAAACACTCCTTTTCAGGAGCCTGTCGTTAGGTTTTCAGGGCAGGCTCATTATCTACACGGACAACTAAATTAATACAGCGTGTATAACGCTTTCCAGTGTTAATTATATCTGCCCCACAATAAAAAAACCGCCGCCTGTAAAGGCGGCGGTTTTTTTCAGCATTACTTCTTAGCTGCTGCGGCTTTGTCGTCAGCCGGTGCGTCTGTTTTCGCATCCGCTTTCGGCGCCGGTTTGATGTCCAGCAGTTCTACATCAAATACCAGCGTAGAGTTAGCCGGGATACCCGGAACGCCGGTTTTGCCGTAAGCCAGATCCGGTGGGATGACCAGCTTGATTTTACCGCCTTTCTTGATGTTCTTCAGGCCTTCGGTCCAGCCCGGGATCACACCGTCCAGACGGAAGGAGAGAGGCTCACCGCGAGTATAAGAGTTATCGAACTCTTTACCGTCGATCAGCGTACCTTTGTAGTTAACTACAACGGTGTCGCTGTCTTTAGGCGCGTCGCCGGTACCTTCTTTCTCAACTTTATAGATCAGGCCAGTAGAAGACGTTTTAACGCCTTTCTCTTTAGCGAACTTATCGCGGTAGGCTTTGCCTTTCGCTTCGTTATCTTTAGCGTCTGCTTCCATCTTGGTCTGAGCGGCGCCTTTCACGCGCGCTTCAAACGCTTGCAGAGTCTGCTCGATTTCCTGGTCAGACAGTTTGCTCTTGTCTGCGAACGCATCCTGAACCCCTGCGATCAGCTGGTTTTTGTCCAGTTTGATGCCCAGTTTCTCTTGTTCTTTCAGAGAGTTTTCCATGTAACGGCCCAGAGACGCGCCAAGTGCGTAGGCGGATTTCTGGTCGTCATTCTTGAATGCCGCTTTGCTGTCTGTAGTCGCAGCAGGCTTCGCAGCAGTATCAGCAGCGAAAGACAGCGGCGCATTGAGCGCTACAGCCATAGTGGTCGCCAGCAGCGTAACTTTAAACAGTGATTTCATCCATATCTCCAGGACCTGAGGTCTCTCACCCCAGTGTTAAACGTAAATGAGTGACGTACTATAAAACGTTGTGGAAGAAATCTACAGACAGACTCCCCCGAATGTCGCTTCTTTTCAGACTATTTTTGTTTAAATAAGTTTCTTGTCAGGGAGATGGATACTGTACTTAAGGAAAAAGTCAGATAAACTTCGCCGCCGCTGGTCCATTATGGCGCATGAGAGATAAACGAGGTGAATGATGAAGGATACAACGATCGAAGCGAGACTGGCTGAGCTGGAAAGCCGCCTGGCTTTTCAGGACATCACCATCGAAGAACTGAACCAGACCGTGACGGCTCATGAGCTTGAAATGGCAAAAATGCGCGATTTGATGCGACTTCTCACTGAAAAAGTGAAGGCAACGCAGTCGTCGCACATCGCCTCTCAGGCTGAAGAGACGCCACCACCTCATTATTGAGGCGTAAAAAAAGCGGGATTATCCCGCTTTTTTATTTTCCGCAGTACGGAATCAGTGGCAGCCGCAGCCGCCGTTACCGCAACCACCTTTACCGTGGCCGTGGTCATGACCATGATCGTGGCCGTGACCACCGCAGCAGCCGTCGTGGCCGTGATCGTGGTCATGGTCGTGACCGTGCGCACCATGAACGTGGCCATGAGCCAGCTCTTCTTCGGTCGCTTCACGGATAGCAACAACTTCTACGTTGAACTTCAGGTTCTGACCAGCCAGCATGTGGTTGCCGTCAACCACAACGTGGTCGTCTTCAACTTCTGTGATTTCAACCGGAACCGGACCCTGGTCAGTTTCAGCCAGGAAGCGCATGCCAACCTGCAACTCGTCAACGCCCATGAACACGTCTTTAGGAACGCGCTGAACCAGGTTGTCATCATACTGACCGTAAGCGTCGTTCGCGCCGACAGCAACGTCGAATTTGTCGCCAACTTCATGACCTTCCAGCGCCGTTTCCAGGCCGGAAATCAGGGAACCGTGACCATGCAGGTAGTCCAGCGGCGCACTCACCGGAGACTCATCAACCAACACACCGTCTTCTGTACGTACCTGATAGGCCAGGCTGACCACCAGGTCTTTTGCTACTTTCATGATATCTCCTGAGCGTGGGAAAATTGCTGGCGCAGATTGTAGCGGAATTCTGCACCCGTGTACCCTTAAGCTTAAAAAAACTCAGAGCATATCGCTAGTCTGGATGAAAAATGCCGATCACTTGCTCTTCTTTGCGAACGTGATCGCGGGCTTCTTTGTCGGCCTCACGCATCTGGTGACCGCACTTAACACATTCAACAATATCGATATTATTCTCCCGCCACATGGCCAGCGTATCTTGCGCCTGGCAAGACGGGCATTTTGCGCCCGCGATAAAGCGTTTACGTAAAGCCATCTTTCGTTACCCTTTATTCAAATTCATCCCAGCCGTCGAGCTGGCGTCGTTCCTGTTGCATCTCACGCTGGAAGATCTCCTCCAGTTCGCGACGCGCTTCCCGCACGCGGGAGATCTGCGCCGTGTCGCTGTGCACAGGCATCAGTTCACGCAGCATTCGCATATCCAGCCGGCGGAAATGCATCTGGGCGCGTTGCGCCTGGTGAGGATGCATACCCAGCGAAACCAGCGCCTTGCGCCCCAGCTCCAGCGCGCTGGAGAAGGTTTCGCGGGAGAAGTGTTTCACACCCGCCTGCAAAAGTTCGTGAGCCTCAACACGTCCGCGCGCACGCGCCAGAATATGCAGATGCGGGAAATGCTGCTGGCACAGCTCCACCAGCTTCATTGTGTCTTCCGGATCGTTACAGGTGATGACGATGGACTCCGCAGCCTCTGCGCCCGCCGAGCGCAACAGCTCAAGCTGCGTCGCATCCCCGTAGTACACCTTATAACCATATTTGCGCATCAGGTTGACGGCGCTGATATCGCGCTCCAGCACCGTAATGCGCATTTTATTTGCCATCAACAGGCGACCAATCACCTGTCCGAAGCGGCCAAAGCCCACGACGATCACCTGCGGTTTATCATCTTCCACCCACGGCGCTTCGTCTTCATCGTCTGCGGGATTAAGACGGCGCGACAGCAGTTTGTCCACCAGCTTCATCAGCAGCGGCGTGGTCATCATCGACAGCGTGACCGTCACCAGCAGCAGCGCCATCTGGTCATCTTTGAACAGCTTCTGAGACGACGCAGTGGAAAACAGCACAAACGCAAACTCTCCGCCCTGACTTAACACGCTGGAAAACTGCATCCTTTCCGAGCTGCGCAGCCCGTAAATCCGCGCGAGGAGATACAGCACCAGCGTTTTGACCGCCACCAGCACGGCGACACTCGCAATAACCCACAGCAGATGGGTATAGAGCACGCCAAGATTAAGCGCCATACCCACCGAGATAAAGAACAGCCCTAACAGCAGTCCCTTAAACGGATCGATGGCGGTCTCCAGCTCGTGGCGGTACTCGCTTTCCGCAAGCAGCACCCCGGCGATAAACGTCCCGAGCGCCATCGACAGCCCCAGCGCATCCATAAACAGCGCTGAACCAAGCACCAGCAGCAGCGTTGCGGCGGTGAAGACCTCGCGTACGCCGGATGTCGCAATAAATCGGAACACTGGACGCAGTAAAAACCGTCCGCCGATCAGCATCCCCGCGAAGGCCAGCACCTTCATGGAGATCTTCATCCAGTCGAAATGATCGTCTCCGGAGCCTGCCAGCAGCGGCACCAGCGCCAGCGCCGGGATCACCGCTAAATCCTGGAACAGCAGCACCGAAAAGCCCAGTTGCCCCGCCTCGTTGCGGTTCATCCCTTTGTCGCGCATCAGCTGAAGCGCCATCGCCGTCGACGACATCGCAAGACCGATCCCGCCAATCACCGCGGCCTGCCAGGAAAACTGCGTCAGCATCAGCAGGCCCGCCAGAATGGCGGCGCTGAGCAACACCTGCGCCGCCCCGACGCCAAAAATAGATTGCCGCAGTTGCCACAGCTTGGACGGATTAAGCTCAAGCCCGATGATAAACATCAGGAACACCACGCCCAGCTCGGAGAAGTGGAGAATTTCATCCACATCGCTGATAAACCCAAGCCCCCAGGGACCAATGGCTATCCCCGCCAGCAAATAGCCCAGCACCGCGCCAATGCCGAGACGCGCGGCAAGGGGGACCGCGACGACGGCGGCAAACAAAAACAGCACCCCGGCGAGGAGTAAATTCGAACCGTCCATTAGCGTCCTCCCGCCGGAATCGGTGACGCCAGCCATTCGCCATAGGCCCTGGCATGGCTCGCCAGCGCTTTCGGATCCTGCCGCCGTGCCCAGTAGATAATAATCGGGCTCATCCAGTGCATACGGCACATCGCCGCCGTCAGCTCAAACGGCCGCAGAATGTCGCTCATGGGGTAACGGTTCAGCCCGTCGTGACGGTAAGCGCTTTCCGGCTCACCGGTGGTGATGACACTCCGCCAGTACTTTCCCGCCAGCTGGTTGCCCCCCACCCCGCTGGAAAAGCCCCGGCTCAGCACGCGGTCCAGCCACTCTTTCAGCAGCGCCGGACAGCTATAGGTATAAAGCGGATGCTGGAACACAATCACGTCGTGCTGACGCAGCAGTTCCTGCTCGTAAGGAATATCAATAAAGAAATCGGGGTAGTGCGCGTAGAGATCGTGCACCGTTACGTTACTGAGCTGTGTGGCCGGCTTAAGCAGCACCCGGTTTGCCACCGAGTCCTGTGATTCCGGATGGGCATACAGCAGCAGCACTTTCGCTGTCTGAGACATCACTCCCCTCCCGGTTCTGTTTTTGTGTATTGTTGTCGTTTTGGGCTACCATGGCGGCCCGGTGGGGAAATTGGCCCACACCTTACATTATCATAATGACAAATTAACATAGTCGGAACATACGGCGCTTCTATGATTGTTTTCTCCTCGTTACAAATTCGTCGCGGCGTGCGCGTCCTGCTGGATAACGCGACTGCTACCATCAACCCGGGCCAGAAAGTGGGGCTGGTCGGCAAAAACGGCTGCGGTAAATCCACCCTGCTGGCACTGCTGAAAAACGAGATAAGCGCGGATGGCGGGAACTTTACCTTCCCGGGCAACTGGCAGCTCGCCTGGGTAAACCAGGAGACCCCCGCGCTGAGCGAACCGGCGCTCGACTATGTTATCGACGGCGACCGTGAATACCGCAAGCTCGAAGCGGAGCTCAACGCCGCCAACGAACGCAACGACGGCCACGCCATCGCCACCGTCCACGGCAAGCTGGACGCCATCGACGCCTGGACCATTCGCTCCCGTGCCTCCAGCCTGCTGCACGGCCTGGGCTTCAGCAACGAACAGCTTGAACGCCCGGTGAGCGATTTCTCGGGTGGCTGGCGTATGCGCCTTAACCTGGCGCAGGCGCTGATCTGCCGCTCTGACCTCCTGCTGCTCGATGAACCGACCAACCACCTCGATCTCGATGCGGTTATTTGGCTGGAGAAGTGGCTCAAGAGCTATCAGGGCACTCTGATTCTGATCTCCCACGACCGCGACTTCCTCGACCCGGTGGTGGATAAAATCATTCATATCGAACAGCAAAGCCTGTTCGAGTACACCGGCAACTACAGCTCTTTCGAGCGCCAGCGCGCGACGCGCCTCGCCCAGCAGCAGGCGATGTATGAAAGCCAGCAGCAGCGCGTGGCGCACTTGCAAAGCTTTGTGGATCGCTTCAAGGCCAAGGCGTCAAAAGCCAAGCAGGCGCAGAGCCGCGTCAAAATGCTGGAACGCATGGAGATGATTGCCCCCGCGCACGTGGATAACCCGTTCCACTTCAGCTTCCGCGAGCCGGAGAGCCTGCCGAACCCGCTGCTGAAGATGGAAAAAGTGAGCGCGGGCTATGGCGATCGCATTATTCTCGACTCTATCAAGCTCAACCTGGTGCCGGGTTCACGCATCGGTCTGCTGGGGCGTAACGGCGCCGGTAAATCGACGCTGATCAAGCTGCTGGCGGGCGAGCTTAACCCGGTCAGCGGCGAAATCGGGCTGGCGAAGGGCATCAAGCTTGGCTACTTCGCTCAGCATCAGCTGGAATTTTTACGCGCCGATGAATCGCCGATCCAGCACCTGGCGCGCCTGGCGCCGCAGGAGATGGAGCAGAAGCTGCGCGACTACCTCGGCGGCTTTGGCTTCCAGGGCGATAAGGTGACTGAAAATACAGCGCGTTTCTCCGGCGGCGAAAAAGCGCGTCTGGTGCTGGCGCTGATCGTCTGGCAGCGTCCAAACCTGCTGCTGCTCGATGAACCGACCAACCACCTCGATCTCGACATGCGTCAGGCGCTGACCGAAGCGCTGATCGAGTTCGAAGGGGCGCTGGTTGTCGTTTCGCACGATCGCCACCTGATCCGCTCCACCACCGACGATCTCTATCTGGTTCACGGCGGCAAAGTGGAACCGTTCGACGGCGATCTGGAAGATTACCAGCAGTGGCTGACGGACGTGCAGAAGCAGGAAAACCAGCCGGAAGAGTCAGCGAAAGACAACGCCAACAGCGCCCAGGCGCGTAAAGACCAGAAGCGCCGTGAAGCGGAACTGCGCACCCAGACTCAGCCGCTGCGTAAAGAGATTACCCGTCTCGAAAAAGAGATGGAAAAGCTTAACGCCACGCTTGCCGCCGTCGAAGAGAAGCTGGGCGACAGCGAACTGTACGATCAGAGCCGCAAAGCGGAGCTGACGGACTGTCTGCAAACGCAGGCGAAAACCAAATCCAGTCTCGAAGAGTGCGAAATGGCATGGCTGGACGCGCAGGAACAGCTGGAAGCGATGCTGCAAGCCGACTAACACGCCGGGAGGGTTATGGGCTTCGATACCACGAGCGAGATTACATTCCGTAAGCTCAGCATCTTCATGACGTTCATGGACAAGGGCAATATCGCACGTACCGCCGAAACGCTCGGCCTGAGCGGTGTCAGCGTGCATCGCGCGCTGCATACCCTCGAAGAGAACGTCCGCTGCCCGCTCTTTGCTCACAAAGGGCGTAACCTGATTGCCCTCCCCTCCGCATGGACGCTGCTGGAGTATTGTCAGGAGGTGATGCAGGTGATGGAGCGCGGGCTGGAAGAGTCGCGCAAGATTGCCGGTATCGGCCAGGGACGGTTGCGCGTCGGTACGCTTTACTCGCTGACGCTGGAAACCGTGCCGCGCCTGATAATGGGCATGAAGCTGCGCCGTCCGGATCTGGAGATGGATCTGACGATGGGCTCGAACG
The DNA here is from genome assembly GCF_049237025.1 of Enterobacter cloacae complex sp. SYL001. Lineage (NCBI taxonomy): Bacteria > Pseudomonadati > Pseudomonadota > Gammaproteobacteria > Enterobacterales > Enterobacteriaceae > Enterobacter > Enterobacter cloacae complex sp. SYL001. Next base: position 65,591 of record NZ_JBMKJI010000024.1, on the reverse strand, counting down.
AAACCCTGCTCCATATGCTGGATGAGGGTTCGCTGGATGCGATTTTAATCTCTATCTCCGAGAGCGATATCGACCGTAACAGCCTCGAAGTGCTGCCCCTGTTCCATGACGATATTTTCCTTGCCGCACCGGCCTCTGCCACGCTGAATACCAGCGGTCCCGCCGATCTGCGTGACTATAAAGATCAGAAGTTTGTCGCCCTCGTGGAAGGGTTCGCCACTTACGCCGGGTTTCAGGAAGCGTTTCATATTGCCGGTTTCGAGCCGGAGATTGTGACGCGGGTAAACGATATTTTCTCGATGCTCAGCCTGGTGCAGGCGGGCGTCGGCTTTACGCTGATGCCGGGAAGGATGAAGAAGGTCTACGAGAATTCCGTGCAACTGTTGAAGCTGGCGGAGCCGTACCAGATGCAGCAGCTGATCGCGATTGTCTTTGCCCGCAACCGCGAGCAGGATCCGAGCCTGCGCGCGCTGGCCGCCGAAGGGCGGATGTATGCCAGAAGTTTGCAGGATAGTGCCTGATGTTATTGCCCGGTGGCGCTACGCTTACCGGGCCTACAATCCGGGAGTAGGCCCGGTAAGGCGCAGCCGCCACCGGGCAAAAAAACTCACGCACGAAGCCGCCCCGCCAGATGCACCGCCACGTCCACCCCGCTGCGCTCCAGCGAAATGGATTCGCCTTCCCACGCCGCCTGCCGCGTCAGGCAGGTTAATATGCCTCCCGGCGGCATCTCAATCGCCAGCCGCGCTTCACGCTCGTTAGCGGAAATCACCGCCTCCTGCCAGCGCACGGTTCGCGCCATGTTCATTGCCAGATCGTCGGCAATTTTCTCCGGCTGCCAGAGCACGCGTCCGGTACTGCCGCTCAGGTACGCGCAGCGGGGACGGGAAAGCGTGACCGATTCAAACGCCGCTGCCAGCTTCTTCGCCGGTTCCGCCAGCAGCGCGCAGTGCGATGGCACGCTCACCGCCAGCCGTTTGGCCTTGCTTGCACCCTTCGCCAGCGCGCGCTCCGCCACCTGCGCCATACCGTCATCGGTTCCGGCAATCACGATCTGCGTTTCGGCGTTCAGGTTAGCGATATAGGTTCCAGACCCCTGAATCAGGTTTTCCACCTGCGGCAGGGTCAACCCCATAATCGCCGTCAGGCCGTAGCCGTGCGGATACGCCTGCTCCATCAAATCACCGCGCAGCGCCACCAGCTTCAGCGCATCCGTAAAGTCCAGCGAGCCTGCGATAACCGCCGCAGGATAAGCGCCAATGGACAGACCGCTGACAATATCCGGCGACACGCCGCGACGTTCCAGCTCGCGCGCCCAGGCCACGCCGGCAATCAGCAGTGAAAGCTGAACCGCACGGGTGTGGGTTAACGAGGATGCGCTGTCCAGGGTATCGACTTCCGCCCCCAGCACAGCACGGGCCTGCTCCAGCTCCGTTCCCGGCAGGTTTTGCAGCATACCTTCGTGCTGTGTGCCCTGCCCCGGAAAGGTAAACAGTATTTTCATTACTCCTCCCTGTGCCATGGATCCGCTACCAGGCGCGGTCCACATTGCGTTTTTAGCAGCGTTTTGCCGTCGCGTAACCATTCTGCCAGCGCGAATCCGCCCTCGGGCGTGTCCACCTGCGTATCCACCCGGCACAACGCACGGCTGAGCTGAGCCTGCCAGTCAGTAAACGTCTCAGGGGAAACGGTACGCGGGGCGCGGATCAGCAGATCGAGATCGCTATCGGCGTGGATCACCGGAATGCCGGTCGCCAGCGCGTAACCCGTACTGCCGGTTATCCCCCACGTCCACGGCCACGACTGCTGCGCAAGCTGAAGCGCCACCTGAACCGGCGGCTGAGTGACAAACGGCGAACGCAGCAGGTCGGCGGCAACGCTCAACTCTTCGGGCGACACCACGCGCAACACATTCTCAGGCTTCACCCATCCGGCCGCCCGCTGGTTGCGGCGCAATCCGCGCACGCCAACGGGAATACGGCCTTCATTATCAACATCACGCCGCACCACTACCGGTAGCCCGGTATGCCAGGCCGCGTCTACCCAGGATTCGGTAATCCCTTCCAGGGCGTCGCGCGCGGTAAGCCAGATGAGGTCGTGTGGGCGTAATGTTGTGGTCATGATTACATTCCTGAAGTCAGCGAGATAAACAGCGGCAGCGACAGGATACACAGTATGGAGCTCAACAGCAGCACGGCTTCAGCATCCGGCGACTGCACGCCAAAGCGGTTACCGAACACCACGCCAAAGAAGCCCGCAGACAGCGCAATCATCAGGATGGCGGTGATCGCCACGGAGCCGTGCAGACCGAAGATTAAAACGATACCCCAGGCAATCGCTGGCTGGATCAGCAGCTTGGCGATAGTGGAAGTGATCACCATGGTGTTGATCTGAAGCTTACGCGCGGAGAGGATCACCCCGGTCAGGAACAGCGCCGCAGCGGTCGCGGACAGTCCCAGAGGTTTAATCGCCGCCAGTACCAGCTCTGGCATTTTGATGCCGATAGCGGACAGGATCACACCCAGCAGCGGGCCCATCACGATCGGTTTTTTAATGGAGCGCCACATCAGCACCGGCAGCATGGAAAGCGTTGAACCGGAGTTATTGCCTTCGGCGCGGGCTTTCTCACGCTCCAGAATCAGCAGGCAGAACGGGGTCATCAGCACCGAACCACAGGCGATGGAGACCGCCACGGAGAGTGAAGTAGAAGAACTTTCACCCAGCACGCTGCCCAGAATCGGCAGGCCTAGCGCCGCATAGTTTGGCAGAGCGACGGTCAGCGTCAGTACGGCCGCATCCTGCGGAGATTTTTTAAAGACTTTGGTGGCGAGGAAGTAGATGGCCGCATAGGTGATCCACATCGCCAGGGTGAGCACCAGGATCAGCGGCGACTGCGCCACAATGCCGGTCCACGGGGTTTGCACGGTGGCGCTGAACAGCGCGGCAGGGAGTGCAAAATCCATAACGAAGATATTCAGCAGGGAAACATTTTTGTTATCGACCATCTTTGCTTTACCGGCCCAGAATCCCAGCAGCATGATGACGAAAATCGGTGCAAGAGCATGAACAATTACGTAAGTCATAAATCACCTGTAGTAAAAAAGTTTAAGCACTGGCGCGATGTTTATTATTTTCAGGATGCAGGTTCCCGCGTGGACGCAACGGGCGCGCCCACGGGGTAATGCATCTGGCAGGTCTCTTTTTACTTACCAGCTGGCTCGCATACGTTCACGTACGAGCGCCGAGCTGCGGCGGTTGTCAGCACCCAGACGGTTTTTCAACGTGGTGTCCTGACGAGCGTCGCTGATGGCCTGTTGCAGGGTAGTTTTCACCCGCGTCAGATCGCTTTCGGAAGGGGCATCCGGGTTGCTGATATCCAGCAGGTCGGAGAGCAGCCCCAGCGTGGCGTAGTTGCTGATGTCGTACGCCATTGGCGGAATGGTTGCCGCCAGTTTTTCCAGCGCCTCAACGGTACGCAGCGTAATGCGCGCCGCAGACTCTTTGCCCATGGCATGGATCAGCACGCCTTTATCGTTGAAGGCAATCAGGCGGTTGGCCTGGTAGCCGTGCGCCAGAAACGCGCCGGACATGGCCTTACCGACGATAAGACCAATCACCGGATGCCCCGCCAGCCGCGCATTGGCATAGGCGGCAGCGGCGCCGGCCAGCGCCTGGTGGATACCAAACGCCTCTTCGCGACGGCCATAGGCCTGGCTTGGGACATCGATCACCGCCACAATCGGGCGCTTCACGGCTTTATCTGCGTCAGCGGCGACGGTTTCGCTGACCACTTTTGCCAGCGTCCAGCCCTCCAGCAGCCCCACTTCCCCTTGCGCCGCGCGCGGGAAGTGGTTGTTGGCGTCCGGCACCACGGCGACAAAGCGCACCGTTTCACCGTTCAGCTCGCCGTCTGCCGCCTGCACGGACGGGCATAACCCCTCCAGACGTTTCGCGTTCGGGGCCAGAGTTTCCAGCCAGAGTTCGCCACGGCTAATTGAGTTAGTCATCATTTCACCTCCCGGGCAAAAAGCGCTTTAATCTGTTCGGCATCGGCCTGTTTGCGGGTGTCGAAATTCGTCAGACGGTTCAGGTAATCGTCGTAGTTATCGGTGCGATGTTTCGCCGGTACGCCTTTGGCGATGGCCTCGTTCATCGCGGCTTTCACCGCGTTCACGCCGTCGCCCACCAGCGCGTCCACCAGCCCACTTTCATAGCGCACTTCGCCGCCGGTCATGCTCCAGATAAACGGACGGTCGCGGGAGTCATACTCTTCAATGCCCGCTTCCTGCTCAATAACCTGCGGGCCGTTGAGGCCAAGACGCGCTTCGCGGGTCACAATCAGGTAGCTGCACAGCGCCGCGGCGATAGACATCCCGCCGAAGCAGCCCACGGTCCCGGCGACAATCCCGACAACCGGGGTATAGCGACGCAGGTCAACGATCGCGGCGTGGATATCGGCAATCGCCGCCAGGCCAAGGTTGGCTTCCTGCAAACGTACGCCGCCGGTTTCGAGGCACAGTACCGCCTGAGTCGGAATGCCGTTGCGGTTATCTTCCGCCGCCAGCTCCAGCGCCGCCGCCATTTTGGCACCGGACACTTCGCCCATGCTGCCGCCCTGGAAGGTGCCTTCAATCGCCACCACCACTGCAGGCTGGCCGTTGATGGTCCCTTTCGCGACTACCATGCCGTCATCGGCCTGAGGAACAATCCCCTGTGGCCCAAGCCACGGAGAGATAATGCCTTCAAACGGATCCAGCAGTTCGCGGTAGCTGCCGTCGTCGAGCAGCGCCTGCGCACGCTGGCGCGCTTTTAATTCGATAAAGCTGCTGTCATCACGCATGGTTCACCCCTTCAAAAACCTGTTCGATACGAATGCGTGCCACGCCCGGCGTCGCGCCGAAGTCGTGGATGGTCAGCTTACCTGCGGGCAGGCTGCTGACGGTTTGCAGGCGATTGAACAACGCCTCCCAGCGCCCACGGCTGTTGTCGACGGAGGTGGTGATATCAATGGTTAAGGTCTGGCCCGGTTCGGCGGTGAAAAGCACCTCCATATCCCCGGAACCGACTACCCCTGCCAGCGCCCTGCCGCTTACTTCGCGGCTGGCGGGCACGGTCAATGTGATTTTTTCCATAACATCCTCTTAATGCTTTGAATAGGGCGTTTCGACGCGGTCAAGAAACAGCGTGGCGGCAAGCAGGTCTGCGGCTCCGCCCGGCGAGGCGTTAAGCGTCAGCATCTGACGGTCTAACCGCGCCAGCGCCTGCTGCCCCGCAAGTGTTGCGCATCCTCCCGCGTTCAGCACCGCACGGGCGCCGTTCTGCATGGCATCCAGCCCCTCCATGCCGGCGCGCGACAGCACGCAGGTGTCGGTGAGCGAGGTCATGATCGCCATCAGCGCGTCGAGTCTGGCCTGCGTTTCGCTGCTGCCGTTGAGACGGCTGAGGTGAAGCTGCGGCAGCGCGCGCTGCATGATGTGCGGAAACGCCTGCTGAGCCTCTTCACGCGCGCCCGGTACACGGTAGCGGTGCGTGACGCGTAACCCCTTGCTGAATACTTTCGGCGCCGCGTCATCCGGCAGTTTCGCCAGCTGAGCGGCGGTGTTCGCGACGGTTTGCGCCCGGGCATCGCCGCCCAGCATCGCCACCGCGCTCACCAGCAATCCCAGCGCCCAGATCGCGCCACGGTGTGTGTTCACGCCGTCGGTAGCGGCCATCATCTGCCGTTCGCCTTCACGACCCAGGCGGCCAACGGTTTGCCTGAGGGCAATATCCGCCGGACGCTGCCAGCTCTGTTGCGCCAGCGCCTGAAACGTGGGGGTCAGGCTGTGAGCGGAGCGCTCCATCAGCGCAAGCGATAAATCGTGATGCGCGCCGTTCCCCCGGCTGTCCACCAGACCGGGCTTCGGGCTTAAACGTGCTTCGTCAATCAGACACTGCGTGGCGGTTCGCGCCAGCCATTCGGCACCGCCTTCAACCTGGATCTGGGGCAGAAGTTTCATTACCAGCTCCGGAATTTCGCAGGTGGGTTATACAGGCCGCCGGACCACTCAACGAGGTCAGCCACGCTGCCCGCAGCCAGCAGAGAGCGGGTGGCATCGGTACGACGAATGCCAATATCTTCCGGATACACAACCTTGCCGCTCTGGCGCAGTTCCGCCACGCGTTTGGCGTCAACGCCCAGACCGATATCGGTGATACCCGCCACGGCGGCGACCATGGCGCGACGCTCTTCCAGATCTTTTGCCCGGTAGAGGTAAGCAATCCCCTCTTCCGTCAGCACGTGGGTGACGTCATCGCCGTAAATCATAACCGGCGCCAGCGGCATGCCGGAGGCTTTCGCCACGTCTACGGCGTCGAGTTTCTCCACGAAGGTTGGCTTCACGCCCGCCTGGAAGGTTTCCACCATCTGCACAACCAGCTTTTTACCGCGCTGCATCGGGTCAGGCTCGGTGATCATGTTCAGCCAGGCCGGTGTGGCGTGGCGACGACCGTGCGGATCGTGGCCCATGTTTGGTGCGCCGCCGAAGCCGGAGAGACGGCCGCGGGTCACGGTTGAGGAGTTAGCGTAACCATCAACCTGTAGCGTAGAGCCGATAAACATATCGACCGCGTACTGACCAGCCAGCTGACAGAAGGCGCGGTTAGAGCGCATGGAGCCGTCAGCACCGGTAAAGAACACGTCCGGACGGGCGCGGATGTACTCTTCCATCCCCAGCTCGCCGCCGAAGCAGTGGACGCTCTCCACCCAGCCGCTTTCGATGGCCGGGATCAGCGTTGGATGCGGGTTCAAAGTCCAGTGTTTACAGATTTTGCCTTTGAGTCCGAGCTGTTCGCCGTAGGTTGGCAGCAGCAGTTCGATCGCTGCGGTATTAAAGCCAATCCCGTGGTTCAGGGACTGCACCTGGTGTTCAGCGTAGATGCCTTTAATCGCCATCATCGCCATCAGGATGTGTTCCTGTTTAATCAGGCGCGGGTCGCGGGTGAAGAGCGGCTCAATAAAGAACGGCTTGTCCGCCACCACCACGTAATCGATCCACGAGCCCGGAATATCGACGCGCGGCAGGTCGCACTCGTCGTCCACCAGCTCGTTCACCTGTGCGATGACGATGCCGTCGTGGAACGCGGCGGCTTCCACCAGCGCCGGGGTATCTTCGGTACTCGCCCCGGTGTAGAGGTTACCTTTACGGTCCGCTTTAAAACCGGCAATCAGCGCCACGTTTGGCGAAAGGTCGACGTATAAACGTGAGTAGAGTTCGATGTAGGTGTGAATCGCCCCGATTTCGAGCTGACCATCCTCCAGCAGCTGCGAAATGCGCAGGCTTTGCGTACCGGAGAAGGAGAAGTCGAGCTTGCGGGCGATGCCTTTCTCAAAGATGTCCAGATGTTCGCTGCGGCCCACGCTCGGCATGATCATATGCAGATCGTGCACGATTTGCGGGTTCACTTCGGCCAGTGAACGGGAAAGGAAATCCGCCTGCTTCTGGTTGTTGCCTTCCAGAACGACTTTGTCGCCTGGTGCGATCAGTTTTTCCAGCATGGCGACAAGATCGCCGGTTGGCAGTACCTTGCCCTGCACCGGTACGGACGCCAGACGACGCGCTTTCTCGCTGCGTCGGGTGTTCCATTGCCGGGTGGGTGTTTGCCCAGATAACATTATTAACCTCCTGATTCAGCACATCATTCTGATTTGCTTAACGTTGAGTAAAGTGTGCGCTCTGGTGAGAAAGGCATCAATTAAGCGTAGGACGTAATCATTAGCCTGAGAGTAATAATCAAGGTAAAGAAATGTGATCGGGATCAGTTCATGTTTCGGAAAAACGGGCTAAACGGGGTACAATTCGGAAGGTATAGTTAATTTCTGACAAGAATCAGCATCGCCCTTATGACCCAAATCATTCCCTCAGACTTCGACATTGCAGCCGAAGAGAGCGCAGAGTTCGTGCCCATGCGCGGTGTGGCTAACCCTCACCTGCAAACCATGCTGCCGCGCCTGATCCGCCGCAAGGTGCAGTTCAACCCCCACTGGCAGCGCATTGACCTGCCGGACGGTGACTTTTTGGATCTCGCCTGGAGCGAAGATCCGGATCGGGCCAGACATAAACCCCGTCTGGTGGTGTTTCACGGCCTGGAAGGCAGCCTGCACAGCCCTTACGCACACGGTCTCATTGAGGCGGCGAAAGCCCGCGGCTGGCTTGGGGTGGTGATGCATTTTCGCGGATGCAGCGGCGAGCCTAACCGTCAGAAACGCATTTATCACTCGGGTGAAACCGAGGACGGCTCCTGGTTCCTGCGCTGGCTAAGAGACAATTTCGGCGAGGCACCAACGGCAGCGGTGGGGTATTCGCTGGGCGGGAATATGCTGGCCTGCCTGCTGGCGAAGGAGAGCGACGCCGTACCGCTGGATGCGGCGGTGATTGTCTCTGCGCCCTTTATGCTGGAGCAGTGCAGTTATCATATGGAAAAGGGGTTTTCGCGGGTCTATCAGCGTTATCTGCTCAACCTGCTGAAAGCCAACGCCGCACGTAAACTTAAGGCCTATCCGGATACGCTGCCTGTGACGCTGCAACAGCTCAAACGCGTGAAGCGCCTGCGCGAGTTTGATGATTTGATCACCTCGAAAATTCACGGCTTTGCCGATGCGATTGACTATTACCGTCAGTGCAGCGCCATGCCTTTACTGAATCAAATCACGAAACCCACGCTGATTATCCACGCCAAAGACGATCCGTTTATGGATCATCACTCGATCCCCGCCCCTGACTATCTGCCGGATAACGTGGAGTATCAGCTCACCGAGTTCGGCGGGCACGTGGGCTTTGTTGGCGGCACGCTGCGTCGGCCAAAAATGTGGCTTGAGACGCGTATACCCGACTGGTTAACGGCCTATCTGGACGGTAAAAAATGATTATTCCCTGGCAGGATCTCTCTCCCGAAACGCTCGATAATCTGATTGAAAGCTTTGTCTTGCGCGAAGGCACCGATTATGGTGAACATGAACGTTCGCTTGAACAAAAGGTCAGCGATGTGAAGCGCCAGCTTAAAAGCGGCGACGTGGTGCTGGTATGGTCCGAACTGCATGAGACGGTGAATATCATGCCCCGCAACGCGTTTCATGGCTGATCTTACACTTTTCCAGTCAGGGAGTTGCTATGTCTGCCAGACATCCGGTTATTGCCGTTACGGGTTCGAGTGGGGCGGGAACCACTACCACCAGCCTCGCCTTCCGCAAGATTTTCGCCCAGCTTAACTTACGGGCGGCAGAGGTAGAGGGCGACAGCTTTCACCGCTACACGCGCCCGGAGATGGATATGGCCATTCGCAAGGCGCGCGATCTGGGTAAACACATCAGCTATTTTGGCCCGGAGGCCAATGACTTCGGCCTGCTGGAGCAAACCTTCCGTGAATACGGGCAGAGCGGCACCGGGCAGTCCCGCAAGTATCTCCATACCTACGATGAAGCCGTGCCCTGGAACCAGGTCCCCGGCACGTTCACGCCCTGGCAGCCGCTGCCGGAACCGACTGACGTGCTGTTTTACGAAGGATTGCACGGCGGCGTGGTGACGCCTCAGCACGACGTGGCGCGCCATGTGGATTTGCTGGTGGGGGTGGTGCCGATTGTTAACCTTGAGTGGATCCAGAAGCTGACGCGTGACATGAGCGAGCGCGGCCATTCGCGAGAGGCGGTAATGGATTCGGTGGTGCGCTCCATGGAAGATTACATCAACTTCCTCACGCCGCAGTTCTCCCGAACCCACATTAACTTCCAGCGCGTCCCCACCGTGGACACCTCCAACCCGTTCGCCGCAAAAAGCATCCCTTCCCTGGACGAGAGCTTTGTGGTGATCCACTTCCGCAACCTGGAAGGCATTGATTACCCCTGGCTGCTGGCGATGCTACAAGGTTCGTTTATTTCGCACATGAATACGTTAGTGGTACCGGGCGGAAAAATGGGGCTGGCGATGGAGCTGATCATGACGCCGCTGGTGCAGCGGCTGATGGAAGGAAAGCAAATCGCGTGAGTTGTTTTGCCCGGTGGCGCTGCGCTTACCGGGCCTACGGGCGTGCTTTTGTAGGGCGGGTAAGCGAAGCGCCACCCGCCAAAAATTAAGCCTCGATCACTTCATACGAATGGGTGATGTTTACCGCTTTCTCCAGCATTAGCGCCACAGAGCAGTATTTCTCCGCAGACAGGTCAACCGCACGCGAGACCGCCGCATCCTTCAGTTCTTTGCCGGTGACGATAAAGTGCAGATTAATATGCGTGAACAGACGTGGCGCCTCTTCGCGACGTTCTGACGTCAGCTTCACTTCACAATCGGTCACGTCATGACGGCCTTTTTGCAGGATCGATACCACGTCGATCGCACTGCATCCACCTGCCGCCATCAGCACCATTTCCATCGGGCTTGGGGCTTTATCGCCGGAGTTGCCATCCATCAAAACCTGGTGCCCGGAAGCAGACTCGCCCAGGAACGTTAACCCTTCAACCCATTTCACACGCGCTTGCATATTCACTCACTCCAACGTTGCATTTTTTATGACAGATTACGTGTACGTTACATTTCTCGCAACGGAAGGCGACCTGCGTCATGCTGAAGCGAGACACCAGGAGACACGCGGCGAAAGCTATGCTAAAACACTCTGGATGCTACAGTAATACATTGACGTTACACATGTATGCAGAGGACATCAAACTTTACTGGCTGCGAAACGTTACGACAGCCGACTTCCCAGGTATGGGTAAGAATTCGATTGCAACCCCAGAGTCCGGATGCATCTTATGACTCTGGTGACAGCTTATAACAGAGGATAACAGCGCATGGTGCTTGGCAAACCGCAAACAGACCCGACTCTCGAATGGTTCTTGTCTCATTGCCACATTCATAAGTACCCATCAAAGAGCACGCTGATTCACCAGGGTGAAAAAGCGGAAACGTTGTATTACATCGTTAAAGGCTCGGTGGCCGTGCTGATCAAAGATGAAGAAGGGAAAGAGATGATCCTTTCTTATCTGAACCAGGGCGATTTTATCGGTGAACTGGGCCTGTTTGAAGAAGGCCAGGAACGTAGCGCCTGGGTTCGTGCAAAAACAGCATGTGAAGTGGCTGAAATTTCTTACAAGAAATTCCGTCAGCTGATTCAGGTCAACCCTGACATCCTGATGCGTCTTTCTTCCCAGATGGCACGCCGTCTGCAAGTGACCTCTGAGAAGGTGGGTAACCTCGCCTTCCTGGACGTGACCGGTCGTATCGCGCAGACTCTGTTGAACCTGGCGAAACAGCCAGACGCCATGACCCACCCTGACGGTATGCAAATTAAAATTACCCGCCAGGAAATCGGTCAGATCGTCGGCTGCTCCCGTGAAACAGTGGGCCGTATCCTGAAGATGCTGGAAGATCAAAACCTGATCTCCGCCCACGGTAAAACCATCGTGGTTTACGGGACCCGTTAATTCCGGTAAAACGGCGTGCCGCCGCAGGGTGGCACGCCGTTTTTGTCTCTACTCCTTATGTGGCGCAGGCTGATCTATCACCCGGAAGTTAACTACGCACTGCGACAAACGCTGGTGTTGTGTCTTCCCGTGGCCGTGGGCCTGATCCTCGGACATCTTCAGCAAGGCCTGCTGTTTTCTCTCGTGCCCGCCTGCTGCAACATTGCCGGTCTGGACACCCCGCATAAACGCTTTTTCAAACGCCTGATTATTGGCGGCTGCCTGTTTGCCGGCTGTAGCCTTGCCGTGCAACTCTTACTGGCCCGCGACATTCCTCTGCCGCTGATCCTGACCGTGCTGGCGATGACGCTTGGCGTAACCGCTGAAATCAGCTCGCTGCACGCCCGCCTGCTTCCTGCGTCGCTGATTGCCGCCATCTTCACCTTAAGCCTTGCGGGCAATATGCCGGTGTGGGAGCCATTGCTGATCTACGCCCTCGGCACGCTGTGGTACGGGCTGTTTAACTGGTTCTGGTTCTGGTTGTGGCGGGAACAGCCGCTTCGCGAATCCCTGAGCCTGCTCTACGTGCAGCTTGCTGAATACTGCGAAGCAAAATACACCCTGCTCACGCAACATACCGACCCGGAAAAATCCCTGCCGCCGCTGCTGGCACGCCAGCAAAAAGTGGTGGATCTGATCAGCCAGTGCTATCAGCAGTTGCACATGCTTGCCGCCAACAAAAATCATGAATATAAGCGGCTGCTGCGTACCTTCCAGGTCGGGCTGGATTTGCAGGAGCATATTTCCGTCAGCCTTCATAATCCGGAAGAGGTGCAAAAGCTGGTGGAGCGCAGCCATGCGGAAGCGGTGATCCGCTGGAACGCGCAGACCGTCGCGGCGCGCCTGCGGGTGCTGGCTGACGATATCCTCTATCACCGCTATCCGACGCGCTTTAACATGGACAAACAGCTCGGCGCGCTGGAAAAGATTGCGCGTCAGCACGCGGATAACCCGGTCGGGCAGTTTGCCGCCTGGCATTTCAGCCGCATCGCCCGGGTGTTGCGCACCCAGCGCCCGCTTTATGCCCGGGACCTGATGGCCGATAAGCAAAAACGACTGCCGTTGCTGCCTGCGCTCAAAAGCTACCTGTCGCTGAAGTCTTCCGCCCTGCGCAACGCCGCAAGAATTAGCGTCATGCTCAGCATCGCCAGCCTGATGGGAATGGCCCTGCACCTGCCGAAACCCTACTGGATCTTAATGACCGTGCTGTTTGTCACCCAGAACGGCTATGGTGCCACGCGGGTGCGCATTCTGCATCGGGCGGGCGGCACGATGGCGGGGCTGATTATCGCGGGCGTAACGTTGCACTTCCACGTGCCGGAAGGGTATACGCTGGTCGGCATGCTGGCGATTACGATGGTGAGTTATCTGATCATCCGTAAAAACTACGGCTGGGCGACGGTGGGCTTTACGGTAACGGCGGTGTACACCCTGCAGTTGCTTACGCTCAACGCCGATCAGTTAATTATTGCCCGCCTGGTCGATACCCTGATTGGCTGCCTGATCGCCTTTGGCGGCATGGTCTGGCTGTGGCCGCAGTGGCAAAGTGGATTACTGAGGCAAAACGCCCACGACGCGCTGGAGGCGGATCAGCAGGCCATTCGCCTGATCCTGAGCGACGACCCGCAGCCGTCTCCGCTGGCCTACGAGCGAATGAAGGTCAACCAGGCGCATAATGCCCTGTTCAACTCCCTTAACCAGGCCATGCAGGAGCCGGGCTTCAACTCGCACTATCTGGCAGACATGAAGCTGTGGGTCACGCACAGCCAGTTTATCGTCGAACACATCAATGCCATGACCACGCTGGCGCGCGAGCACACCATGCTGACGCCGGATCTGGCGCAGCGCTATTTGCAGTCGTGTGAAATTGCCCTCCAGCGCTGTCAGCAGCGTCTGGAGTACGACGCGCCGGGCGAGTCAGGGGATTCGAACATTCTGGAAGCGCCGGAGACGCTGACCCACGGGCCGATGAGCACCCTTGAGCAGCATTTACAGCGCGTTCTCGGGCATCTCAACAACATGCACACCATTTCGTCGGTGGCATGGCGTCAGCGTCCGCATCACGGGATTTGGTTAACGCGCCGGTTAAAACGAACCGCGTATTAGCCTCTGACGATCTTCGCCACCGCCGCGGAAAAACGGGTTAACCCGTCTTCGATGTCTTTGTCTTCCACCACCAGCGACGGCGCGAAGCGCATCACGTCCGGCCCGGCGTTGAGCACCATGACGCCTTCGTGCGCGGCGGCGTGCAGGAAATCGCGCGCGCGGCCTTTGTACTGAGGCTTCAGCTCGGCACCGATCAGCAGCCCCATTCCGCGGATTTCACTGAAGACATCAAACTGTTCGTCAATCTGCTGAAGATGTTTCACAAAAAGGGCGCGTTTCGCATTCACGCCATTCAGGACGTCCGGCGTATTAATGATGTCGAACGCCGCTCCCGCCACGGCGCACGCCAGCGGATTACCGCCGTAAGTGGAGCCGTGTGAGCCCACATGAAATGCGGAAGCGATATCCTGGGTGGTGAGCACCGCGCTGACCGGGAAACCGCCGCCGAGCGCTTTCGCGCTGGTCAGAATATCCGGCGTTACGCCGTAGTGCATATAAGCGAACAGGTCTCCGGTACGCCCCATCCCACACTGCACTTCATCAAACACCAGCAGCGCCTGGTGCTCGTCGCACAGCTCACGCAGACCTTGCAGAAATTCCGGGGTGGCCGCCGTGACGCCGCCTTCCCCCTGAATGGGTTCGACCACCACGGCACAGGTGTGATCGTCTATCACCGCTTTAACGGCGTGCAGATCGTTAAACGGCACGTGGATGATATCCGCAGGTTTCGGACCAAAGCCGTCGGAATACTTCGGCTGGCCGCCAACGGAAACGGTAAAGAACGAGCGACCGTGGAAGGCGTTATGGAAGGCGATGATTTTGGTTTTGTACGGACTATGACGCGTGGTTGCGTAGTAGCGCGCAAGCTTAAAGGCGGTTTCGTTGGCTTCGGTGCCAGAGTTCATAAACAGCACGCGTTCGGCGAAGGTGGCATCGATGATCTTACGCCCCAGACGCAGCGCCGGTTCGTTAGTGAACACGTTGCTGGTGTGCCACAGCGTTTCGCCCTGCGTTTTCAGCGCGTCCACCAGCGCAGGATGGCAATGGCCCAGCGCCGTCACCGCAATACCGCCTGCGAAATCAACATACTCGTTGCCCTGCTGATCCCAGACGCGGCTGCCTCTCCCTTTCACCGGGATAAACTCAGCCGGTGCATAAATCGGCAGAATCACTTCATCGAATGTCGCGCGGGTAATTGCTGGTTGTTCAGTTGCCATGTCATGACCATCCATTTTTATGTCGCAGTGATTATGAAAATATAATCACAAAATATGCATAAAAAATCACAACAAGGCAACAGATATTCAGCGATTAAGGAAATTGGCCAGCAGCGCGTGCCCCTGTTCGCTGAGAATGCTTTCCGGGTGGAACTGCACCCCTTCCAGATCGTACTCGCGGTGGCGAATGCCCATGATTTCCCGGGTCTCACTCCAGGCGGTCACTTCAAAGTCTGCGGGCAGGGTCGGCGGATCAATCACCAGAGAATGGTAGCGCGTCACGGTTAACGGATTGTTTAGCCCCAGGAATACGCCGGTACCGGTGTGCGTGATCGGTGAGGTTTTGCCGTGCATGACTTTCGCGGCACGGACAATGCTGGCGCCAAAGACCTGTGCAATGGCCTGGTGACCCAGGCAGACGCCCAGAATCGGCAGCTTGCCCGCATAGTGGCGGATTACCTCCAGCGAGATACCGGACTCCAACGGCGTACACGGCCCGGGCGAAATCACGATTTTCTGGGGCGCCAGCGCGTCAATGTCAGCCAGCGCGATCTCATCGTTACGGCGGACAACCACCTCTGCCCCCAGTTCACAAAAATACTGGTAAAGGTTCCAGGTAAAGGAATCGTAGTTATCAATCAGCAGAATCATGGCGGCTCCTGAAAAAATGGCCGCCCTATTTTACTCAGATCCCCGCGCTTCGCTCACAACTTTGGCAAAGATAGCATTCAGGGCGGTCAGATCACCCATCGCCCCGCTCTGGTTGGCGGATGCCCAGTCGTCCGGGTCGATCCCCTGCCAGTTCAGCACGTAGCCCGCATGGATCGCCAGCTGTTCAAAGAAGATGCGCTGAGCCACGCCATTACCGCTCATAAACGGATGTAGCATGTTGATTTCACAGTAGTAATGACTGATTCTGTCTGTAAACTCTTCTTTCTGAAGGCCCACCAGATATTTATCGCTTTCCAGCGAAGCCATCAGCTCATTACCCACCTTCTCGATGTACTCGAAATGGCAAAATGGAATGTCGCCCTTGGAGATATCGGCGGTGCGCAGCTCGCCAGCGCCTTTCATTTCGTTGCGGGATAAATGGCGGTGAATAAGGCACAGATGGGGTAAACCCGGTGCAGAAGGCCCCAGTGCCAGCGTCTCGATATCGGGTTCAGCGGGACCCTTGCCTTTTTCAAGGAGGCAACTGGCCTGAAGATTGACGCTACGCTGTTGCTCCCAGAGTCGGGATTTTTGCTTGTCGGTGAGTTTTTTCACTACGCCTCCCTGAATAGTCCGTTTGCCACAAGTATAAGCAGCAAAACGCGCTTTCGCAGGGAGGGCGGAAAGACACGGGCAGGATGTGCCCGTGTGAGGGAACGATTACGGCAGCACTTTCGCGGAGAGAATCACCACTGGCTTAGACGGCACATTCTGGTATGGACCGACATCGTGAGTCTGAACCTGAGAGATCTTGTCCGCCACGTCCATGCCTTTCACCACTTTACCGAACACCGCGTAGCCAAAGTCGCGCTGGCCGTGGTCCAGGAAGGCGTTATCCGCCACGTTGAGGAAGAACTGGCTGGTGGCGCTGTCTTTATCCGCCGTACGCGCCATAGAAATGGTGCCGCGCTTGTTCAGCAGGCCGTTATCCGCTTCATTTTTGATTGGCGGGTTAGGCTTTTTCTGCTGCATCTGCTCGTTGAAACCGCCGCCCTGAATCATAAAGCCCGGGATCACGCGGTGGAACGTGGTGTTGTTATAAAAACCACTGTTCACGTAGTCGAGGAAGTTTTTCACGGAAACAGGGGCTTTCTGGCTATCCAGCTCCAGCTCAATATTCCCCGCAGAGGTAGTCAGCAGGACGTGAGGGTCTCCTTTAGCTGCCAGCGCAGCAGGGGAAACGGCAGAAAGAGCAAACACAGCTGCGACAGCCGCCAGTGTTGATTTGAGCATGAGAATTCCTTAACAAAGCGCAGTATAAAAAGCGAATGGCTTGATTCTAAAGAGCAGTATGACCCCAGACCAGTCTTTTACCTAATTTTACGAAATTGAAACAATTATTACCGCGCAAACGATTGTTCACCCCGCGATATAATGTGATCTCCATCACGTTAAAGCCTGCAATTGTGCTCAATATTTTCTGAAAAGATTTAATTAGATCACTTTCGCGACTAAAATCTGCCCGCTCAAACGCAGTCATTGCGTTTTTCTTTACTTTTAACAGGCCAGACATGACTAACAGCAATCGCATCAAGCTCACATGGATCAGCTTCTTCTCCTACGCCCTGACCGGCGCGTTGGTGATCGTCACCGGGATGGTGATGGGAAATATCGCAGACTATTTCCAGTTGCCCGTTTCCAGCATGAGCAATACCTTCACTTTCCTGAACGCGGGGATCCTGATCTCTATTTTCCTTAATGCCTGGCTGATGGAAATCGTGCCGCTGAAAACCCAGCTGCGCTTCGGCTTCGTGCTGATGGTTGCCGCCGTGGCGGGCCTGGTGCTGAGCCACAGCATCGCCCTCTTCTCTGCCGCCATGTTCGTGCTGGGCCTGGTGAGCGGGATCACCATGTCGATCGGTACGTTCCTGATCACCCATATGTATGAAGGTCGCCAGCGCGGCGCGCGTCTGCTGTTCACCGACTCCTTCTTCAGCATGGCCGGGATGATTTTCCCGATGGTCGCCGCGTATCTTCTGGCGCGCAGCATTGAGTGGTACTGGGTGTACGCCTGCATTGGTCTGGTCTATGTCGCGATCTTTATTCTCACCTTCGGCTGCGAGTTCCCGGTGCTGGGCAAAAAAGCGCAGACCACGTCTGAGCCAGTTGCGAAAGAAAAATGGGGTATCGGCGTGCTGTTCCTTTCCATCGCCGCGCTGTGTTACATCCTAGGCCAGCTGGGCTTTATCTCCTGGGTTCCTGAGTATGCGAAAGGTCTGGGCATGAGTCTGAACGACGCGGGTAAACTGGTGAGCGATTTCTGGATGTCTTACATGTTCGGCATGTGGGCGTTTAGCTTTATCCTGCGCTTCTTCGACCTGCAACGGATCCTGACCGTTCTGGCGGGTCTGGCAACCGTGCTGATGTATCTGTTCATCAACGGTTCCCCGGAGCATATGCCGTGGTTCATCCTGACCCTGGGCTTCTTCTCCAGCGCGATTTATACCTCGATCATCACCCTTGGCTCTCTTCAGACCAAAGTGGCTTCGCCAAAGCTGGTGAACTTCGTGCTGACCTGCGGCACCATCGGCACCATGCTGACCTTCGTGGTCACGGGCCCAATTGTGGCGCACAGCGGCCCGCTGGCGGCGCTGCATACCGCTAACGGTCTGTACGCCGTGGTGTTCATCATGTGCTTCGTGCTGGGCTTTGTGACCCGTCACCGTCAACACAACCCGGCAACAGCTACCCACTAATCGCCGTAACCCCTTTGCGTACTGCAAAGGGGTTTTCTCCTGCTCACCCGCCCTGCCCGCCGATGGGTAAAAAACCCCACCAAAATTGTGCGAAAAACAAGCAAGCACAAAAATCAAACAATATCCGTAACTTATAAAAATCCTGACAAATCATAGATATACCACCTAAGGGGTAGGTGAAGGCGTATTTGATTTGCATCAATAAGTGCCCCTGCTGAATCGTTAAAGTAGGCAGTAATAGAAAAGAAATCGAGGCAAAAATGAGCAAAGTCAGACTCGCTATCATCGGTAACGGCATGGTCGGCCACCGCTTTATTGAGGATCTTCTCGATAAAGCCGATGCTAACCAGTTCGATATTACCGTGTTCTGTGAAGAACCCCGCAAGGCGTACGACCGTGTGCACTTGTCTTCCTACTTCTCTCACCATACCGCCGAAGAACTCTCTCTGGTGCGTGAAGGTTTCTACGAGAAGCATGGCGTAAAAGTGCTGGTGGGCGAACGCGCTATCACCATCAACCGTCAGGAGAAAGTGATCCACTCCAGCGCCGGACGCACGGTTTTTTACGATAAGCTGATCATGGCGACAGGCTCGTATCCGTGGATCCCGCCGATTAAAGGTTCGGAAACCCAGGATTGCTTCGTTTACCGTACCATTGAAGACCTCAACGCCATTGAATCCTGCGCACGTCGAAGCAAACGTGGCGCGGTTGTCGGCGGTGGTCTGCTGGGTCTGGAAGCGGCAGGCGCACTGAAAAACCTCGGCGTTGAAACCCACGTCATCGAATTTGCCCCGATGCTGATGGCGGAACAGCTGGACCATATGGGTGGCGACCAGTTACGCCGTAAAATCGAAAGCATGGGCGTGAAGGTTCACACCAGCAAGAACACTAAAGAGATCGTGCAGGAAGGCACTGAAGCGCGTAAAACCATGCGCTTTGCCGACGGCAGCGAGCTGGAAGTGGATTTCATCGTCTTCTCCACCGGCATTCGCCCGCGCGACAAACTGGCTACTCAGTGCGGTCTGGCCGTTGCGCAGCGCGGCGGGATCATGATCAACGATACCTGCCAGACCTCCGATCCGGACATCTACGCCATCGGCGAATGCGCCAGCTGGAATAACCGCGTATACGGTCTGGTTGCACCTGGGTACAAAATGGCGCAGGTCGCCGTTGACCATATCCTCGGCAGCGAAAATGCCTTCACCGGCGCAGACATGAGCGCGAAGCTGAAGCTGCTGGGCGTGGACGTGGGCGGTATTGGCGATGCGCATGGTCGCACCCCGAACTCCCGCAGCTATGTTTATCTGGACGAAAGCAAAGAAGTCTACAAACGTCTTATCGTCAGCCAGGATAACAAAACCCTGCTCGGGGCGGTGCTGGTGGGCGACACCAGCGACTTCGGCAACCTGCTCCAGCTGGTGCTGAACGCCATTGAGCTGCCGGAAAACCCGGACGCGCTGATCCTCCCGGCGCACGCCTCCAGCGGTAAGCCGTCCATTGGCGTGGATAAACTGCCGGACAGCGCGCAAATCTGCTCCTGCTTCGACGTGACCAAAGGCATGCTGATCTCCGCCATTAACAAAGGCTGCCACACCGTTGCGGCGCTGAAGGCGGAAACCAAAGCCGGGACCGGCTGCGGCGGCTGTATCCCGCTGGTCACCCAGGTGCTGAACGCCGAGCTGGCAAAACAGGGCATTGAAGTGAACAACAACCTGTGCGAGCACTTCGCTTACTCTCGCCAGGAGCTGTATCACCTGATCCGCGTGGAGGGCATTAAGTCCTTCGACGAACTGCTGGAGAAACACGGCCAGGGCTACGGCTGTGAAGTATGTAAGCCTACCGTCGGTTCCCTGCTTGCGTCCTGCTGGAACGAATATGTGCTCAAACCAGAACACACTCCGCTTCAGGACACCAACGATAACTTCCTGGCCAATATTCAGAAAGACGGGACTTACTCGGTGATCCCACGTTCTGCCGGGGGGGAAATTACCCCTGAAGGGCTGGTCGCCGTGGGCCGTATCGCCCGTGAGTTTAACCTGTACACTAAAATCACCGGTTCCCAGCGTATCGGCCTGTTCGGTGCGCAGAAAGATGATCTGCCGGAAATCTGGCGTCAGCTGATTGAGGCGGGCTTCGAAACTGGTCACGCGTACGCCAAGGCGCTGCGCATGGCGAAAACCTGCGTGGGCAGCACCTGGTGCCGCTACGGCGTGGGCGACAGCGTGGGCTTCGGCGTCGAGCTGGAAAACCGCTACAAAGGTATCCGTACGCCGCACAAAATGAAGTTCGGCGTCTCAGGGTGTACCCGTGAATGTGCGGAAGCACAGGGTAAAGACGTGGGTATTATCGCCACCGAGAAAGGCTGGAACCTGTACGTGTGCGGTAACGGCGGGATGAAACCTCGCCACGCCGATCTGCTGGCTGCCGATCTCGATCGCGATACGCTGATCAAATACCTCGACCGCTTCATGATGTTCTACATTCGTACCGCCGATAAGCTGACCCGTACCGCGTCCTGGCTGGATAATCTCGAAGGCGGCATCGACTATCTGAAGTCAGTCATTATCGACGACAAGCTGGGCCTGAATGAACAGCTGGAATCCGAGATGACTCGCCTGCGCGAGGCGGTTATCTGCGAGTGGACCGAAACCGTGAACACGCCAGCGGCGCAGACGCGCTTCAAACACTTTATCAACAGCACCCAGCGCGACCCGAACGTGCAGGTGGTGCCGGAGCGCGAACAGCATCGTCCAGCGACCCCGTATGAACGTATTCCGGTGATGCTGGTGGAGGAAAACGCATGAGCCAGTGGGTAAACATCTGCAACATTAACGACATTCTGCCAGCAACCGGCGTCTGTGCCCTGCTGGGCAACGAGCAGGTAGCGATTTTCCGCCCTCGCCACGATGAACAGGTTTTTGCCATCAGCAATATCGACCCGTTCTTCGAGGCCAGCGTGCTCTCCCGCGGTCTGATTGCGGAGCACCAGGGCGAACTGTGGATTGCCAGCCCGCTGAAAAAGCAGCGCTTCCGCTTAACCGACGGGCGCTGCATGGAAGATGAAAGCTTCTCGGTCAAACACTACGACGTCCGCGTGAAGGACGGCGAGGTGCAGCTGAAAGCGTAACCCCTCGCCTTTTCAATAGGAAAGGCTTATGACCCCTTATGGGTAACGGCAGGAAAAACCGTATGTTCTGTACGATTCCTGCTGTTATCCTGACGTCAATTCTTCCCCCGCCATGAATGCTGTGAGGTAACGTCGTGGATCACCTGCCGATTTTTTGTCAATTACGCAACCGCGACTGCCTGCTCGTGGGCGGCGGTGATGTGGCTGAACGCAAGGCGCGCCTGCTGTTAGAGGCGGGCGCCAGACTGACCGTTAACGCCCTCACCTTCGCCCCACAGTTTGACGTCTGGGCGCAGGAAGGGATGCTCACGCAGGTGCAGGGCGAATTTGATGAATCCCTGCTGGATACCTGCTGGCTGACCATCGCCGCAACGGATAACGATGACGTTAACCAGCGCGTCAGCGACGCCTGCGAAGCGCGCCGCATCTTCTGTAACGTGGTGGATGCGCCGAAAGAGGCGAGCTTTATCATGCCATCCATTATCGACCGCTCGCCGCTGATGATTGCGGTGTCGTCCGGTGGCCGCTCGCCCGTTCTTGCCCGTCTGCTGCGGGAAAAACTGGAAGCCGTGCTGCCTCAACACCTTGGTCAGATTGCCCATTACGCCGGGCAGCTGCGTTCCCGCGTGAAGCAAACCTTCGCAACCGTGGGCGAACGCCGTCGCTTCTGGGAGAAGTTCTTTGTCAACGACAGGCTGGCACAGTCGCTGGCCAATCAGGACACCAAAGCGGTTGAAGAGACGACCGAGCAACTCCTCTCTGAACCGCTGGATCATCGCGGTGAAGTGGTACTGGTGGGCGCAGGTCCCGGCGATGCGGGCTTGCTGACGCTGAAGGGTCTCCAGCAGATCCAGCAGGCGGACATCGTGGTGTATGACCGTCTGGTCTCTGATGACATCATGAATCTGGTGCGCCGCGATGCTGACCGCGTATTCGTCGGCAAACGGGCAGGTTATCACTGCGTACCGCAGGAGGAGATCAACCAGATCCTGCTGCGGGAAGCGCAAAAAGGTAAGCGCGTGGTGCGTTTGAAAGGGGGCGATCCGTTTATCTTTGGTCGCGGCGGCGAGGAGCTGGAAACTCTCTGCAACGCGGGCATTCCGTTCTCCGTGGTGCCGGGCATTACGGCGGCATCCGGCTGTTCTGCCTATTCCGGCATTCCGTTAACCCATCGCGACTATGCCCAGAGCGTGCGCCTGGTGACGGGCCACCTGAAAACCGGCAGCGAGCTGGACTGGCATAATCTGGCCGCTGAAAAGCAGACGCTGGTCTTCTATATGGGGCTAAATCAGGCAGCCACGATTCAGGCGAAACTGCTGGAGCACGGCATGGAAGCAGATATGCCGGTCGCACTGGTAGAAAACGGTACCGCCATTACGCAGCGCGTGGTCGATGGCGTACTGACGCAGCTGGGCGAGCTGGCGCAGCAGGTTGAAAGCCCGGCGCTGATCGTGGTGGGCCGCGTGGTAGCACTGCGTGAAAAACTGAACTGGTTCTCCAGCCACTAACGCACAATCTCTCTCCCGGGAGTAGTCTTAAAGCGGACTACTCCCTTCTTACCTCAGTCGATAACATACCGCCCGCGTAATGGAACTTTTCCATTTATTCCCTCGTGTTACATCCAATTTTTTGATTTTATTGACAAGGAATGCGTATGTTTAAACTGGCAAAAGCTGCCGTACTGGTCGGCCTGTTAACAACTCTGACGGCCTGCACCGGTCACGTTCAAAATACTAAAAATAATTGCAGCTACGATTACCTGCTGCATCCGGCGATCTCCATTTCGAAGATCATTGGCGGTTGCGGCCCGGCGGCACAGCAGTAAGCGTTTTTCAGGCGTAAAAAAACCGGGGATTTCCCGGTTTTTTTTTCGTCAGTTTTGTCGGGTGGCGGCTCCGCCTTACCCGACCTACACGGTCCCGTAGGCCGGGTAAGCGTAAGCGCCACCCGGCAAAGCGGCTTAAGGTTTCGCCACAAACCCAATCGCCTCGTACACCGCTTTCAGGGTTTCGGAGGCGCGCGCGCTGGCTTTTTCCGCGCCCTCTTTCATCACTTTTTGCAGGAAAGCTTCGTCGTTACGGTAACGGTGATAGCGCTCCTGCAACTCGGTCAGCATGCCGGAAACGGCGTCTGCCACTTCACCTTTCAGGTGGCCGTACATTTTGCCTTCAAAGTGTTTTTCCAGCTCAGGGATGCTCTGTCCGGTCACACCGGAGAGAATGTCCAGCAGGTTGGATACGCCCGCTTTGTTCTGCACGTCGTAGCGCACCACTGGCGGCTCGTCGGAGTCGGTCACCGCACGCTTGAGCTTTTTCACCACCGATTTCGGATCTTCCAGCAGGCCGATAACGTTGTTGCGGTTATCGTCAGACTTGGACATCTTTTTGGTCGGCTCCAGCAGCGACATCACGCGCGCGCCGGATTTCGGAATAAACGGCTCAGGCACTTTGAACACGTCGCCGTAAAGCGCATTGAAGCGCTGGGCGATATCGCGGCTCAGCTCCAGGTGCTGCTTCTGGTCTTCACCCACTGGTACCTGGTTGGTCTGGTACAGCAGAATATCTGCCGCCATCAGCACCGGATAATCAAACAGACCGGCGTTGATGTTTTCAGAGTAGCGCGCAGATTTATCCTTGAACTGGGTCATGCGGCTCAGCTCGCCGAAATAGGTGTAGCAGTTCAGCGCCCAGCCCAGCTGCGCGTGCTCTGGTACGTGAGACTGAACGAAAATGGTGCTCTTCTCTGGATCGATACCGCACGCCAGGTACAGCGCCAGCGTATCGAGCGTCGCCTTGCGCAGCTTCTCGGGATCCTGACGCGCGGTGATAGCATGCAAATCTACGATGCAGTAAATGCAGTGGTAGTCATCCTGCATGCTCACCCACTGACGTAACGCACCCATGTAGTTACCAATGGTCAGTTCACCTGAAGGCTGTGCGCCACTAAAAACGATGGGCTTAGTCATTATTCAATTCCTGATGTTCACTGTGCGAGAGCCCGAGTGCGGGCAACAAATCTTTGAAGTGGTCGAACACAACGTCCGGCTCACTCAGCGTAATGGCTTCACCGTAGTTGTAGCCGTAGGTCAACCCAACAGACGGGCAACCTGCCGCTCTGGCAGCCAGAATATCATTGCGGGAATCCCCGACAAAGAGCAGCTCCGCAGGCGCTAAGGATAATTTTCCTGCCACCAGCAATAGCGGTTCCGGATGCGGCTTTTTATTCTGCACGTCATCGCCGCCCACAATTACGGAGAAGTATTTCGCGATATCCAGCGCTTCAAGCAGAGGCGCAACGAACGGTGTTGGCTTGTTGGTCACCAGTCCCAGCGGGATGCCTTTCGCATGTAGCGCGCTCAGCGTTTCAGCGACATCCGGGAACAGGAAGCTGCCCTCTTCGACGGTCTCTTCGTAGAAACGGTCGAACAGTTTGCGCAGAATACGCTGCTGCTCATCCTGGGGAATATCCGCGTGGTCAACACTCGGTTTCCCTTGCGCAGAACGCTGAGAGGCACGTTCCTGACGAGCCCAGGTCAGCGCGCGCTCCATCAGCACGTCTGCACCGTTACCAATCCACGTCACGACGCGCTCTTCGCCCGCAACGGGGAGTTCAAGGGCATACAGCGCCTGATCGACGGCGCGGGTTAATCCTGGCGCGCTGTCGACCAGCGTGCCGTCGAGGTCAAATGCTACACCCCGAATAGCCTGCAATTTATCCATGACTTACCTTCGCCAGTTCACGGCGCATTTCATCAATGACTTTTTTGTAATCCGGTTGATCGAAGATGGCGGAGCCTGCGACGAACATATCCGCCCCTGCCGCCGCAATCTCACCGATGTTATTGACCTTCACGCCGCCGTCCACTTCCAGACGAATATCATAGCCAGACTCATCAATGCGGCGGCGCACTTCACGCAGCTTGTCGAGCGTCTGAGGAATAAACGACTGGCCGCCAAAGCCCGGGTTGACGGACATCAGCAGAATTACGTCCAGCTTGTCCATCACGTAGTCGAGATAGCTCAGCGGGGTCGCCGGGTTAAAGACCAGCCCCGCCTTACAGCCGTTCTCTTTGATCAGCTGTAGCGTGCGGTCAACGTGTTCGGAGGCTTCCGGGTGGAAAGTGATGATGCTGGCACCCGCCGCGGCGAAATCAGGCACGATGCGATCAACCGGTTTCACCATCAGATGCACGTCAATGGGCGCGGTGATCCCGTAGTTACGCAGCGCTTTAAGCACCATCGGACCGATGGTCAGGTTGGGAACGTAGTGGTTATCCATAACGTCGAAATGGACGACATCCGCGCCAGCCGCGAGAGCTTTGGCAGTGTCTTCACCCAGGCGGGCAAAATCGGCCGACAGAATTGAGGGGGCAATCAAAAACTGTTTCATCCGCATCTCCTTGAAATGTGTTTACCGGCGGGCAAAGGCTCAGGGTCGATAAAGCGCCAGAAGTTCGTCCACCTTTTTACGTGTGCCGCCATTGCTACTAATGCTCCGCCGCACTTTTACCTGAAAATGCTTCGCGGCTTTGTACCATTCGCGCGTATCAGGCGTGTCGTGATTCGAAATTAACACCGGAATTCTTTTGCTGACCAGCTTTTCCGCCATCTCAGCCAGACGCGCCTGCTCGGCCGGGCTGAAGCTGTTGGTGTGGTAGGCGGTGAAATTTGCCGTGGCAGACAGCGGCGCGTAAGGCGGGTCGCAGTAGACCACCGAGTTTACGCCCGCCAGCTCCATGCACTCTTCATAGGAGAGACAGTAGAACTCGGCATTCTGCGCTTTTTCAGCAAAGTGATACAGCTCGTCCTGTGGGAAGTAGGGACGCTTATAGCGGCCAAACGGCACGTTAAACTCGCCACGCAGATTATACCGGCACAGACCGTTGTAACCATGGCGGTTGAGATAAAGAAACAACAGCGCGCGACGGAACGGATCCTGGCTTTGATTAAACTCAGCGCGGAACTGATAGTAGACGTCCGGGTTGTTGTTCTCTGGCGTAAACAGCTTCCGCGCCTCTTCCACATACTCATCGGTACGCAGTTTGACGATGTTATAGAGGCTGATAAGATCGCTGTTGATATCCGCCAGGATATAACGAGAAAAATCGGTATTCAGGAACACCGATCCAGCACCCACGAAGGGCTCGATAAGACACTCGCCTTTCGGCAGGTGCTTTTTAATATCGTCGAGCAGGGGGTATTTCCCCCCTGCCCATTTAAGAAAAGCGCGATTTTTTTTCATGCTGACTAACTGATTACACCTTCTCCGGCTGTGGAGAAAGCTCCGACAGCATCCTGCGCTTTAAACATTACTTCAGATCGGCCTGCACCTGATGAATTGGCTTCGCCCACGGGTTTTTCGCCTGCACATCGGCAGGCAGCGTGGAGACGGCTCGTTTTGCTTCATCTTTTGAGGCATAAACTCCGCTTACCAGAACGTACCAAGGCTGTCCGTTACGGGTCGTCTGATAAACCACATAGTTTTTCAGATTCGATTTCTTCGCCCAGGCGTTGAGGTTGTCGTAGTTAGACGAACTGCTCAGCTGCAACGTGTAGTTGCTGGATGATGCGGATTTCAGAGAACCCACGTTACCCGTCGTTTTACCTGCCGCGGTGCTGGATGCGCTAGCGGTTGGCGTAGCAGCCGGTGCCGCAGTTGCAGCAGGCGCGGTTGTGGTCGCCGTTGCTTTAGGTGCAGCGGTTGCCGCAGGCGTTGGCGCTTTAACCGGTTGGCTCACCGCAGGTTTTGTCTGCGCTGGCGCTTTCGTTTCTGGCGCTTTTGCCACGGTCTGCGGTTTCGTCTCACGCTTCGGCTCAATCACAGCCTGCTTACGCTCCTGACGCGGCGCAGTCGGCGTCTGGCGCGGTTTGGTTTCCGTTGCCGCCGTTTGCTG
Source organism: Enterobacter cloacae complex sp. SYL001 (assembly GCF_049237025.1). NCBI lineage: Bacteria > Pseudomonadati > Pseudomonadota > Gammaproteobacteria > Enterobacterales > Enterobacteriaceae > Enterobacter > Enterobacter cloacae complex sp. SYL001. The sequence continues at coordinate 38,350 of NZ_JBMKJI010000024.1, read as the reverse complement.
CTGGGCATTGCTGCCATGAACTGGCGCAACGGTGGCAGGTTCAGTAGGCAGCGTGGATTTCACCACGGCAGCGTTAACCTGCTCCTGATTCTGCGGCTGCGGCTGCGGCTGCGGCTGCGTCAGCGCGTTATTCAGATCGCCCTGAACTTCAACACGCTGCTGGCCCTCCGGCGTAACAGGCGCCTGGCCCTGAGTTGGGGTCGCAGAGACGGGCGGCAGAGAGATATCCTGACCGGCGCTGGTGTTACCTGCGGTCTGCTCTGCGGAAGTGGTGCCCGGCGCTGGCTGAGCGCCATTCGCCTGGTTGCTCGCATCGTTACCAGACAGGTCGATGCTCTTCTCGGCAGACGCTGTCTGCTCGGTAGAATGGGTAGAAGGTGCTTTTAGCGCGGAACCAATGCCGACAATCAGCAATACCAGAACCAAAACGCCAAGGCCCATCATGATATACTGACGGGAGGCCGGTTTTGCCGCTACCGCTTTTTTACGTTTGCGCGGACGACGTTCAACAGGCTGTTCATCCATTAACTCTTCTTCGGATTCATACTCCTCGTCTTCACGCTCATTTCGCGCGTTACGGCTACGCGAAGGGCGACGATCGTCTGCATCCAGATCGACATCGTCAAAGTTGATCTGCGGCTCGTTATCACGTTCTGAAGATTGACGAGAACGACCAGTACGACGATCGCTGGGATCGGGTTTCAGCTCGTCTTCTGGTTTGAATTCATCCATTTAACACCCCACTCAAAGGCTTCTGCCAACGACTCTGCATTTACCTGAAGCTAAAACGACCACCTGTTACAGCAGCCTGACCTTTCTAGTTGTTACGCCTGCTGACAATCAGCAATAGCGCCAAGTACGACTTCGTGCGGCACTCCGCCGCGCACTTCACTTTTCCCTATTGCAAGCGGGAGTACCAGACGCATCTCACCTGCCAATACTTTTTTATCGCGCATCATGTGGGGAAGGTACGCCTGCGCAGACATTTCCTGCGGACCACTCACCGGCAAGCCAGCACGTTTAAGCAACGTGATGATACGTGCTGTCTCTTCCGGCCTGAACTGCCCCAGACGTTCAGAGGCACGGGCCGCCATGACCATTCCGGCAGCGACAGCTTCACCGTGAAGCCAGTTACCGTAGCCCATTTCGGCTTCGATCGCATGACCAAACGTATGCCCCAGATTCAGTAAAGCACGTAAGCCGGTTTCACGCTCATCTGCGGCAACGACTTCTGCTTTCAGCTCACAGCACCGGCGAATACAGTAGGCCATTGCCTGCCCATCGAGGCGCAGCAGCGCATCCATATTCTCTTCCAGCCAGGTGAAGAACTCACCGTCAAGAATAATGCCGTATTTGATCACTTCTGCAAGGCCGGACGCCAGTTCGCGCGCTGGCAAGGTTTGCAGACAGTCGAGATCCACCACCACCGATGCAGGCTGGTAGAACGCGCCAATCATGTTTTTGCCGAGCGGATGGTTAACCGCCGTTTTACCGCCCACAGAAGAATCGACCTGTGAGAGCAACGTGGTTGGAATTTGAATAAAGCGCACACCGCGCTGGTAGCTGGCGGCTGCAAAACCGGTCAGATCGCCCACAACGCCGCCGCCCAGGGCAAGCAGTGTTGTATCACGACCGTGCGGTTTTTGCAGAAGTGCGGTAAAGACGGTATCCAGTACCGTCAGGCTTTTGTACTGCTCGCCATCGGGCAGAATCACACTGTCGACCTTCACGCCCGCCTGCTCAAGCAGGTGGCGTACACGGTCGAGATAAAGCGGAGCCAGCGTCTCGTTGGTGACCAGCATCGCCTGATCACCCGCTTTCAGTGGTAAGAAGGAAGCTGGATCGTTAAACAAACCAGCCGCGATGGTGATAGGGTAACTACGTTCCCCGAGAGTAACTGTAATCCTCTCCATGACGCGACATCCACCTTAAATGCTTTTACCCGCAGGCGAGTGTATATAAAGCCAGAATCAGTTGCTTTCCAGCATATGAATAATCTGGTTTGCAACCACTTTAGCGCTTTGATCGTCAGTACGAATGGTCACATCAGCAATCTCTTCGTACAGAGGATTGCGTTCATCGGCCAAAGCTTCCAGAACTTCACGTGGCGGTGTTTCAACCTGCAACAACGGGCGCTTTTTATCACGCTGCGTGCGTGCCAGCTGTTTTTCGATGGTCGTCTCAAGATAGACCACTACGCCACGGGCGGAGAGACGGTTGCGGGTTTCGCGAGATTTTACAGAGCCGCCGCCTGTTGCCAGCACAATGCCCTGTTTTTCCGTGAGTTCGTTGATCACTTTTTCTTCTCGGTCACGGAAACCTTCTTCGCCTTCTACGTCGAAGACCCAGCCCACATCCGCTCCGGTTCGTTTCTCAATCTCTTGATCAGAATCGTAAAATTCCATATTGAGTTGTTGAGCTAACTGACGCCCAATAGTGCTTTTGCCGGCACCCATAGGCCCAACCAGAAAGATATTGCGTTTCTCTGCCATTTTTTCGGTACTACTAAGACTATTCGTTAATGGTAATCCCCGCTGCGCAGACACCCGGCGTAGCAGGACATGAACTGAAACCTCATTTGCAATAGAGCGAGAGTCAGACGAAAAATTATCTCAATACTCCGGCTTGTTTGGCAACTGATTAAATCACCGTTCCCGGCGCATAAGGAAATAAGACGTAAGTCCAACTCAAATCGGTACTCCTTGTATGCTAATTCATGCCCCACGTCAAACATCTGCAACAAACTGAATGCAAAATCATTGCGGGGATCGTTACCCATTAATGAATACTGACCAGACGTGGCGTGATAAACACCACTAACTCGCGCCGTTCGTTATCTTTTCCGTCATGGCGGAACAACTGACCCAGCCACGGAATGTTGCCCAGCACGGGCACGCTGTCGCGTCCGGTTTTATTCTTTTGCGAAAAGATCCCGCCCAGCGCGAGCGTTTCCCCACTTTTTACTTCTACTTGCGTTTCGATCTCCTGCTTATCAATCGCCAGCGTTTCGCCGTCCGCCTGTTGCAGCACCTGGCCAGGCATATTTTCACTGATATGCAGCTTCAGACGAACGCGGCCGCCCGGGAGCACCACCGGCGTGACCTCCATGCCTAATACCGCCTCTTTAAACTCAACGGAGGTCGCTCCGCTTTCGCCGCTGGAAACCTGATACGGGATTTCGCTGCCCTGCTTGATGCTGGCCGGCTGCATGTGCGACGCCAGTAGCCGCGGGCTGGCGATGATATCCACCTGCTGCTTTTGCTCAAGCGCCGACAACTCAAGATCCAGCATCCTGCCGTTGATGCGCCCGATATTAAACCCAACGTGTGTGGTTGCACTGGCCACCGACAGGTCAGCGCCCAACGTCGTGACCTGACCCACCTTACCGGTCTCCGTTGCGTCAGCGAGGTTCCATTTCACCCCCAGTTCACGCAGGCTTTTTTCACTGATGGTCACAATCTGCGCCGCCAGTTCTACCTGCTCGACGGGCAGATCCATCTGCGCTGCCCAGCGCTGGAGCATATCCACCACCGACTTGTTATCCCTGACCAGGAGACGGTTGGTGCGCTTGTCGACGGAGAGACTGCCTTTCGGGCTTAAGAGCTTTTCCGCCGCTTTTTGCAATTCGGCCGCATCCGCATAAGCAAACGGAATGCTGTGAGAGAGCAGCGGAGCGTCGAGCAGACGCTGGGCCCGCTCCTGCGCTTTACGCGTCTGTTGCTCCCGCTGCCAGGCCGCCGTATGCACATAAAAAATGCCGCCCTCTTCCCGTAATACCAGCCCGGCACTGTTCACTACCGTCTGAAGCGCCTGCCTCCAGGGCACCCGCGTTAGATTCAGCGAAAGCGAACCGCTGACATCCGGCGACACCACCAGATTGCGATCCTCCTGCGCTACCATCGCCTGTAATACCTGCACCACCGGGACATCATCCACCAGCAGGGTGACCGGTTTTGGCGTCGCGGCCCACAGGGGCTGGCTGAGTGCCGCCAGTAACAGCCCTATCCATATCTTCACTTTTTTTCGTTCCTTCTCGCTGCCATGTCCATCGCTTCGGCTCGCACATCTCGCCGACATCAACGGTCAGTTGTTGTGTATCTATCGCACTCACCCGCCAGCCTGGCGGTAACCGCATCTGCGTTTTTACCCGGTGCCAGCGGTTCTGCCCGTCCTGCATAAGGCCGATATCCCTGCTGCCGCTGACTACTCCCTGATACCGCCACTGGCTGAGTTGCCCTGCTGCGCAACGCTCTTCCGGCACGGAGAAGGGATCCCGCATCCCGGTCAGGAAAAGCGGAGAAAGCAGGATCAGCAAACGGGTTTTACTGCGCATGACCGAACTCCAGTTGCAGGCTAAGGCGTAGCTGTTTTCCCTGTGGGGTGATGGAAAACGCGCTCACCCGCACGTTCTCAAGCGCCAGCCGGGAAAAGAGCGCCGGAACTGCGCCCCACAAGGCATCCAGCGCCAGCTCTCCCCCACTCTGCTGCGGTTTCCAGTACACCAGCCTTGCGTCCTCACGCTGAAATGCCAGCGGAGAAAAGGGCTGCACCGGCTTCACTTGCGTAACCACAGGTCGCCGCCCGGCCTTTGGCCACAGCGAGGCGTTGATTCGCTTCGCACTGCTGGCCTGCGCCTGAATATCGGCGTAGCACAGAGCAGCGGGTCTGAGCAGCGCTCCCCAAATCGCAAACGCAACGATCCCCGACGCGATCAACCAGCAAAGGACGCGCCGGGAAGGACGTGCATATGTCCAGCGTTGATACCAGATGCCCACTGGCTACCTCCGGCTATGCAGTTGAAAAGAGAACATCCATCGCCCCTGGCTATCCTGTTGCAGTTCGCCTGCCGGTCCGGGGTTAAACCCCGTCACCCTTTTCAGCGCATCGGTCATGGCGGAGAGCGTCGGGAGTGAGGTGGTATAGCCCGTCAGGATCAGCGAGGGTGGCTGATAACGCAGCGCCGTCAGCCACGCCTGCCGGGGCATTGCACTGGCAAGGGATTCAAGCGCGGGTTGCCATGCCACCGTCTCAGGCGGCTGCGAAGGGGGTTCCAGCCCCGCAGACTGCGGCTGACGGGCTTTCAATACCTTCTGCACCGCACGCGTTCCCGCCAGATCGCTCTGCAACGCCTGTGACGCGAGAGTCTGCGTCGCCCGAAGGCTGACGCCTCCCGCCAGCATCACCAACAATGAGGCGGTAAACAGCAGCCCCCAAAAACGCAGGCGCTGATTACGTTGCTGCCGACGCCAGGGTAAAAGATTGGGCATGCTCATTACGGCGCCTCGCTCATGGCCAGCGCCAGGGCGACGGTGTAATTAGCACCACATTCTGGCAACGGCGGCTGACACAGCGTCACCGCTTCCCACGGATCGCGGGCAGCATCAAACACGGCGATATCAGAAGGAGAAAGCGCAAGCAACGCCGCCAGCTCATTCACCGTCGCCGCTTCTGTGGTGTAGCGCCGCCCCCACTGGTGACGCATCGCCCACAGCCACTGGTCTTTATCCCTCCAGGCTACGCACCGGACGGGGGCAACAGCAGAGAGAAGATTAGCCAGCGCGCCGGCATCCGGGACGATTGCGGCCAGGCGCAAACGCAGCGCTTTCGCCAGCGACAACAGGGTATCGACCTCTCTGTTTTGCGCGGCGGTAACCTGAAAAGTGTTGCTGAACGTATCCTGCGCGTAGTCAAAGCAGAGCGTATCGGGAGGCATCTCCAGCTCACGCGCTAATGCGGCGCCTACCCAGGTGAGCTGTTCGCTGTCACGCAAGTTAACGGATGGACGGGGCAACGCGCGTTGCAGAACGCGCGTTGCCGGAAATGAGAGAAATACCCGATGCGAGTGCGGCAATGTTTTCCGCCAGCCACGTAATGCGTTAACCAGTTGTTCTGGCTTAAGTATTTTGCCTTCACCCATAACCCCGTCCGACAGCGGCACCGCCCACCAGCGCCGTAAACGCCAGCCGGCCCGCTCTCTGGTCAGCGCCACGGCAATCACCTTATCCTGTTGAATATGAACGCCTGTTTGCCACGTTTTAAAAGCCATGCTTCACGATCTCCTTATCGCCCGTCGGAGTGACGGCTATATCAATGAATCAGGCTTGCCTTTATACTACCGCGCGATTGTTTAGAAACTGCCCAGGCTAAACCAAATGGGAAATCTCCGGTGAAGTTCGTAAAGTATTTATTGATCCTTGCAGTCTGTTGCATTCTGCTGGGAGCAGGCTCGATTATTGGTTTGTACAAATATGTCGAGCCGCAACTCCCTGATGTCGCCACACTTCGTGATGTGCGGCTTCAGATCCCTATGCAGGTCTATAGCGCCGATGGTGAACTGATGGCGCAATACGGCGAGAAACGTCGTATCCCACTGACCTTAAATCAAATTCCACCCGTGATGGTGAAGGCTTTTATCGCCACCGAGGACAGCCGTTTTTACGAGCACCACGGTGTCGATCCGGTCGGTATTTTCCGTGCGGCAAGCGTGGCGCTGTTCTCCGGTCATGCCTCTCAGGGGGCAAGTACCATTACCCAGCAGCTGGCGCGTAACTTCTTCCTCAGCCCGGAAAAGACGCTGATACGTAAGATCAAAGAAGTGTTCCTCGCGATCCGCATTGAGCAACTGCTGAGCAAAGACGAGATCCTTGAGCTTTACCTCAACAAGATCTATCTGGGCTACCGCGCCTATGGTGTAGGGGCTGCGGCTCAGGTCTATTTCGGTAAGTCGATCGATCAGCTCACGCTGAGCGAAATGGCGACCATTGCCGGCCTGCCAAAAGCGCCATCAACGTTTAACCCGCTCTACTCGCTGGACCGCGCCACCGCGCGCCGTAACGTTGTGCTATCGCGTATGTTGAGCGAAGGCTACATCAGCCAGGATGAGTACGATCGGGCACGCAGCGATGTGATTGATGCCAATTACCATGCACCGGAAATTGCTTTCTCATCGCCGTATCTGACGGAAATGGTTCGCCAGGAGATGGTGCGCCGCTACGGCGACAAAGCATATGAAGACGGCTATCGCGTTTATACCACCGTGACCCGCAAGGTGCAGCAGGCTGCCCAGCAGGCGGTGCGTAATAACGTGATGGATTACGATATGCGTCACGGCTATCGCGGCCCGTCCAACGTGCTGTGGAGAGTGGGCGAAGGCGCATGGGACAGCAAAAAAATCACTGATTCCCTGAAAGCGCTGCCGACCTATGGCCCGCTGCGTCCGGCGGTGGTCACCCAGGCCGATCCGCAGGAAGCGGTGGCGATGATGGCCGATGGTACATCCGTTTCGCTGCGTATGGAGGGTATCCGCTGGGCGCGTCCGTACCGTTCTGACACCCTTCAGGGGCCTACTCCACGTAAAGTGACGGATGTGGTACAAACCGGACAACAAATCTGGGTGCGTCAGGTAGGCGATGCCTGGTGGCTGGCACAGGTGCCGGACGTCAACTCTGCCCTGGTCTCCATCAATCCGCAGAACGGTGCCGTGATGGCGCTGGTTGGCGGGTTCGATTTCAACCAGAGCAAATTTAACCGTGCAACCCAGGCGCTGCGTCAGGTCGGTTCGAACATCAAACCGTTCCTGTATACCGCGGCGATGGACAAGGGGCTAACGCTCGCCAGCATTCTCAACGACGTGCCAATTTCCCGATGGGATGCCGGTGCGGGCTCTGACTGGCAGCCGAAGAACTCTCCGGCGCAATACGCTGGCCCTATCCGTCTGCGTCAGGGCCTTGGCCAGTCGAAGAACGTGGTCATGGTTCGCGCGATGCGTGCGATGGGCGTTGATTATGCGGCAGAGTATCTGCAACGCTTCGGCTTCCCGGCGCAAAACATCGTTCATACCGAATCTTTGGCGCTCGGCTCCGCGTCCTTCACACCGCTCCAGGTCGCGCGTGGCTACTCGGTTATGGCAAACGGCGGCTTCCTGGTCGATCCGTATTTCATCAGCAAAATCGAGAACGATCAGGGCGGCGTACTGTTTGAAGCGAAGCCGAAAATTGCCTGCCCTGAATGCGATATTCCGGTGATTTACGGCGACACGCCAAAATCCAATGTCCTTGAAAACAAGGACATGGAAGATGTTGCCATCTCTCAGGAACGTCAGAATCTGGCGGTGCCGCAGCCTCAGCTGGAACAGGCCAATCAGGCGCTGGTCGCCCAGAGTGGCGCGCAGGAGTATGCTCCGCACGTGATCAGCACGCCGCTGTCGTTCCTGATTAAGAGCGCGCTGAACACCAACATCTTTGGCGAACCGGGCTGGCAAGGCACCGGCTGGCGAGCGGGCCGCGATTTGCAGCGCCGCGACATCGGCGGCAAAACAGGCACAACCAACAGCTCAAAAGATGCCTGGTTCTCAGGTTATGGCCCGGGCGTTGTCACCTCGGTCTGGATTGGTTTTGACGATCACCGCCGCACTCTGGGGCGCACAACCGCTTCTGGCGCGATTAAAGATCAGATTTCCGGTTACGAGGGTGGGGCTAAGAGTGCGCAACCGGCCTGGGATGCTTACATGAAGGCCGCTCTCGAGGGCGTGCCGGAGCAGCCGCTAACGCCTCCGCCGGGCATTGTCACGATCAATATTGACCGCAGCACCGGACAGCTCGCGAATGGCGGCAACAGCCGTGCCGAGTATTTCATCGAGGGTACGCAGCCAACCACGCAGGCGGTGCATGAGGTGGGTACCGAAATCATTGATAACGGCGAAACGCACGAACTGTTCTGACGCCAACAAAAAAGCCGGGCGGTGGCGACGCCTGACCCGGCCTACAGCGTAATGCAAAACGGCAACCATCGGTTGCCGTTTTTACGGGTGGCGCTACAAACGCCCCTGCCCCTTCAGCCACTCCCGCACCAGGAACAGTGCGCTCACGTTGCGTGCCTCGTTAAAGTCAGGATCTTCCAGCAAATCCATCAGGTGGGCCAGCGGCCAGCGAACCTGCGGCAGCGGTTCCGGCTCGTCTCCTTCCAGCGATTCAGGATAGAGATCTTCCGCGACAACAATGTTCATTTTGCTGGAGAAATAGGACGGCGCCATGCTCAGCTTTTTCAGGAACGTCAGCTCTTTCGCGCCAAAGCCGACCTCTTCTTTCAGCTCCCGGTTTGCCGCTTCAAACACCGTTTCGCCCGGATCGATCAGTCCTTTGGAGAAGCCCAGCTCGTAGGATTCTGTGCCCACAGCGTATTCACGAATGAGGATCAGGTGCTCGTCGACGATAGGCACTATCATCACCGCTTCACGCGAGGAGGGGCGCATACGCTCATAAACACGACGCACACCGTTGCTGAACTCCAGATCCACGCTTTCAACATTAAACAGACGCGATTTTGCGACGGTTTCAACATTCAGAATGGTGGGCTTTTGTAAGGGTTTGGTCATCTTGACGGGTCTTTGCTGGGTGAACTGGCTTTATTGTGCGATACGCCGCACGGTTTCGGCAATGTCAATTGCTCTTTATTTACATTTATGCAACGTAACTGTAGGCAATTCTCATTTCAAAACAAATGTCAAGAGGTTGAAAAGTTTCCAGGAATTTGCTGATATCGCGCCGGAACAGGCTTTGTTATCATTACCGGTCACTGGGATGCGCGTCAACATGCTCAAGTTAGACTCCATACTTGCCGATAGCCGACCACAGAATCTCATTCATTGTACAAAAGGTGCGACTGACAACACCTGTAAGAAGATAAGTAAGATGGGGAAAGCATGAGCACCATTTTGATTTTTCTCGCTGCTGTGCTGGCCTGCGCGTCGATTGCGGTGTGGGTATTCAGGCGCCGCGTACATCGCCGTTATCGGCTGCCCTTTTTGAACGCGTTTGCCGGGGCAAACACGCGCAAGCTTTCGCCAGAGGAACGTAGCACCGTTGAGCAGTATCTCGACACGCTGAACCGATCCCGGCTTTCGCCTGGCCCTACCGGCGCCAGCGCCGCCCCCGTATCTCTCAACCTTAACGCACAAAGCGACACCGTTTTGTGCGTAACGCGCTCTATTACCCGCTACGGCATCACAACCGACGATCCCAACAAATGGCGTTACTATCTCGACTCTGTTGAAGTGCACCTGCCTCCCTTCTGGGAGCAGTATATCAACGACGAAAACAGCGTCGAGCTCATCCATACCGATACGCTGCCGCTGGTTATCTCCCTTAATGGTCATACTCTGAGCGAATATGTTCAGGAAGCGCCACGCTTTGCGCTGGAACGCGCAAGCGGAACGCAGGCCTCTATTCGTGGTGAAGAGACAGAGCAGATTGAACTGCTCAACATCCGCCAGGAAACGCATGAAGAGTACGTCCTGAGCCGCCCGGATGGCATTCGCGAAGCGGTGCTGATTGTCGTCTCGTTCCTGCTCTTTTTCATCTGCCTGCTGACGCCGGACGTGTTTGTTCCGTGGCTCGCGGGCGGCGCAGTACTGCTTCTGGCCGCCGGGCTGTGGGGCATATTTGCCCCGCCGGCAAAAACGTCATTACGCGAAATTCACTGCCTGCGCGGAACCCCAAAACGCTGGGGACTGTTCGGCGAAAACGATCAGGAACATATCAACAATATCTCGCTCGGGATCATCGATCTTATCTATCCGCGCCACTGGCAGCCGTGGATTGCGCAGGACCTGGGCCACAAAACGGATATTGATATCTATCTCGACCGCCACGTTGTACGCCAGGGACGTTACTTATCCCTGCACGACGAAGTAAAAAACTTCCCGCTTCAGCACTGGCTTCGCAGCGCGGTGATTGCCGGTGGCGCCGCGTTAATCTTCCTCATGCTGCTGCTTTTCGTGCCGCTGGATATGCCGATTAAATTTACCCTGTCATGGATCAAAGGGGCGCAAACCGTGGAAGCCACCAGCGTACAGCAGCTCGAAGAAGCGGGTGTACGCGTGGGGGATACGTTGCGGCTGAAAGGCACCGGGATGTGTAATATCCACTCACCGGGCGCCTGGAACACGCGCCAGAACTCGCCGTTCGCGCCGTTCGACTGCTCTCAGATCATCTGGAATGACGCCTCTCCGCTGCCGCTTCCGGAATCGGATGTGGTCAATAAGGCCACCGCGCTCACCCAGACGATTAATCGCCAGCTCCATCCAAAACCGGATGATGATTCTCGCGTCAGCCCTGCCCTGCGTTCGGCCATTCAGAAGTCCGGCATGGTGCTGCTGGATGACTTTGGCGAAATCGTCCTGAAAACAGAAGATCTCTGCTCAGCTCAGGATGACTGTATCCGGCTGAAGAACGCGCTGGTCAACCTCGGCAACAGCAAAGACTGGGACGCGCTGGTGAAACGCGCCGAAGCGGGACGCCTCGATGGTGTGAATGTGCTTCTGCGTCCGGTCAGCGCCGAGTCGCTGGATAACCTGGTGGCGACCTCTACCGCCCCCTTCGTGATGCGTGAAACCACCCGTGCCGCCCAGGCGCTTAACAGCCCGGCGCCTGGCGGTTTTGTGATTGCCAGCGATGAAGGCAGCGACCTGGTGGATCAACCCTATCCGCAGGTTTCGCTGTATGACTATCCTGCCCAGGAGCAGTGGAGCGAATTCCAGCGTCTGGCGCAGATGCTGATGCAGACGCCATTCAGCGCGGAAGGGATCGTCACCACCCTCTTTACCGATGCCAACGGCACGCGTCATATTGGCCTGCACCGTATGCCGGATAGCGCTGGCCTGTGGCGCTATGTAGGGACATCCCTGCTGCTGATTGCGATGCTGGCGTGTATTGTCTGGAACGGTTATCAGGCCGTACGCCGCTATCAGCGCTCCCGCACGCGACTGGCAGAAATCCAGGCCTACTACGAAAATTGCCTAAACCCGAAACTGATCTCCTCTTCTGAGAGCCTGATCGGATAACGTCCCTGCGCGACAAGTTGTGCTACCCTGTCGCGCACGTTTCTTCTGGCTGGAGTTCCCCCTTATGCATCTTAATATCGACTGGCAGGCGGTCGATACCGTCCTGCTTGATATGGACGGCACGCTGCTTGATCTCGCCTTTGATAACTATTTCTGGCAAAAGCTGGTTCCGGAAACGTACGGTGAACAGCAGGGGATCTCCCCGGCGGAAGCGCAGGAATTCATTCGTTCGCAATATAGCGCGGTGCAGCATACGCTAAACTGGTACTGTCTTGACTACTGGAGCGAGCGACTCGGTCTGGATATTTGCGCCATGACCACCGCCCAGGGCGCACGCGCCGTACTGCGCGAAGATACGGTCCCGTTCCTGGACGCGCTGAAAGCCTGCGGTAAGCGCCGTATTTTGCTGACAAATGCGCATCCCCATAACCTGGCCGTGAAGCTGGAACATACCGGTCTTGCTTCGCACCTTGATTTATTGCTTTCCACCCACACATTTGGTTATCCGAAAGAGGATCAGCGGTTGTGGCATGCCGTGGTGGAAGAGACCGGTTTACAGCCGGAACGCACGCTGTTCATTGACGACAGCGAGCCGATTCTGGATTCTGCGGCCGCTTTTGGCATTCGCTATTGTCTGGGCGTGACCAATCCTGATTCCGGCCTGGCTGAAAAAAGCTATCTGCGACATCCGGGGCTGAACGACTATCGCCGGATGATCCCCTCACTCACCGTGAAGGAGACGCCATGAAAGAAAAACCCTCTGATGGGGTAAGACTGGATAAATGGCTGTGGGCCGCCCGTTTTTACAAAACGCGCGCCCTTGCCCGTGAAATGGTTGACGGCGGAAAGGTGCATTACAACGGTCAGCGCAGCAAACCGAGCAAGCTGGTTGAACTGAATGCCACGTTAACGCTTCGCCAGGGCAACGATGAGAAAACGGTGGTGGTGAAAGCCATTACCGAACAGCGGCGGCCCGCAACCGAAGCCGTTTTGCTGTATGAAGAGACGGCCGAAAGCATAGAGAAGCGCGAGAAAACCGCGCTGGCGCGCAAAATGAACGCGCTGACGATGCCTCACCCGGACCGGCGACCGGATAAAAAAGAGCGCCGCGATCTGATGAAATTTAAACACGGTGAGAGCGAGTAACCCTCACCTGCATGAGAGATGAAAATGGCCCAACACGACCAATTACACCGCTATCTGTTTGAACAATTCGCCGTGCGCGGCGAGCTGGTCACCGTATCCGAAACCTGGAAACAGATTCTGGAAAACCACAACTACCCGCTGCCGGTAAAAACCCTGTTGGGCGAACTGCTGGTTGCCACCAGCCTGCTGACCGCCACGCTGAAGTTTGCTGGCGATATTACCGTCCAGTTGCAGGGCGATGGCCCAATGTCGCTGGCAGTGATCAACGGCAATAACCAGCAGCAGATGCGCGGCGTGGCGCGCGTTCAGGGCGATATCCCTGAAAATGCGGATCTGAAAACGCTGGTCGGTAACGGCTACCTGGTCATCACGATTTCGCCTGAAGAAGGTGAGCGCTATCAGGGCGTTGTCGGTCTGGAAGGCGATACGCTTGCCGCCTGCCTGGAAGATTACTTCATGCGTTCCGAACAGCTGCCAACCCGTCTGTTCATCCGCACCGGTGAAGTGGATGGCCAGCCTGCTGCCGGTGGTATGCTGCTTCAGGTTCTGCCTGCGCAGGATGCGCAGACCAATGATTTCGAGCATCTGGCAACGCTGACGGAAACCATCAAAGCGGAAGAGCTGTTCACCCTGTCGGCGACCGACGTGCTGTGGCGTCTCTACCACGAAGAAGAAGTGACGGTTTACGATCCGCAGGCGGTGGAATTTAAGTGCACCTGCTCCCGCGAGCGTTGTGCTGGCGCCCTGAAAACGCTGCCGGATGAAGAGATCGACAGCATCATGGCGGAAGACGGTGAAATCGATATGCACTGTGACTACTGCGGTACGCACTACGTGTTCAATTCGATGGATATCGCGGAGATCCGCAATAACGCCTCTCCGGCGGATCCGCAGGTTCACTAAGCTCTGAGCCTGTTGCCCGGCGGCGCTATGCTCGCACGGGCCTACAATGAATTGTGCAATTTTTTGATATGATTGCTAATTGTAGGCCGGGTAAGCGTAGCGCCACCCGGCAAGAAAGAGCACTAACGCCGCTGCGCATTATTGTAACTGTCGTAGCTCATATCGACACGCTCCCCAAAAATCTCAATATCCGCCCAGGGCTTCACGACAGATTTCACTTTCCTCTGCCTTAATGCGCGGTCAAGTTCTTCTCTGGTCAATGCCTCCGGCATTTTCCACGCGTCCCCGGCGATCCTCCAGCCCGTGTTGGTTTGTGTGTAAGCCACGATCGTGCGATCGGTAAATTGAAATAGCACGGCTTCAGGCTTGCCGTCGCCGTTAAGATCCAGCGGCATGAGTAAACAGTTACTCTGGGCGCTATCGCAGCTCTCAAAGCGATACTGATTGCTGAGCATGGCTTGCCACAATGCCTTATCAGGACGAGCCATTCCCGGTGCGAGCTGGACCTGTTTTTCCAGCATCGCGGCGGTCATCTTACCTGCTCCGCCAGCGTTCCTGGAGAGAAGACCATTTATTTCACGCTGGCGTTTTGGGTTAGAGATAAACTGCGGATCGTTTTGCAGCGTGAGCATTGCCTCCCGCCCCTTTCGTCCAGCGTTATTGAGCATATACAGGCTGACTTGATCCGCCGTTATTCTGCCGTCCTGATAGCGGGCCATATGGCTTGCAACGCTTATTCGCCACGGATCCAGCACGGGGGTATGGATCAACGCCAGGAAAATGAGGGAAAGCAGCCCGGTCGCCGGTATGACGTACGCATGGATCTTCTGCGGCTCACGGCGCTGAATCAGAACGCTGGCGCAAAAACCGACCGCCCAGACCAGCGCCACGATGGTTATCAATACCCCGTACAGACGCTCGGGTGACCAGCCGTATTGCGAAATGCGTAGCCACAGCGCCCACCCCGCCAGAACCGGATACGCGGGTACGATAGCCACAGCAAGGCGAATCATCCCTCGCAACGGGGCATAGTAAGGCAGCGTTTGACGCTGTGGATGCCACACTATCGTCACCAGGAATAACAGCAGCAGCGCTAAGGTGGTCAGCAAGCCCGCGGCGGATATTCTGGCTGAAATGGATTCAAAGCCGACAAAAGGCAACGCGCCAATAAAGAGCAGCGCCAGCGCCGCCATCAGGGGAAGCAGACCGGTGGCGATGAGGGTCAGCAGATTTTGCAGGGCAAGGATTAACCTTACCTGCATGCGCGTGAGCACGGCCGCACTGGCTGAAACCACGCCAATCGCCACTGAAATAAACCCGTCAGAATGAAAGAAAAGCCGATCAAAAAAGCCGATGCCGATAAGTTCGAAAAGCTCGGCCCAGAGGAAAAGCACCAGCCAGAAGAGACCATTCGAAACAAAAATAATGAGCAGCGTCAGCGCGTTATGCCAGTTTCGTTGATAAAAGTCGCTGTAGAACGAGGTAGTCGGGACGGGATCCAGACGCCGCTGAAGCCATGGCAACACGAACAGCGTCATCAGCAGCAGATGAAAGCCGAAAACGAGCATCTCATCTCTGAGATTCCAGCTTTCGAGTCCTGCAACGCTCCACTTAAGCCAGCCGCCCATACCCGCGACTGCCGCGCCGATCATCCCGAGTGACAGCCACAAAAATGGCTTTCTGAATGACGTCATGGCAAGAGACAACGTGGTTGTCATTACCACGGTGGCAGGTACTACACACATCAGCCACAGCGTATCCGATGGCAATTTTGCGTACTCGATATACCACGTAATTACATAGCAAATTACGCCCTGTAGAGCCCCCGCCAGCACGACGGCTACGCGCGTTGAAGGAGATAACGTCTCACGGTTTTCCATTTCTCATCCCTTGTTCATGAAAAATCTATTGTCTCATCAAGGCAAAACTCTGGCCCCCACCTCAAACTCTGAAAATAGCTGACCCAAGAGACCTGAATCGTTTTCCCTATGTAACTCTTACGTAATTTTCTTTCATGTATGCGATTACATTCACATTCTTCTGGATAAATTCACCAGAGATTAACCTTTTAAGAACATTTTCCCCAACCAAAAAGCGATTCCTGCGATAATCTGCCCGCCCTGTGACTGGAGTCGCAGCGTTTTCCGTTAGTAAGGGTTTTGACCAGATACGTAAATCTATGAGCCCCGTCGCGGTTAACATCCCCAGAAAAACCCTACAATTTCAGGCAGTACATATTGGCTAAGGAGCAGTGATATGCGTGTTAATGGTTTAACCCCGCAAGATCTCAAGGCTTATGGTATTCACGACGTCCAGGAAGTGGTCTACAACCCCGATTACGATACGCTGTATCAGGAAGAGCTCAATCCGGCACTGGAAGGATACGAGCGAGGTGTGTTGACGAATCTTGGTGCTATCGCCGTCGATACCGGTATTTTTACCGGCCGTTCGCCGAAAGATAAATACATCGTCCGAGATGATACCACCCGCGATACGCTGTGGTGGGCCGATAAAGGCAAAGGGAAGAACGATAACAAACCGCTCTCTCCTGAAACCTGGCAGCATCTGAAAGGGCTCGTCACCCATCAGCTTTCCGGCAAGCGTCTGTTCATCGTCGATGCTTTCTGCGGCGCTAACGCCGACACCCGTCTCTCCGTTCGGTTTATCACTGAAGTGGCCTGGCAGGCGCATTTCGTGAAGAACATGTTCATTCGTCCGACCGATGAAGAACTGCAAAACTTCACCCCTGACTTTATCGTAATGAACGGCGCGAAATGCACCAACCCGCAGTGGAAAGAGCAGGGTCTGAACTCCGAAAACTTCATCGCCTTCAACCTGACCGAGCGTATCCAGCTGATCGGCGGTACCTGGTACGGCGGCGAAATGAAGAAAGGGATGTTCTCGGTCATGAACTACCTGCTGCCGCTGCGCGGTATCGCCTCCATGCACTGCTCGGCGAACGTCGGTGAAAAAGGTGACGTGGCGGTGTTCTTCGGCCTTTCCGGCACCGGTAAAACGACTCTGTCCACCGATCCAAAACGTCGTCTGATTGGCGACGACGAGCACGGCTGGGACGACGACGGTGTGTTTAACTTTGAAGGCGGCTGCTACGCGAAAACCATTCGCCTGTCTGAAGAGGCAGAGCCGGATATCTACCACGCGATTCGCCGCGATGCGCTGCTGGAAAACGTTACCGTGCGTGCCGATGGCTCTGTCGACTTCGACGATGCGTCCAAAACCGAAAACACCCGCGTCTCTTACCCGATTTACCACATCGACAACATCGTGAAGCCGGTGTCGAAGGCGGGCCACGCCACGAAGGTGATTTTCCTGACCGCGGACGCGTTCGGCGTGTTGCCGCCAGTTTCCCGCCTGACCGCCAGCCAGACGCAGTACCATTTCCTCTCCGGCTTTACCGCTAAGCTGGCGGGTACCGAGCGCGGTGTGACCGAGCCAACCCCAACCTTCTCCGCCTGCTTCGGCGCGGCGTTCCTGTCGCTGCACCCGACGCAGTATGCGGAAGTGCTGGTGAAACGCATGCAGGCATCCGGCGCACAGGCATACCTGGTGAACACCGGCTGGAACGGGACGGGCAAACGTATCTCCATCAAAGATACACGCGCCATCATCGACGCGATTCTGGATGGTTCGTTGGATAACGCCGAGACCTTTACGCTGCCGATGTTCGATCTGGCGATCCCAACCGAGCTGCCGGGCGTGGATACGCGTATCCTTGACCCGCGCAACACCTACGGTTCACCGGAACAGTGGCGTGAGAAGGCAGAATCGCTGGCGAAACTGTTTATCGAAAACTTTGAGAAGTATACCGACACCCCGGCGGGTGCTGCGCTGGTGAGTGCGGGACCAAGGTAAAAGCAAAAAGGCAACGAAAGTTGCCTTTTTTAATGTTTTCTCCCTCTCCCCGTGGGCTGAGGGTTCCCCACAAATTAATGCGAGCACTGAGCAATCCCCTCGCCCCTCCGGGGAGAGGGTTAGGGTGAGGGGAACATACGGCGGTGGTGGTCATTCCGTTCACTTTATGTTCCTTGCTACTCTGTAACGACATGACCGGTGAACGTGCCAGGGTGGCTCAGTCGCCACCACCCTGGTAACCCGGGCTCCCGGCGGTAAATCGCCGCTTCGCGGTGCCCTCGGCTTATTCCTTCCGGCTTATCGGGTACGGGCGGAGGCAACGTCCCTGTAAAGCCGCCCTCTCGGCGCATCCCTGCGACTCGCACCGGCCTGCAGGAAACGCCTCAGCGATTTACAGCCGGACCAGGGCATCGCTGACAGCCCTCAGTCATTTAGAAAGCAACTTTATTGCTTCTGCATAAAAAAATTACTGGGGATCCCTCAGCCCCGTGGGAGAGGGCCGGGGTGAGGGCATCAGGCCCCACCCTTTTTTAACTCTCTTTCACCTGCCCCCGTAAAACCGGCACCGGTAACCATGCGCGAATGCTTAAACCACCCCGTTCGCTGGTGCCAATTTCCAGCAGTCCGTTATGGTTATCAACAATACGCTGCACAATCGCCAGGCCTAAGCCGGTTCCGCTGGTGCTGCGCGCGCTGTCGCCGCGCACAAACGGCTGGAACAGGTGCTTACGCTGCTCAGGCTTGATGCCCGGGCCATCGTCTTCCACCTGGAACCAGGCGCGGTTGAGTTCCGTACCGCTGCTGACTTTGATCCAACCGTTGCCGTAGCGCGCCGCGTTGACCACCATATTCGCCACCGCGCGTTTGATGGAGAGCGGGTGCATACGTACCTGAATCTCGCCCGCCTGAAGGTCGGTCGCAATTTCACGTTCGTAGCCGCTTTCGGCAGCAACAACTTCGCCCAGAACCGCGTTCAGATCCGCCATCTCCATCGGCATCTCCTGCCCGGTACGCAGGTAGTCGATAAACTGCTCGATGATGGCGTTACACTCTTCGATATCCTTGTTGATGGACTCTGCAAGATAACCATCCTGCTCGCCCATCATCTCTGTTGCCAGCCGGATACGTGTCAGCGGGGTGCGAAGGTCATGGCTAACCCCCGCCATCAGCAGCGTACGGTCGTCAGCCAGCTGTTTAACGCCTGCCGCCATGTGGTTAAAAGCACGCGTTACCGAGCGCACTTCCGATGCGCCATACTCGCGCAGCGGCGGTGGGATAATACCTTTACCAACCTGCAATGCCGCATGCTCCAGGTCGACCAGCGGTCGGTTCTGGATACGAATAAACAGCCATGCGCCACCGATGGCCAGCAGCATGATCGCCAGGGTGTATCGGAACAGCGGTGAGAAGTCGCCCTGATGAATCTCGGTGAGCGGAACACGCACCCAGATGTTGGGTGACAGCCAGGTTTTCAGCCAGACAACCGGCGAGCTTTTATTGACCTCAACGCGCACTTCCGTCGGGCCGCCAAGCTGCTGCGCCATCTGCTGGCTAAGGAATTCATAGTGCTGCGCCCAGCGCAGGCCGGCATCTTCCGCCGCTTCGTTCGAGTAGAGAGAAATGCCCAACTCACGGTAGATTTCCCGACGGAACGCCGGGGGGACAACCAACTGCGTGCCGTCCTCCAGTTGCAGTTTGTCGGTCATCAGCATACGCACTTCGTATGCCAGCACCTTATTAAACTGCTGAAGGCTCGGCAGGATCGCAAAGTTCAGTACCACCAGGTAGGTCGTCACCAGGCTGACAAACAGCAGGGTGACGATCAATAACAGCGTGCGGGCAAACGAACTTCGCGGCGAGAAGCGCATTCGCCTCATGCTTTAGAGCCGTCCGGGACAAACACGTAGCCCAGACCCCACACGGTCTGAATATAACGAGGATGCGCCGGATCTTCTTCCACCATGCGGCGCAGACGAGAGATCTGCACGTCGATAGAACGTTCCATTGCGGAGTATTCACGGCCGCGCGCCAGGTTCATCAGCTTGTCACGTGAAAGCGGTTCACGCGGGTGGCTGACCAGCGCTTTCAGTACCGCAAACTCGCCGCTGGTGAGCGGCATTGGCTCATCTTCACGGAACATTTCACGGGTGCCGAGGTTCAGCTTGAACTTACCGAATGCAATGACGGCCTCTTCCTGAGACGGCGCGCCCGGCAGCTCGTTCGCCTGACGACGCAGCACGGCGCGAATACGCGCCAGCAGTTCACGCGGGTTGAACGGCTTAGGAATGTAGTCATCAGCGCCAATCTCAAGGCCGACGATACGGTCAACTTCTTCACCCTTCGCCGTCACCATGATGATTGGCATCGGGTTGCTCTGGCTACGCAGACGACGGCAAATAGAGAGCCCATCTTCGCCAGGCAGCATCAGGTCCAACACCATCAGGTGGAAGGATTCACGCGTCAGCAGACGATCCATCTGTTCTGCGTTCGCGACGCTACGAACCTGGAAGCCCTGCTCGGTCAGATAACGTTCCAGCAGCGCACGCAGGCGCATGTCGTCATCTACGACCAGAATTTTGTAGTTCTCTTGCATTGTGTGTACTCCCAAAGGTTCGGATAAGCCTGGAACAGCGTATTCTAAAAAAGTGCACGGGTTCGACCAGCAAATTCTGGTATAAATTCTAGACGAAATTGTTACAAAGCATATTTAACAGCAGCTTATCTGTTCATTTCATCACATAAATCATTATTAATCTTGTCTGTTACACTGTGCGCTACGTATTGTGCGCAAAGACAGTTAACCGGCATTAAAGGCAGCACCATGAAAACGCCTCTGATCACCCGCGAAGGGTACGAGAAACTCAAAAAAGAGATGGATTACCTGTGGCGCGAAGAGCGTCCGGAAGTGACCAAAAAAGTCACCTGGGCCGCAAGTCTGGGCGACCGCAGCGAGAATGCGGACTATCAGTACAATAAAAAGCGACTGCGCGAAATCGATCGCCGGGTACGCTACCTGACGAAATGCCTCGAGAATCTCAAAATTGTCGATTACTCCCCGCAGCAGGAAGGTAAAGTGTTTTTCGGCGCGTGGGTCGAAATTGAAAACGACAACGGCGACACCCTGCGTTTTCGTATCGTCGGCTATGATGAAATTTTCGGTCGTAAGGATTACATTTCTATCGATTCACCCATGGCCCGCGCCCTGCTGAAAAAAGAGGTGGGCGATTTAGCCGTTGTCCAGACGCCCGCGGGTGAAGCAAGCTGGTACGTCAACGAAATCGAGTATGTTAAATAGTCCGAGAGCGCCCTCCCCGGCTGGCATTTTTTGGTGTCAGCCCGTATAACTATCCCCCTGATTTTCGATCCACAAGATGAACTGACCATGATGAAAGAGTCGCTCTGCCGCATTATTGCGGGTGATATTCAGGCCAGAGCCGAACAGGTAGAAGCTGCCGTTCGTCTGCTTGATGAAGGGAACACCGTGCCGTTTATTGCACGTTATCGTAAGGAAGTCACCGGCGGTCTGGATGACACGCAGCTGCGTAACCTTGAGACCCGTCTGGGCTATCTGCGCGAGCTGGAAGACCGACGTCAGGCGATCCTCAAATCTATCGGCGAGCAGGGCAAGCTGACCAGTGACCTGGAAAAAGCCATTAACGGTACCCTGAGCAAAACCGAACTTGAAGATCTCTATCTGCCGTACAAACCGAAGCGCCGCACGCGCGGGCAGATTGCGATCGAAGCCGGCCTTGAGCCGCTGGCCGACCTGCTGTGGAACGAGCCGTCTCACGATCCGGAAACCGAAGCCGCCAAATTTATCGACGCCGAAAAAGGCGTAGCGGACACCAAAGCCGCGCTGGACGGCGCTCGCTACATTCTGATGGAGCGCTTCGCCGAAGACGCGGCGCTGCTGGCCAAAGTGCGTGATTACCTGTGGAAGTACGCCCATATCGTCTCCACCGTGGTGTCCGGCAAAGAGGACGAAGGCGCGAAATTCCGCGACTACTTCGATCACCACGAACCCATTTCTACCGCGCCGTCTCACCGCGCGCTGGCGATGTTCCGCGGTCGTAACGAAGGCGTGCTGCAACTCTCCCTGAATGCCGATCCGCAGTTTGACGAGCCGCCTAAAGAGAGCCACTGTGAGCAGATCATTATGGATCACCTCGGTCTGCGCCTGAACAACGCCCCGGCGGACAGCTGGCGCAAAGGCGTGGTGAGCTGGACCTGGCGCATCAAGGTGCTCATGCACCTCGAAACCGAGCTGATGGGCACCGTGCGCGAGCGCGCCGAAGACGAAGCGATCAACGTCTTCGCCCGTAACCTGCACGACCTGCTGATGGCTGCGCCGGCTGGCCTGCGCGCCACCATGGGTCTCGATCCGGGTCTGCGCACCGGCGTGAAGGTGGCCGTGGTTGACGGCACCGGCAAGCTGGTTGCCACCGACACCATTTACCCGCACACCGGTCAGGCAGCGAAAGCGGCTGTCGTGGTCGCCGCGCTGTGCGAGAAGTACAACGTTGAGCTGGTTGCCATCGGTAACGGTACGGCGTCCCGCGAAACCGAACGTTTCTATCTCGACGTGCAGAAGCAGTTCCCGAAAGTGACGGCGCAGAAAGTGATCGTCAGCGAAGCGGGGGCATCTGTCTATTCCGCCTCTGAGCTGGCAGCGCAGGAGTTCCCGGAACTGGACGTTTCCTTGCGCGGTGCGGTCTCTATCGCCCGTCGTTTGCAGGATCCGCTGGCGGAGCTGGTGAAAATTGACCCGAAATCCATCGGCGTGGGCCAGTATCAGCACGACGTGAGCCAGACGCAACTGGCGCGCAAGCTGGATGCGGTGGTGGAAGACTGCGTTAACGCCGTCGGCGTGGACCTGAATACCGCTTCCGTTCCGCTGCTGACCCGCGTAGCAGGCCTGACCCGTATGATGGCGCAGAATATCGTCGCCTGGCGTGATGAGAACGGTCAGTTCCAGAACCGCCAGCAGCTGCTGAAGGTGAGCCGTCTGGGGCCGAAAGCTTTTGAGCAGTGCGCGGGCTTCCTGCGCATCAACCACGGCGATAACCCGCTGGATGCCTCTACCGTTCACCCGGAAGCCTATCCGGTTGTCGAGCGTATCCTGGCCGCCACCCAGCAGGCGCTGAAAGACCTGATGGGCGACAGCAGCGCGCTGCGTAACCTGAAAGCGGTGGATTTTACCGACGAACAGTTCGGCGTGCCGACGGTCACTGACATCATCAAAGAGCTGGAAAAACCGGGCCGCGATCCGCGTCCTGAGTTTAAAACCGCGACCTTTGCTGACGGCGTGGAAACCATGAACGACCTGCTGCCGGGCATGGTGCTGGAAGGGGCGGTAACCAACGTCACCAACTTTGGCGCGTTTGTGGATATCGGCGTGCATCAGGACGGTCTGGTGCATATCTCTTCCCTCGCCGACAAGTTCGTTGAAGATCCGCACACCGTGGTCAAAGCGGGCGACATCGTGAAGGTGAAAGTGCTGGAAGTGGATCTTCAGCGCAAGCGTATCGCCCTGACCATGCGTCTGGACGAGCAGCCGGGCGACACTAACGCGCGCCGTGGCGGTAATGGCGGTGGCCGTGAACAGCAGCGTCCGGCAGCGAAAGCCGCGAAGCCACGCGGACGTGACGCACAGCCAGCAGGCAACAGCGCGATGATGGATGCGCTGGCAGCGGCGATGGGTAAGAAACGCTAATCCTGTAAATGCCCCTCACCCTAACCCTCTCCCCAAAGGGGAGAGGGAACTTGAACACCCTCGCCCCTTTGGGGAGAGGGCCGGGGTGAGGGGAAAAATTATATCGTAAAATATGAAACCGATTGCATATCCATATTTAAACCGCTATTTATCACTCCATTAACAAATACGCTTTTTATTCCTTCCCGGGTATTCCCGCAAATATTGAGCAAGGTCAAGCAGACCGCAAATTAATACGATTAACAACATCCCGTCACATTTTTATTATTGCTGATAAAAACTATTCTCATTATCATCGCAGTGTTGATTATTTAACCTCTCGTGGAATCAGGCGCTATGCAATTCACTCCAGAAAGTGCGTGGAAAATTATCGGTTTTACCCGTGAGATAAGCCCGGCCTATCGGCAGAAGCTACTGTCACTGGGCATGCTACCCGGCTCATCATTCCAGGTGGTGCGCGTGGCGCCGTTGGGCGATCCTGTTCATATCGAAACCCGACGCGTTAATCTGGTTCTGCGTAAAAAAGACCTCGCATTAATTGAAGTTGAATCTTTATCCCGTTAACAAGCCAGCGGTTTCAGTGAGTCTAAAACAATGAAAAAATTAACTATTGGCTTAATTGGCAATCCTAATTCCGGCAAGACAACCTTATTTAATCAGTTAACCGGCGCACGCCAGCGTGTGGGAAATTGGGCAGGCGTAACGGTTGAACGCAAAGAAGGCCAGTTCACCACGACAGATAATCAGGTCACGCTGGTTGATTTACCGGGGACCTATTCACTCACCACAATTTCATCTCAGACCTCTCTCGATGAGCAAATTGCCTGCCACTATATTCTGAGCGGCGACGCGGATCTGCTCATCAATGTGGTGGATGCCTCCAATCTCGAACGAAATCTGTACCTCACGCTACAGCTGCTGGAGCTGGGGATCCCCTGCATCGTAGCGCTTAACATGCTCGACATCGCCGAGAAGCAAAAGCTGCGCATCGACGTCGACGCCCTCTCCGCCCGTCTGGGCTGCCCGGTGGTTCCGCTGGTTTCTACCCGCGCGCGCGGCATTGACGCCCTGAAGCTGGCAATTGACCGCCACACGGGCAATGCCGACGTCGAACTGGTGCACTACGCCCAGCCGCTGCTGCGCGAGGCCGGGCAGCTGGCGCAGGAGATGGACAACGCCATGCCCGCCAGACAGCGCCTGTGGCTTGGCCTGCAAATGCTGGAAGGCGATATCTACAGCCGCGCCTACGCAGGCGATGCGGCGGATAAACTGAGCGTTGCACAGGCTCGCCTGAGCGACGAGCTGGATGACCCGGCCCTGCACATTGCGGATGCGCGCTATCAGGCCATCGCCGCTATCTGTGACGTGGTCAGCAATGCATTAACCGCTGAACCCAGCCGCTTCACCGCCGCCGTGGATAAGATTGTGCTCAACCGCTTCCTCGGTTTGCCAATCTTTTTACTGGTGATGTACGTAATGTTCCTGCTCGCTATAAACATCGGCGGTGCATTACAACCCATCTTTGATGGCGGCTCAGTCGCTATCTTCGTGCACGGTATTCAGTGGCTGGGCTACACCCTCCACTTCCCGGAATGGTTGACCATCTTCCTTGCGCAGGGGATCGGCGGCGGGATCAACACCGTCCTGCCGCTGGTGCCGCAGATCGGCATGATGTACCTGTTCCTCTCCTTCCTTGAAGATTCCGGTTACATGGCACGCGCCGCCTTCGTGATGGACCGCCTGATGCAGGCGCTGGGGCTGCCGGGGAAATCCTTCGTGCCGCTGATTGTCGGTTTTGGCTGTAACGTGCCGTCAGTCATGGGCGCGCGTACGCTGGACGCACCGCGCGAACGCCTGATGACCATCATGATGGCGCCGTTCATGTCCTGCGGCGCACGTCTGGCTATCTTCGCGGTCTTTGCCGCGGCGTTCTTTGGTCAGGAAGGGGCGCTGGCCGTCTTCTCCCTGTATGTGCTGGGTATCGTGATGGCTATTCTCACCGGCCTGATGCTGAAGCACACCATCATGCGTGGCGAAGCGTCGCCGTTCGTGATGGAGCTGCCGGTTTATCACGTTCCGCATCTGAAAAGCCTGATTATTCAAACCTGGCAGCGCCTGAAGGGCTTTGTTCTGCGCGCCGGTAAGGTGATTGTAGTGGTCAGCATTTTCCTGAGCGCCCTGAACAGCTTCACCCTGAGCGGCCAGGCAGCGGACAACATTAATGACTCTGCCCTTGCCTCCGTCAGCCGGATCATTACGCCGGTCTTCAAACCGATTGGCGTACAGGAAGACAACTGGCAGGCAACCGTGGGCCTGTTCACCGGCGCGATGGCAAAAGAGGTGGTTGTCGGCACCCTGAACACGCTCTACACCGCGGAAAACATCCAGGAAGAGGAGTTCAACCCGGCAGAGTTCAGCCTCGGTGACGAACTTCTGGGTGCAGTAGAAGAGACCTGGCAGAGCCTGAAAGACACCTTCAGCCTGAGCGTGCTGGCGAACCCGATTGAAGCCAGCAAAGGCGACGGCGTAATGGCGACCGGAGCAATGGGCGTGATGGGCCAGAAATTTGGCAGCGCGTCGGCGGCCTACAGCTACCTGATCTTCGTCCTGCTCTATATTCCGTGCATCTCGGTCATGGGCGCCATTGCCCGTGAGTCCAGCCGCGGCTGGATGGGCTTCTCCATTCTGTGGGGGCTGAACATTGCCTACTCGCTGGCGACCGTGTTTTATCAAACCGTCAATTACAGCCAGCATCCGCGCTACAGCCTGGTCTGTATCCTCGCGGTGATCCTGTTTAACGTGATGGTGATTGGCCTGCTGCGCCGGGCACGTAGCCGCGTTGACGTTAACCTGCTGGCAACGCGCAAAACCCCAACGACCTGCTGTAGTAGCCCTGCGGGCGACTGTCACTGAGGGGAAAAAAGATGGCATCGTTGATTCAGGTCCGTGACTTACTGGCGTTACAGGGACGAATGGAGGCGAAGCAGCTCAGCCTCAGCCTGCATACGCCGCAGCCGATGATCGATGCCATGCTGGAAAGGCTGGAGGCGATGGGGAAAGCCGTGCGCATTCAGGAAGAGCCGGACAGTTGTCTGTCCGGCAGTTGTAAAAGTTGTCCGGAAGGTAAAGCCTGCCTCAGGGAGTGGTGGACGCTTCGCTGATAAAATTGGACAGCGCCGAACAAAACTCAGCAGGATGAGAGATGAACGGCGCATGTGCCGCTTTGGCAACCACCATTGATTCACTCTCCAGCCACAGCGCATCCAGCAGCGGAACCACCTTGCGCGGGACCAGCCCATCCAGATAGCCATAAATACGCAGATGCGGCACCGTCAGTGACGCCAGCGGCTCACGCAGATCGGCCGTTTTCAGGATCTCCAGTCCACCGTTCAGCACCTCAACCTCCGGCATCGGCAGGGAAAGCACCGTCTGCTTCAGCATCCGCGCGTCCTGACGGGCGGTTTCAGTTCCCATCGTCTGCAACGCCAGGAAACGCTCCACCGTCCGCTGGAAATCTTCGCTCAACTGGTGCTGGAACCCGGCCAGCACCTCGGGTTTGATGCCCGGCCACGCCTCGCGGGCGCTGAAACAGGGTGATGAGGCAACGGTGATCAGCGCCTGCACCCGCTCAGGATGGCGCAGCGCAATCTGGCTTGCCACCAGCCCGCCCAGGCTCCAGCCGAGCCAGACGGCTTTTTGCGGTGCCGCTTCCAGAACCTGCTCCGCCATGTCCTCGAGCGTCATCGCGCCGTAGCCGTGGCTACGGCCATACCCCGGCAGATCCACCAGGTGTACCGTAAATTGCGAGGCCAGTTCCTCACTTATGCAACGCCACACTTCGGCGTTCAGTCCCCATCCGTGCAGCAGCACAAGATGACAATTTCCCGTCCCAACGGTCTGCCACCACAGCGTCTTCATCAGTTAACGTTCTCTTTTTTCACATGGAGGTTGCGTATGCTAACAGTGCCCGGCTTGTGCTGGCTATGCCGAATGCCACTTGCGCTGAGCGCGTGGGGCGTCTGTTCCGTTTGCACGGGAGCGCTGGGTTACCTGAAGGGCTGTCCACAATGCGGCTTGCCTGCCGTAAGCCAGACGCTCCCCTGTGGTCGATGCCTGAAAAAAGCGCCGCCGTGGAGCGCGCTGGTGGCGGTGGATGATTACGTTTTGCCGCTGAGTCGTCTGGTTCATCAGTTTAAGTTTTCCAGCCAGTTCGCGCTGGCGCAGCCACTGGCACGCCTGTTATTACTGGCGGTATTGCAGGCGCGAAGAACGCGCGGGCTACCGTCGGTCGACACGCTCGTGAACGTGCCACTCTTTCAGCGTCGGCACTGGCGGCGGGGATACAATCAGAGCGACCTGCTGTGCCGTCCGCTCGCCCGCTGGCTGGGTTGCCGGTACCCCGCCTCTGCGCTGAAACGTATTCATGCCACTGCCGTTCAGCACCGGCTCAACGCCCGGTCGCGCCAAAGAAACCTGAAAAACGCCTTTCGCCTTGAATTGCCGGTCAACGGTCTCCATATCGCGATTGTGGATGATGTCGTCACCACGGGCAGTACCGTGGCTGAACTTTCCCGACTGCTTTTGCAAAGCGGCGCCGCGTCAGTTCAGGTATGGTGTCTGTGCCGTACCTTGTAGCCCTTCTTCAATGGGCGTATGATTATACCCAGGTAATTTAGTCAACTATTAGGCCAAAGCTATGATCCGTATTTCCGATTCTGCACAAGCGCACTTTGCCAAACTGCTGGCAAATCAGGAAGAAGGGACGCAGATCCGCGTGTTTGTGATCAATCCAGGCACTCCGAATGCAGAATGTGGTGTCTCTTATTGTCCTCCGGATGCTGTGGAAGCAACTGACACTGCCCTTAAATTTGAACAGCTCACCGCATACGTTGATGAGCTGAGCGCGCCGTATCTTGAAGATGCGGAGATTGATTTCGTCACCGACCAGCTGGGTTCTCAGCTGACGCTGAAGGCGCCAAACGCGAAGATGCGTAAAGTCTCTGACGATGCCCCGCTGATGGAGCGTGTGGAATATCTGCTGCAATCGCAGATCAACCCGCAGCTGGCCGGCCACGGTGGACGTGTTTCCCTGATGGAAATCACCGAAGATGGTCTGGCGATCCTGCAATTCGGCGGCGGCTGTAACGGCTGCTCCATGGTCGATGTAACCCTGAAAGAAGGGATCGAGAAGCAGCTGCTGAACGAATTCCCGGAACTGAAAGGCGTGCGCGATCTGACCGAACACCAGCGCGGCGAGCACTCTTACTACTAATTCAGTGCCCGTCTGTATTGCCCGGTGGCGCTGCGCTTACCGGGCCTGCTTTTTCTTGCCTCCCCCTCTATATGTTGACCTGCGTCTCATAATTCAAATTTTGCCTCCCTGGGTGATTCTCAATCACGTCATGTTACCCGTATCATTCCCATGGGCACTCAACACCCTTATAACAGCCGACTAAACTTATCGTTTTCGCAGGCATCAGTATGAGTGCCGTTAATACTCTGTTCCCAGTTGGGACAATCGGAATTTGTCGTTGAAACAATGACGTTACCCATAACAATCCAAAGGCCAGGTCAATCATGCCATTAGTCATCGTCGCTATCGGTGTTGTGTTATTACTGCTCTTGATGATCCGCTTCAAAATGAACGGATTTATCGCTCTGGTTCTGGTGGCACTTGCAGTCGGTCTGATGCAGGGAATGCCGCTGGTTAAAGTTATCAGCTCCATTAAAGCCGGTGTCGGCGGTACGCTCGGCAGCCTGGCGCTGATCATGGGCTTCGGCGCCATGCTCGGTAAAATGCTCGCGGACTGCGGTGGCGCGCAGCGTATTGCCACTACCCTTATCGATAAATTTGGCAAGCAGCACATCCAGTGGGCGGTGGTGTTAACCGGTTTTACCGTCGGTTTCGCACTGTTCTATGAAGTGGGCTTCGTCCTGATGCTGCCGCTGGTGTTCACCATCGCCGCTGCCGCCAACATCCCGCTGCTGTTCGTAGGCGTACCGATGGCTGCGGCGCTGTCCGTCACCCACGGCTTCCTGCCGCCGCATCCGGGTCCAACGGCTATCGCCACCATCTTCCACGCCGACATGGGTAAAACCCTGCTGTTCGGTACGATTCTGGCGATCCCAACGGTTATCCTGGCCGGTCCTGTTTATGCGCGCTTCCTGAAAGGCATTGATAAGCCCATCCCGGAAGGCCTGTACAGCGCCAAAACCTTCACAGATGCAGAGATGCCTGGCTTTGGCGTCAGCGTCTGGACCTCTCTGGTGCCGGTGATCCTGATGGCAATGCGTGCCGTAGCAGAGATGGTTCTGCCGAAAGGTCACGCGTTCCTGTCCGTTGCGGAGTTCCTGGGCGACCCGGTGATGGCAACGCTGATTGCGGTCCTGATCGCCATGTTCACCTTCGGTCTTAACCGTGGTCGTTCCATGGATCAGATCAACGACACGCTGACCTCTTCCATCAAAATCATTGCCATGATGCTGCTGATCATCGGCGGTGGCGGCGCGTTTAAGCAGGTGCTGGTCGACAGCGGCGTGGATAAATACATTGCTGCCATGATGCATGAAACCAACGTATCGCCGCTCCTGATGGCATGGTCTATTGCCGCGGTGCTGCGTATCGCGCTGGGCTCTGCAACCGTTGCGGCGATTACCGCGGGTGGTATCGTTGCGCCGCTGATTGCGACCACGGGCGTAAGCCCTGAGCTGATGGTTATCGCGGTCGGTTCGGGCAGCGTGATTTTCTCCCACGTGAACGATCCGGGCTTCTGGCTGTTCAAGGAGTACTTCAACCTGACCATCGGTGAAACCATCAAGTCCTGGTCCGCGCTGGAAACCATTATTTCGGTGTGCGGTCTGGTCGGGGTGCTGCTGTTGAATATGGTGGTCTGATGCCCTAAGTCGGGTGGCGGCTACGCCTTACCCGACCTACATGAGCACGACCTGATAATAAAAAACCCGCCACTGGCGGGTTTTTTATTATTTCTTCGCGGCTGCTTTTCGCCGTTTATCCAAATCCTTAATCAGCCTGTTCACCCCGTCATCGGCGAACATCGCTTCAAGCGTAGTGGACAGCTTGCGACGCCAGTTTTTGTACTGATAGCTGGTGCCGGGAATGTTTACCGGCTCCGCCATATCAATCCAGTCTTCCGGTTGCAGACCGAGCAACGCGCTGTTGCTGTCGGCAATATAGCGCTGTAAGCCACGGTTAAGCGTTGGCGTCATCGACATCAGCGCCGCCTTATGCCCGGCGCGCTTCGGCAGACAGCCATGCTTATGCAGCGCATCCAGCAGCCCCTGTTTCGCCAGCTCGCGATCCTGATACAACCCACGCAGAACTTCTTCATCCGGGTAGAGACCCAGCGTTTTGCCGAGCGTCAGGTCGCCGCTTTCCCAGTAGCCTCTGAGCGTAGGAAGATCATGCGTCGTCGCGACTGCCATTGACTGTTCAGGGTACGCTTTCGGCGCGCGGAAGGTTTTCTCATGGTCGTTTTCAAAATAGAGCACTTTGTAGGAGTAAACCCCGCTGTCGCGGAGCTTGCTGACAATCTCAACCGGCACGGTACCGAGATCTTCGCCAATCACCATGCACTGATGACGTTTACTCTCCAGCGCGAGGATTGAGAGCAGATCGTCCACCGGATACTGCACGTACGCCCCGTGATCGGCCGTTTCACCGTACGGGATCCACCACAGACGCAGCACGGACATCACATGGTCGATACGCAACGCGCCGCAGTTCTGCATGTTAGCGCGCAGCAGATCGATAAACGGCTCGTAGGCACGCGCCGCCATCACGTGTGGATCCATCGGCGGCAAGCCCCAGTTCTGACCAAGCGGGCCCAGAATATCCGGCGGCGCACCGACGGAGGCTTTCAGACAGTAAAGTTCACGGTCACACCAGGTCTCCGCCCCGCCTTCCGCCACGCCGACGGCCAGATCGCGATACAGACCGATCGGCATGTTATAGCCCTGACTCACCTGCCAGCAGGCAGCAAACTGGCTGTACGCCAGCCACTGCAACCAGAGATAGAAGTCCACCTCGTCGGCATGCGTCTCACAAAACGCCTTCACTTCCGGGGTATCCACGGACTGATACGCTTCCGGCCACACCGGCCAGCCCCAGCGCATCTCATCCTCCTGGACCTGATACGCATGCAGCGCATCAAACGCCGCCTGCCAGTAAAGGCTCTCGCCTTCCTGCATCACAAACTGGCGGAAGGCTGCCATCTGCTCGTCGTCACGCTTCGCAAAGCCCTTCCAGGCCAGACGCAGCGCCGCCATTTTCAGCGCGGTCACGGAGGCATAATCGACCCAGTCCGCATCGCGGGCCTGTTTCAGCATCTGTTGGGTGGTGTCCAGCTTCCACCACGCCTGCGCCTCTTTGCTGTTTTTGAAATCGTCTAACGCGTTAACGTCGATGTAGATCACGTTCAGCCAGCGGCGGGAAGACGGGCTGTACGGGCTCGCGCTTTCCGGATTCGCCGGATAGAGGGCGTGGATCGGGTTGAGGCCGATAAATGCCCCGCCGCGCTCACCAACAGATGCCAGCATCTTTTTCAGGTCGCCAAAATCGCCAATGCCCCAGTTGCTGTCTGAACGCAAGGTGTAAAGCTGCACACAGGCGCCCCACAGCTTTTTGCCTTCGAGTAGCGCCTGCGGCTCATAGCAGCGCTTCGGCGCGACGATCACCCGACAGTGGAAGCGGCTGTCATTCTGGGTGAGCGTCAGGCTGTGATAGCCCTCCGGCAGCTTCGCCGGAAGGGTGAGGGTTTTACCGCCGGTGGCATGGCCTTTATGCTGATGCCCCTCTTCGGTGGTGAGCAGCCAGCTGAACTCGCCGCGTCCTTCCACCGCCAGCGGCATCTTTTTGCCCGCGGTAAAGACCTTCACGTTCGGCACCGGCGCTCCCGACGCTTTCGCGTCGGTTTTGTGCATGGCATCCAGCAAACGTCTTTTGGTGTCCGCACCAATAGACTGCGGTTTGCCGTGCGCATTGATGTAACTGAGGCTAATTCCCGCCGCCTGCGCGGCACTGTCCAGACGTTTACTCTCCATCGCGCTTCCTTAGCGTTTTGCCTGCCAGATACGAGCCTGATAATCACGGATTGAGCGGTCAGAGCTGAACATACCGCAGCGCGCGGTGTTCAGGATACACGCGCGGGTCCAGGCATCCTGGTCGCGATACAGCACGTCGACCTGCTTCTGCGCTTCAACGTAAGCGGTGAAGTCCGCCATCACCAGGTACGGGTCGCCGCCCTGTTTGTCCATGCTGTGCAGCATCTGGTCAAACGCGTGCTTGTCGCCGTCGCTGTACTTCCCGCTTTCCAGCTCTTTCAACACCGCATCCAGCACTTTGTCTTTTTTACGCCATTTCACCGGGTCATACCCTTTGGCTTTGATGGCTTTCACTTCTTCAACAGTATGGCCGAAGATAAAGATGTTCTCTTCACCGACCTTCTCGGCGATTTCAACGTTCGCACCGTCCAGCGTGCCGACGGTCAGCGCGCCGTTCAGGGCCAGCTTCATGTTGCCGGTGCCGGACGCTTCTTTACCGGCGGTAGAGATCTGCTCGGAAATATCCGCCGCCGGGATCAGCATTTCAGCCGCAGAGACGCAGTAGTCCGGCAGGAACACCACCTTCAGCTTGTCGCCCACTTTCGGATCGTTGTTGATCGCCGCCGCCACTTTATTAATGGCAAGGATAATGTTTTTCGCCAGGTAGTAGCCCGGCGCCGCTTTCGCACCGAACAGGAACACGCGCGGGACGCGGTCGGCCTGAGGGTTCTCGCGGATCTCTTTGTACAGCGCCAGAATGTGCAGCAGGTTCAGGTGCTGACGTTTGTACTCGTGCAGGCGTTTGATCTGGATATCGAAAATCGCATTTGGGTTAATTTCAATTCCGGTACGCATTTTCACGAACTCGGCCAGACGTACCTTGTTCTCCAGCTTAATGGCGCGGTACTGCTCGCGGAACTTCGCGTCGTCAGCGTATTTTTCCAGGTTGATGAGCTGGTCCAGATCGTTGGCCCACTCTTTCTTCAGGGTCTTGTCCAGCAGGCCGGCCAGCAGCGGGTTGCACTGTTTGATCCAGCGACGCGGCGTAATGCCGTTGGTCACGTTGTGGAATTTGGTCGGCCACAGCTGGTGGTATTCCGGGAAGAGGTCTTTCACCACCAGATCCGAGTGCAGCGCGGCCACGCCGTTCACCGCAAAGCCGCTTACCACGCACATGTTCGCCATGCGCACCTGTTTGTTGTGTACCACGGACAGCTTCGCCCAAACGGCCTTATCGCCCGGCCAGGTTTTCTCCACCAGCGTTTTGAACTGGTCGTTAATCTTATTGATGATCTGCATATGGCGCGGCAGCAGCGTTTTCACCAGCTTCTCATCCCAGCACTCCAGCGCTTCCGGCATCAGGGTGTGGTTGGTGTAGGCGAAGGTGCGGCTGGTGATGGCCCAGGCGTCGTCCCAGCTCAGCTGATGCTCGTCGATCAGCACGCGCAGAAGTTCCGGGATGGCAATGGTTGGGTGCGTGTCGTTGAGCTGAATAACTTCGAAGTCCGGCAGCTGCGCAAGCTTGCGGCCTGCCAGGTGGTGGCGGCGCAGAATGTCCGCGACGGAACAGGCGCACTGGAAGTATTGCTGCATCAGGCGCAGCTTTTTACCCGCCAGATGGTTGTCGTTCGGGTAGAGCACTTTGGTCAGCTTCTCGGCGTCGATCCCCTGTTGCTCGGCGCGCAGGAAATCACCGTCATTGAATTTAGTCAGGTTGAATGGATGCGCGTGCTTCGCCTGCCACAGACGCAGCGGCTGCGCCACGCCGTTACGGTAGCCGAGCACCGGCAGATCCCAGGCTTCACCGGTAATGGTGAACGCTGGTTCCCAGAGCCCCTGCTTCGTGACTTTCCCGCCAATCCCGACCTGCACATCCAGCTGTGCGTTGTGGCGGAACCACGGGTAAGTATTACGATGCCAGTCGTCCGGCGCTTCCATCTGGTGGCCGTCAGCGAACGACTGGCGGAACAGACCGTACTGGTAGTTCAGACCATAGCCAATGGCCGACTGGCCCACGGTTGCCATGGAATCCAGGAAGCAGGCTGCCAGACGTCCCAGACCGCCGTTACCCAGCGCCGGATCAATCTCTTCTTCCAGCAGATCGGTCAGGTTGATGTCGTGTTCTTTCAGCACGTCGCCAACGTCCTGATACCAGCCAAGGTTCAGCAGATTGTTACCCGTCAGACGGCCAATCAGGAACTCCATCGAAATGTAGTTGACGTGACGCTGGCCTTTCACAGGCTTCGTCGCGGGCTGAGCGTCCAGCTGCTCTGCGAGCGCCCCGCTCACCGCCTGCCACCACTGGTGAGGCGTCATCTCGTTTGCAGCATGAAGGCCAAAACGCTGCCACTGACGCGTCAGGGCAGCCTGGAATTGAGCTTTGTTGAAAGTAGGCTGTGACATAGGGAATCGGCATCCTGTAGAGAGAAAACACATTTGGCGCTAGTGTGCCTGGCTCATTGCGCCTCTTCCTCCTCCTGTCGGGGATTAGGCAGGGAGGAGTAGCGGGGATGAGCATAAAAGTGTGATCGAGGCCACTGTGTAAGTGTGCGCTTCGCTGAAAAAGCGATCCCGGAAGAGCGTCAAAGAAATGAAATGCAGTTTCGGAGGAAATTAATCATCACTGAAATGATTACTTACGTAGAATAATATTTCTCACGTACAGCGGCTTTCCAGCAACACTATTAAGCCAGAGCAACTTTCCCCAAAGTTAATTAACTTCACCGTCATTATCTCTTTCTGAAACCAGTTTCAGCGCAACCGCGCGCCATGCAGACAAGCCAGTAACAGCGCGGCATCCAGCCATTTATGAAAAGTTCCACCAATGATGAGAATGTTTTGTGACAGAGTGCAAATTCAGAGCCTCCAAACCCAGACATAACTTGCAATAGTTCCTCTATTGGCCGAACTTATAGATATTAATTACGAAGCGCAAAAAAAATAAATTCTCTCGTTCCCCACAGTGAAGTGAAAACTATGTTGATTCCGTCCAAATTAAGTCGCCCGGTTCGTCTTGACCATACTGTGGTCCGCGAGCGCCTGCTGGCTAAACTTTCCGGTGCGCATAATTTCCGACTGGCGCTGGTTACGAGTCCTGCGGGTTATGGAAAAACAACGCTCATTTCGCAATGGGCGGCAGGTAAAAGCGATCTTGGCTGGTACTCCCTGGATGAAGGTGATAACCAGCAGGAGCGTTTTGCCAGCTATTTAATTGCCGCGATTCAGCAGGCAACCAACGGACACTGCGTCACCAGCGAGGTGATGGTGCAAAAGCGCCAGTACGCCAGCCTGTCCTCTCTGTTCTCCCAGCTGTTTATCGAACTGGCCGAATGGCATCGCCCGCTGTATGTGGTGATTGATGATTATCATCTGATCACCAACCCGGTTATTCACGAGTCGATGCGGTTCTTCCTGCGCCATCAGCCGGAAAACCTGACGCTGGTCGTCCTGTCGCGCAACCTCCCGCAGCTGGGCATTGCCAACCTGCGGGTGCGCGATCAGCTACTGGAAATTGGCAGTCAGCAGCTGGCCTTTACCCATCAGGAAGCGAAACAGTTCTTTGACTGCCGTCTGACTTCTCCGATTGAGGCGTCGGAAAGCAGCCGCCTGTGTGATGACGTTGCAGGCTGGGCCACGGCGCTTCAGCTGATTGCCCTTTCCGCGCGGCAAAACAATAGCCCAACGCACCAGTCCGCGCGCCGCCTGGCGGGCATCAACGCCAGCCACCTGTCGGATTATCTGGTGGATGAGGTACTCAACAGCGTAGACCTCACTACCCGCCATTTCCTGCTGAAAAGCTCCCTGCTACGTTCGATGAACGATGCGCTGATTGTGCGCGTCACCGGTATTGAAAACGGGCAGCTTCAGCTCGAAGAGATTGAACGTCAGGGTTTGTTCCTGACGCGAATGGACGATCCCGGCGAATGGTTTAGCTACCATCCGCTGTTTGGCAGCTTCCTGCGCCAGCGTTGCCAGTGGGAGATGGCCGCAGAGCTGCCAGAAATTCACCGCGCCGCCGCCGAAAGCTGGATGGCGCAAGGTTTCCCGAGCGAGGCTATCCACCATGCGCTGGCCGCCGGAGATGCCGGTATGCTGCGCGATATTCTGCTCAACCACGCGTGGGGACTGTTCAACCACAGCGAACTGACGCTGCTGGAAGAGTCGTTAAAAGCGCTGCCGTGGGAGAGCCTGCTGGAGAATCCGCGTCTGGTGCTGCTCCAGGCCTGGCTGATGCAGAGCCAGCATCGCTACAGCGAAGTGAACACCCTGCTGGCGCGCGCCGAGCAGGAAATGGAAAGCGAGATGGATGCCACCCTGCACGGCGAATTTAACGCCCTGCGTGCGCAGGTGGCGATTAACGACGGCGACCCGGAAGAAGCCGAACGGCTGGCGATGGTCGCGCTGGATGAGCTGCCGCTGGCGAATTTCTACAGCCGTATTGTGGCCACCTCGGTACACGGCGAAGTGCTGCACTGTAAGGGCGACCTCACGCGTTCGCTTTCGCTCATGCAGCAAACCGAACAGATGGCCCGCCGCCACGATGTCTGGCACTACGCCCTCTGGAGCCTGATCCAGCAAAGCGAGATTTTATTTGCTCAGGGGTTCCTGCAGGCCGCCTGGGAAAACCAGGAGAAAGCGTTCCAGCTGATCCGTGAACAGCATCTGGAACAGCTGCCGATGCATGAGTTCCTGTTGCGTATTCGCGCTCAGTTGCTCTGGGCATGGTCGCGTCTGGATGAAGCAGAAAGCTGCGCCCGCCAGGGCCTGAATGTGCTTTCGAGCTTCCAGCCGCAGCAGCAACTCCAGTGCCTGGCCCTGCTGGTGCAGTGCTCGCTGGCGCGAGGCGACCTGGATAATGCCCGCAACCACCTTAACCGCCTGGAAAACCTGCTTGGCAACGGACAGTACCATAGCGACTGGGTCTCCAACGCCGATAAGGTCCGGGTGATTTACTGGCAGATGACCGGCGATAAAAAGTCCGCCGCCAACTGGCTGCGTCACACGCCTAAACCAGAATTTGCCAATAACCACTTCCTGCAAAGCCAGTGGCGCAATATTGCCCGCGTGCAGATCCTGCTGGGTGACTTCGAGCCTGCCGAAATCGTGCTGGAAGAGTTAAACGAAAACGCCCGTAGCCTGCGCCTGATGAGCGATTTAAACCGCAACCTGCTGCTGTTAAACCAGCTTTACTGGCAGGCGGGACGTAAAAACGATGCCCAGCGCGTGCTGCTGGAAGCGTTGCAGCTGGCGAACCGCACCGGGTTTATCAGCCACTTTGTGATTGAGGGTGAAGTGATGGCCCAGCAGTTGCGCCAGCTGATTCAGCTCAACACGCTGCCGGAACTCGATCAGCATCGCGCCCAGCGCATTCTGCGCGAGATTAACCAGCACCACCGCCACAAGTTTGCGCACTTCGATGAGAACTTTGTTGAACGTCTGCTGAACCATCCGGAAGTGCCGGAGCTTATCCGCACCAGCCCGCTCACCCAGCGTGAATGGCAGGTGCTGGGGCTGATCTATTCCGGCTACAGCAACGAGCAGATTGCCAGTGAGCTGGCGGTGGCGGCGACCACCATCAAAACGCACATTCGCAATCTGTATCAGAAGCTGGGCGTAGCGCATCGACAGGATGCGGTGCAGCATGCGCAGCAGCTGTTGAAGATGATGGGATACGGAGTTTAGTTTTGTGCGGCCTGATGCCCTCACCCCGGCCCTCTCCCACAGGGCTGAGGGATCCCCAGTAATTTTTTTATGCAGAAGCAATAAAGTTGCTTTCTAAATGACTGAGGGCTGTCAGCGATGCCCTGGTCCGGCTG
>NZ_JBMKJI010000023.1:0-83521 GCF_049237025.1 Enterobacter cloacae complex sp. SYL001 | reverse complement strand
TCGCTCAGGCCGCATGACTATAACGGTGGGTTACCGCCAAACGAATCGGAAAACCGATACTGGAAAAAATCTAAAGCCGTGGCCAGTTTTAGTTGACCACTACATACATGCATTCTTATGAACGGTACGCTGTAGAGGATTTGCAGTTAATTGGCGAATTAGTATTGGAATCTAACAAAAATAACTATCGATGCTATTTTCATATAAACGGAGTGCCTGGCATTATCTCTCCAACCAATTCGTCTCTGTTACAATGAATAAGGGCTTCCATATGGAAGCCCTTTACTTTATCTATCAAAGGAATACGTTAGCTCAGCAGCGTAAACGCAATCATCCCGACAACCGCACCCGTCGTGCCGAGGATGGTTTCCATCAGCGTCCAGGTTTTCAGGGTTTGCGCTTCGGTTGCGCCGGTAAATTTACCGAACAGCCAGAAGCCTGCGTCGTTCACGTGAGAAACCACAATCGAACCGCCCGCGATACAGATAGAGAGCGCCGCCATCTGCGCGCCGGAGTAGTTCAGCTGTTCAATCACCGGCATCACCAGCCCCACCGCGGTTAAGCACGCCACGGTCGCGGAGCCCTGAATGATACGCACCGCCGCGGCCAGCATGAAGCAGGTGACCGCAATCGGCAGGCCCATTCCGGTCAGCGCTTCGCCCAGCGCCGGGCCAACGCCGGAATCCACCAGCACCTGCTTGAACACGCCGCCCGCCCCGATCACCAGCAGGATAATCCCCGCCGGTTGCAGCGCGGCGCCGCAAATCTCCATCACGCGGTCTTTCGGCATGCCCTGACGCATTGCCAGGCCGTAAATCGCGACCAGACACGCCACCAGAATCGCAGTGAACGGATGACCAATAAATTCGAACCATTCGTAAGCGGTTGACCCCACCGGCACAAAGCGTGCAGCGATGGTTTTCAGGCCCACCAGCACTAGCGGCAGCAGGATCAGCGACAGACTGAAGCCGAAGGACGGCATTTTACCCTCGCCCAGGTGCGGCTCGGTGATGTCGTCCGGAATGTGCAGCTCAACGTAACGGCTGACGAAGTTGCCCCACAGCGGACCGGCGATAATCATCCCCGGGATCGCCGCACACAGGCCAATCAGGATCATCCAGCCAAAGTCAGCATGCATCTGGGAGGCTAGCAGCATCGGCGCAGGCCCCGGCAACAGAAACGCCGCCGCCGCCGCCACGCCCGCAAACAGCGGAATGACCAGCTTCACGAGGTTAGTACCAGTATGGCGCGCCATGGAGAACGCCACGCTAATCAGCAGCACCACCGCCACTTCAAAGAACAGCGGCAATGCACAAATCAGCCCTGCCAGACCAATCGCGTAGTGCGCACGGCTGTGCCCGAAGGATTTCAGCATCTTGACCGCAATCTGATCGACCGCGCCCGTCTCGTGCAAAATCTTGCCAAACATCGCGCCCAGTGCCACCACAATGGCCAGGAAGCCGAGCGTGCCGCCCATCCCTTTTTCCATCGTCGCCGCGATTTTGTCGAGCGGCATGCCGGAAAAGAGACCAGCACCAATAGAAACCACCATCAAAGCAACGAAGGCGTGCATACGTGCCTTCATCACTAAAAACAGCAGCAGCAATACGGAACCCACTGCTGTCAAAACTAGCGTTAATGTACTCAAAACTTACTGCCTTTTATTAATAACCTCGATGGTGCTGGCAACAACACCTTCCAGCGGCTGATCGATATCAACCACTAAGACATCCTGTTCGTCAGCCCCCGGCTCCTGCAACGCTTCGAACTGCGTTACCAGCATCTGGGTTTTGAAGAAGTGGCCTTTACGCGCCTTCAGGCGGCTTTCAATTACCCCGAAATCGCCTTTCAGGTAGATGAAAGAGAGGTTCGGGTTGCCATCGCGCAGCAGGTCGCGATAGGTTTTTTTCAGCGCGGAACAGACTATCAGGGAGACTTTATTGGTGCGCTGCATCGCGAACGCGGCATCATTCAGCGCCTGCAACCAGGGTTTGCGGTCGTCGTCATTCAGCGGCTCGCCGGAAGCCATTTTCATGATGTTGCTGCGCGGATGGAGGAAGTCACCATCAAGAAACGCAGCCTGGAGTTGATGCGCCACTTCGCTCGCCACGGCAGATTTACCGCTACCGGACACGCCCATCAGGACGTAAACGTGGTGATCGTGATTAGTCGTGCTCAAAGGGTGTCCCTCAGTCAATTGTTACGGGTAACAGTTATCGGTAACATTGTCCTGCCGGGGCATAAGAGAAGCAATATCCAAACGTGCGTGAAGTGAATAAGTGTGAGCTACTTCAAATTTGTCGGATTAAATAGATCCACCCGGTGACAAGGTGAAACCTAAATCTAACATTTTAGGGGTAACTGCCTCACCACGAATGCGCGCCAGCAGGCGTTCTGCACCAATGCGGCCCATACGTTCACGCGGGGTCAGGACGCTTGCCAGACGCGGCTCCATCACCTGGCCAATGTCGTGGCCGTGGAAGCCGGCAATCGCCATATCATCCGGGATTTTTAAACCCAGGCGCTGACACTCAAACGCGGCGCCGACCGCAAGGTCATCGTTGGTACAGAAAATACCGTCCAGTTGCGGATACTCGCGTCGCGCCTGACGCATCAGCTCAATACCCGACGTATAAGAGGAAGATTGCTCCACCATCACGCTGTACGGGGTTAAACCGGCGTCGAGCATCGCCTGCTCGTATCCCTTCTGTTTGATGATAGTACGTTCATCCAGACGCGCACCCAGATAGGCCACATGGCGATGACCGCGGGCGATGATCGCCGCCGTCATCTGACGCGCCGCTTCAAAGTTATCGAACCCCACGGCGATGTCGAGGCACGGCGACTGGCTGTCCATCAGCTCCACCACCGGAATGCCTGCCACTTCAATCATTTTCAGCGTGCGCGGGGTGTGAGTACGTTCCGTTAAAATCAGGCCGTCAATGTTCCAGGAAAGCATCGATTCAAGACGTTCCTCTTCCAGTTCCGGCTTGTACCCATAGTGGGCGAGCATGGTCTGATAACCAAAGGCATCGGTCACGCTTTCGATGCCACGCAGCACTTCAGCGAAAACCTGGTTGGTTAAGGAAGGAAGCAGGACGCCCACCGCTCGGCTGGTCGCATTAGAGAGAATATCGGGCGCGCGGTTGGGGATATAACCCAGTTCATCAAGGGCGGCGGCAATCTTGCCACGCAACGCCACGGAAACCTGCTCCGGGTTACGTAAAAAACGGCTGACCGTCATTTTGGTCACACCGACGCGATCGGCGACATCCTGAAGTACGGGGCGTTTCTTTTTCATCGTCCTGAGAAATCTTGAAGTGAGAGATTTGCTCAGTTTATCACGGACAAAGCTCAACCTTCCCCGTTTAAAGGGAAGGTTGAGAAATTATTTAGACCGGCGGCAGATCAAACAGCAGAATTTCACTTTCGCTGTCGGCATGCACGGAGAGCGTCTGCTCATCCCAGACTGCCAGGCCATCGGCGGCGGTGGCTTTGGTGCCGTTGATGGACACCTCGCCTTTCACCACCTGGATCCACACGCGGCGGTTGGCGGCGATCTGGTGCACAGACTGTTCATCTTTCGCCAGCGCCCAGCGGTACAGCTCCATATCCTGATGCACTTTCAGGGAACCTTCACGCGCATCCGGGGAGAGCACCAGCTGTTTACCCTGTTTCGCATCGAAGCGGCG
The DNA here is from genome assembly GCF_049237025.1 of Enterobacter cloacae complex sp. SYL001. NCBI lineage: Bacteria > Pseudomonadati > Pseudomonadota > Gammaproteobacteria > Enterobacterales > Enterobacteriaceae > Enterobacter > Enterobacter cloacae complex sp. SYL001. Next base: position 79,829 of record NZ_JBMKJI010000023.1, on the reverse strand, counting down.
CTGTTCGTAGCGTGGCGTGATGCCGGTCTCTTCTGGAATGATCCAGATTTGATACAGGTGCAGTTTTTCCGTTTTGCTCGGGTTGTACTCCGAGTGACGCACCCCGGTCCCCGCACTCATAATCTGGAACTCGCCCGCCGGAACCTGCTCTTTATTGCCCATGCTGTCCTGGTGCTCAACCGCCCCTTCCAGCACATAGGTCAGGATTTCCATGTCCTTGTGCGGGTGGGTACCGAAGCCCTGGCCTGCATCAATCACGTCGTCGTTAATGACGCGCAGCGCGGAGAAGCCCATGAAGTTCGGGTCGTAGTAATCGGCAAACGAGAATGAATGCCATGAGTCCAGCCAGCCATGATTCGCGTGACCACGTTCGTTTGCTTTGCGTAAGTAGATCATTGTTTTCACCCTCAGTTCGTTTCGATGGAGTAAGTGTGGACGCAAACGCTCAGGGATCATAGAGGGTGAAAATTGACTCCTCTGTTCAAAAATTTAGAACAAGCACAAAGGAGCCATTTTTGCTTATCTGGCGAGGGTTACCGTGGCAGGGGAAGCCTGTTCGAAGGCCCGTTCAAGGATTTCCAGGTTCGTCAGAACGTCAGATTCCTTGACGTAATTCGGCGTGCCGCTGGAGAGGGTTTCATACAGCGCATCGTAGACGCGTCCATAATCGCCCGTTTCCGGCTTCAGCTCTTCCCTGACCGTCAGGCCCTCGTCGTTCACGTACTCCAGCACGCCCACGGAATCATCTGCCGCAAAGCCCGGTTCGCCCGGCATGATGTTGGCCTTCAGGCTGGTCTCCTGCTGGTCGATGCCGTACTTGATAAAGGAGCCTTTCTTGCCGTGAACGATAAATTTCGGGTAGTCGATTTTCACCAGATGACTGGTTTTGACGATGGCTTTCAGGTCGCCGTAGAACAGCTGTGCTTCGAAGGTATCGTCCGGATTGGCCTTATTGCGCAGGCTGCGGATGTCGTACGCCACGTGGTCCGGGCGGCCAAACAGGGAGATGATCTGGTCCATGGTGTGTACGCCCAGACCGTAGAACGAACCGTCCTGCGGCAGGCCGGGTTTGGTTTCTGCCACAGGGCGGTAGTAATCGAAGTGGCTTTCGATTTCAACGATCTCGCCGAGCTTGCCGCTTTCGATTGCCTTTTTTGCCGTCAGGAAGCAGCTGTCAAAGCGACGGTTCTGGTAGGGCGTGACGGCCAGGCCTTTGCTTTTCGCCAGCGCAAAGAGTTCCTTCGCTTCGGCGATGGTCGGGGTGAACGGTTTTTCCACCAGCACGTTTTTACCTGCTTCCAGCGCGCGTTTTGCGTAGTCAAAGTGGCTGTCGGCGTGGGTACAGACCACCACCAGCTTCACCTGCGGATCATTTAACACTTCATCAAGATCGCTGGTGAAATGAATATGGGAATACTGCGGAGACTGCTCTTCTGGCTTCGCGCGGCGGCGATAGATATGGGCCACGTGCCAGGTCTCTTTTCGGTTAAGAACATACGGAAGGTGGTAACGCGTGGTGCTTTTGCCAAATCCAATAAATGCACAATGTAGTGTCATGGCTCAGTCCTTTTGGAAGGTTACTGAGTCTAACCATAACAAAAAAAAAGCCAGCGAGAAGCTGGCTAAAGTAATACTGGAAGCAATGTGAGCAATGTCGTGCTTTCAGGTTCCCGTAGGAGGTCTTCCTGAATGCAGAGCAATAATAATCATTCTCATTCGCACTTGTCCAACACTTTTTGCAAAAAATAGCGATTGACTCAACTTTTAAAGTCACTGATGTTGGAAGGGACTTTTAACTGACTGAGGAACAAGGAATGAGTGAGATAGTGATACGCCACGCTGAACCGAAAGATTACGACGCCATTCGTCAGATCCACGCCCAGCCGGAGGTGTACCACAACACGCTACAGGTTCCTCATCCCTCAGAGCAGATGTGGCATGACCGGCTAACCGATCAGCCCGGTATCAAGCAGCTTGTCGCCTGTATTGATGATACCGTCGCCGGGCATCTGTGCATTGCCGTAGCCCAGCGTCCGCGCCGCAGCCACGTCGCCGATTTTGGAATTTGTGTGGGTGCGCAGTGGCAAAATCGGGGCGTCGCCAGCGCGCTGATACGCACCATGGTTGATATGTGCGACAACTGGCTGCGCGTCGACCGCATCGAGTTAACGGTGTTTGTCGATAACGCACCGGCAATCGCGGTGTACAAAAAGCACGGGTTTGAGATTGAAGGCACCGGCAGGCGCTACGCCCTGCGCAACGGCGAGTACGTGGACGCGTATTATATGGCGCGGATGAAGTAACCCCTCACCCCGACCCTCTCCCCGAAGGGGCGAGGGAGAAAAGACCGCACCGTGCAATCCCCTCTCCCCTATGGGGAGAGGGTTAGGTGAGGGGAGCCCTCAATACCCCGCCGTTAAATCATCCACCGACCGTGGGTCCGACGCGCCAAACAGGGCACCGTCCGGCCCGACCATAATGCTCTGGGTGCTGCCCATCGCCTCCTTCACCGCCACCTTCTGCCCGCGCTGCTCAAGCAGCTTGAGGGTATCCGGGCTAAAGCCCTTCTCCACGCGCAACTCGTCCGGCAGCCACTGGTGATGGAAACGCGGCGCATTGGTCGCTTCGGCGACGTTCATCCCAAAGTCGATGCTGTTCACTACCATTTGCAACACGGTGGTGATAATCCGGCTCCCGCCCGGGCTGCCGGTCACCAGCCAGGTTTTGCCGTCTTTCACCACGATGGTGGGCGACATGGACGACAGCGGGCGCTTCTTCGGCCCGACCGCATTTGCATCGCCGCCGACCAGCCCGTAGACGTTCGGCACGCCCGGCTTGGCCGAGAAGTCATCCATCTCGTTGTTCAGCAAAATACCGCTACTGCCCGCCACAATCCCGGTGCCGAAGGTGGTGTTGAGCGTGTATGTCACCGCCACCGCGTTTCCGTCTTTGTCCACGACCGAGAAGTGGGTGGTCTGGTTACTTTCATACGGCGCCAGCTTGCCCGGGCGGATCTCGCTGGACGGTTTAGCCTTGTTGATGTCGATCTCATCGGCAATCGATTTGGCATAGGCTTTGTTGGTCAGCGCCTGCCACGGCACCTTCACGAAATCCGGATCGCCAAGATATTCCGAGCGGTCCGCGTAGGCGCGCTTTTCCGCCTCCGCCATCACCTGCATGGCATCGGCACTACCGAAGCCGAACTTGTGCATATCGAAGTTTTCCAGAATATTGAGGATCTGTACAATATGAATGCCCCCGGAGGACGGCGGCGGCATGGAGAAGACCTCGTAGCCGCGATAGGTGCCGCTAATCGGCTCGCGCACCACCGCCTTATATTCCGCCAGATCCGCTTTGGTGATCAGCCCGCCGTTCTTCTGCATCTCATCGGCAATCTGATCTGCAATCGGCCCCTTATAGAAGGCGTCCGGACCGTTTTCGGCAATCAGTTCGAGACTTTTTGCGAGGTTCTTCTGCACCAGCTTATCGCCCTTCTTCAGCGGCTCGCCGTCTTTCCAGAAGATAGCCTTGCTGTTTTCATGATTGGGAATAACTTCGCTGCCGTAGGTTTTGAGGTCGTCCGCCAGCGCGTCGTTGACGACGAAGCCGTCGCGCGCAAGCCTGATGGCAGGCTGCACCACTTTATTCAGCGGCAGCGTGCCGTATTTTTCCAGCGCCAGCGAGAACCCCGCAACGGTGCCCGGCGTGCCGGAGGCAAGGTGCGAGGTCAGGGATTTTTTACTGTCCGGATTGCCCTGATCGTCGAGGAACATATCGCGGGAGGCCTGATTCGGTGCCATCTCACGGAAGTCGATGGACGTAGTTTTACCGTCTTTCGTGCGCAGCATCATAAACCCGCCGCCGCCCAGGTTGCCTGCCTGTGGATGCGTCACCGCCAGCGCGTACCCGACCGCGACCGCCGCATCCACCGCGTTACCGCCCTGTTTAAGAATATCGACGCCCACCTGAGTTGCCAGCGCGTCAACCGAGGCCACCATGCCATGCGTCGCCCGCACGGGATGAAAAACATCCTCCTCCACGCCGTAAGAGACCGGAGGAGCGGCGGGCGGGTTGGCCGCCACGGTAAATGTGCCGCCTGCCATCAGCGCAGCGATGGCGACCCAGCGCAAAAAGGTTGGTTTCATCATTATTGTTCTCCAGGTGAAGGGGCCTATATTCCCCGCTTAAGCCTGGTTCACAACTCTTAAAAAATCATCGTTATGCCGGAATCAGGATAAACTTAAGAGAAGCCTCAAAGGAGGAGATAACCATGAAACGATTACCGATCCTGATCGCGCTGCTTCCGTTCGCCGCGCTCGCACAGCCGATAAACACGCTGAACAACCCAAACCAGCAGGGCTATGTCATTCCGAGCCAGCAGCGTATGCAGACGGAGATGATGAGCCAGCAACAGCAGCAGAAAGGGATGCTTAATCAGCAGTTAAAGACGCAGACCCAGGTGCAGCAGCAGCACCTGCAAAACCAGATGAACGCTAATACCCAGCGCGTGCAGCAGGGCCAGATGCGCGAGCAGCCGCTGTCAAACTCAAACGGTGGGATGTTAGGGGGCGGGGTGTCGCAAAGCAGCGGTCAGCAGCATATGCTGCCGACCCAGCAGAACGGCAGTATGCTTAATAAATAAAGTTCGGCCCGATCTGGTCAATCGCATCGGTACAGATGCTGTCCACGCCCCAGCGCAGCAGCTCGGCCGCACGCTGGGGTTTGTTGACGGTGTAGACCAGGATATGCAGACCGGCCTCTTTCAACAGCGTCACGCGCGCTTCATCAAGCAGCTTATGGTTGAGGTGGATCGACACGCAACCTAAGCGGGCAGTCAGCGCGCGCCAGTCTTCTCGCCACTCATCCAGCAGCAGCCCGCGCGGCAGCTCTGGTACGGCCGCCTGTGCCGCTTCCAGCGCGTCGATGTCAAACGACGACAGCAGCGGTACCGTCATCCCTTCCCACAGCTCACGCGCGGCCAGCGCGATGACTTTGCCCGTCAGCGGCCCGGTGCCGGTGGTCGGTTTGATTTCGATGTTGGCCATCATGCCGTGCTGGCGGCAGCGGTCCGCCACTTCCGCCAGCAGCGGCAGCGGTTCACCTTTGAATTCCCCGCTGAACCAGCTTCCGGCATCCACCTTCAGCAGATCGCGCCACGGCAGTTCGCCCGCCACGCCCCAGCCGTTGCTGGTGCGTTCAAGGTTGTCGTCATGCAGCAGGAAAATTTCGCCGTCCTTCGACAGCTTGGCATCGAACTCGATCATCGTGTGGCCGTAGCGCGCGCCAGCGTCAATTGCCGCCAGGGTGTTTTCCGGCGCCAGTTTACCGCCGCCACGGTGGGCGACAATGTGGGGGTAAGGCCAGTTGCTCATACTCGTTGTCCTGTTTCACCGTCAAATAAGTGCAGGTGATTTTCCGGCATATGCAGCCACAGCGTGCTGCCTGCCTTCGGGCGCTCCTGATGCGGCAGGCGCACCACCAGCTTTTGTTCGCCCCAGCGTCCGTGCGCCAGGTTGTCTGCGCCCAGCATCTCCAGCGTGTCCATCACCAGCGGCACGCCGCCGTCCGCCTGAGACGTCAAACCAATATGCTCCGGGCGGATACCGAGCGTCATCTTACGCCCGGCGTAGCCACGATAGTACCAGTTGATCGGCAACGCCATCCCGCTTTCCAGCTCAAAATGGGTTCCTGCAGCATTGATCCGCCCGTCCAGCAGGTTCATCGCCGGACTGCCGATAAAGCTCGCCACAAAACGGCTGGCCGGTTTTTCGTAGACTTCCACCGGGGTGCCAATCTGCTCGGCGATGCCTTTGTTCATCACCATCACGCGCTGGGCGAGAGTCATGGCCTCTACCTGATCGTGGGTCACGTAGAGGGACGTGGTTTTAAGGCGGCGATGCAGCTGCTGTAGCTCAAGGCGCATCTGCACGCGCAGCTTGGCGTCGAGGTTTGACAGCGGTTCGTCGAACAGAAAGACCGCCGGGTCGCGCACGATGGCGCGCCCCATCGCCACGCGCTGACGCTGGCCGCCGGAAAGCTCACGCGGGCGACGCTTGAGCAGGCCGTCAAGCTCCAGAATGCGCGCGGCTTCTTTCACGCGCTCCTCGATATGGCCTTTGCCCATGCCGCGAATTTTCAGCCCCCAGGCCATGTTCTCTTCCACGCTCATGTGCGGATAGAGGGCGTAGTTCTGGAACACCATCGCGATGCCGCGATCTTTGGGTTCCATCTCGGTAACGCGCTGGCGGTCAATCCAGATATCCCCGGACGTCACGCGTTCCAGCCCCGCCACCATGCGCAGCAGCGTGGATTTCCCACAGCCGGACGGACCGACCATGACGATAAATTCCCCGTCCGCCACGTCGAGCGTCAGCGGCTGAATGACCTGGGTTTTGCCGTCCCAGCTTTTGGTTACTGCCTGTAATTTTAAACCTGCCATCTTATTTCTCACTGTCCACTAAACCACGCACAAACGCACGCTGCATGGCTAAAACGATAACGACCGGGGGGATAAGGGTGAGCAGCATCGCCGCCATCACCTGGTTCCAGAGGGTGGTGCCTTCGCCGGTGGCGATCATGCCTTTGATGCCTGCCACGGCGGTGCCGAGGTTGACGTCCTGAACGATCAGCAGCGGCCACAGGTACTGGTTCCAGCCGTAGATAAAGGTGATCACAAACAGCGCCGCAAGGTTGGTTTTCGACAGCGGCAGCACGATGTCGCGGAAGAAGCGCATCGGCGAGGCGCCGTCAATACGCGCGGCTTCAATCAGTTCATCCGGCAGGGTCATAAAGAACTGGCGGAACAGGAAGGTGGCGGTCGCCGAAGCCATCAGCGGCAGGGTTAAGCCCGCGTAGCTGTCGAGCATCTTCAGGTTGGCGATCACCTCCACCGTCGGGAAGATACGCACCTCCACCGGCAGCATCAGAGTGATAAAAATCATCCAGAAAAACAGGTTACGCAGCGGAAAGCGGAACCAGACGATGGCGAAGGCCGAAAGCATCGACACCGTGATTTTGCCGATGGTGATGCCGAACGCCATGATGAAACTGTTGAGCATCATCAGCCAGAACGGCGCGCTGTTGGCCCCCACGCCCTGGGTCCAGATAGTTTTCATGTTCTCGAAAAGATGCCCGCCGGGGACGAGCGTCATCGGCGTGTCGAACACCGCTTTGGTGTCCAGCGTGGCGGCGACGAAGGCCACGTACAGTGGAAACAGGATGACGAGGATGCCCAGGATCAGCAGGGTATGGCTGAAAATCGTCAGCCCGCGACGGTTCTCAATCATTGGTAGCGCACCTTACTTTCGACATAGCGGAACTGCACCACCGTGAGGATGATGACGAGGAACATCAGCACCACGGACTGGGCGGCAGAGGCAGAGAGATCAAGCCCGGCAAAGCCTTCGCGGTAAATTTTATAAATCAGCGTGGTCGTCGCCTGTACCGGACCGCCCGCAGTGGCGGCGTCGATCACCGGGAAGGTGTCGAAGAAGGCGTACACCAGGTTTACCACCAGCAGGAAGAAACTCACCGGGGCGATCAGCGGCAGCGACAGCCGGAAGAAGCGGCGCACTGGCCCTGCACCGTCAATCGCGGCGGCCTCCACCAGCGAACGCGGGATAGACTGTAGCGCGGCGAAGAAAAACAGGAAGTTGTAGCTGATCTGCTTCCACACCGAGGCGAACACCACCAGGAACATGGCCTGACCGCTGTTCTGGGCGTGGTTCCAGTCATAGCCAAACTCGCCCAGGAAGTGGGTAATCAGCCCGCGCCCCGGGTTAAACAGGAAGATCCACAGCACGGCGGCCACGGCGGGAGCCACAGCGTAAGGCAGCAGCATCAGGGTCTGATACAGACGGCTGCCGCGCACTACGTAATCCACCAGCGCGGCGAAGAACAGCGACGCGACGAGACCGCTCACGGTGACCAGCGCGCTGAATTTGATCGTCGTCCAGAAGGAGTCCAGGTAGTAGCTGTCATGGAACAGCGCGGTAAAGTTGTCCAGCCCGACAAACTGGCTGGAAAGCCCGAACGGATCGACGCTTTGTACCGAGTACCACAGCGCTTCGCCCGCAGGCCAGATAAAGAAGATAACGGTGATGACCAGCTGCGGCGCGACCAGCAGGTACGGCAGCCAGCGGGAACGGAACACCGGACGGGATGATGACATAGGTTAGCTCAAGTAGGTTTTCGCCCCTCACCCCGGCCCTCTCCCCATAGGGGCGAGGGAGAAAAGACGGCTCCGTGCAGTCCCCTCTCCCCTATGGGGAGAGGGTTAGGGTGAGGGGTAAGGTTTTAATTACGATTTCGTCGACTGCTCAAAGCGGCGTAACAGTTGGTTGCCGCGCTCTACCGCTGAATCCAGCGCCTGCTGTGGCGTTTTCTTCCCGGTCCAGACGCTTTCCAGCTCTTCATCAACGATGGTGCGGATCTGCGGCATGTTGCCCAGACGCAGGCCTTTGGTGAACGGCAACGGCGGCTTGTTCAGCATCTGACGCGTCGCGATGTCAGCGCCCGGGTTCTTGCTGTAGAAGCCCTGCTCCCGGGTCAGGTCGTACGCGGCTTTGGTGATCGGCAGGTAGCCGGTCTTCTGGTGCCACTCGGCGGCGTTTTCCGGCTTCGCCAGGAAGTCGAGGAACTCGGCCACGCCTTTGTAGGTGCCGTTGTCTTTACCCTGCATCACCCACAGGCTCGCCCCGCCGATGATGGCGTTCTGCGGCGCGCCTTTTACATCAGCGTCGTACGGCATCATGCCCACGCCGTAGTTGAATTTGGCGTAGTGACGGATGTCCGCCAGCGAACCGGAAGACGCGGTAGTAATGGCGCAGTCACCGTTGTAGAACTTCTCGGTGGATTCGTCTTTGCGCCCGAAATAGCTGAAGTCGCCCTTCTTGTTCAGATCGGCCAGCAGCGCGATGTGCTTCACCTGCTCCGGCTTGTTAAATTCCAGAACCGCGTCGGTGCCATCGAAGCCGTTGTTTTTGGTGGCAACCGGCAGGCCGTGCCAGGCGCTGAAGTTTTCAATCTGGATCCAGCCCTGCCAGCCGCTGGCGTAGCCGCACTTCATCCCCGCCGCTTTCAGCTTCGCGGTGTACTCCGCCAGATCCTGCCAGGTTTTTGGCGGCTGTTCCGGATCTAAACCGGCTTTTTTGAAGGCATCTTTGTTGTAGTACAGCACCGGCGTGGAGCTGTTAAACGGTTGGGACAGCAGGTGGCCGGTTTTGGAATCGGTGTAGTAACCGGAGACGGTCGGCACAAACTGGGATTCGTCAAAGTTGATGCCCGCGTCTTTGAACACTTCATAGACCGGCTTGATGGCTTTGGAGGCCATCATGGTCGCGGTGCCGACTTCATAAACCTGTAACAGGGCTGGCGCATTGCCGGTACGGAAGGCGGCGATGCCCGCGCTCAGGCTCTGCTCGTAGTTGCCTTTGTACACCGGCACAATTTTGTAATCCGGGTGGGTGTCGTTGAAACGTTGCGCCAGGGAGTCAACCTCTTTACCCAACTCCCCTTCCATAGAATGCCAGAACGGAATGGTGGTCACAGCCATTGCGTTCGTCGCAAAAGCCAGACCGATTGCCAGACCCAAAGCTGTGTGTCGTAACGATGTCATTGTCATCTCTCTTATTATGCCGGATGCGCGATATCACGCGTTTTGTGCTCGCGAGGTAACATGACATGCTCGAATGACAGAAAAATAACTGTTTGTTTACAGATAGGTGACAGCCAGGCGTCAGAGGGATGATGGTTGTGTGAAGGGGTTAATATGAAAAAAAGCCGGGTGGCGGCTTCGCCTTACCCGGCCTACATGGTATCCGTAGGCCCGGTAAGCGCAGCGCCACCGGGCGATACAGACGGCTTAGCCGCCCAAATACGCGCTCCGCACCGCTTCGTTCGCCAGCAGCGCATCGCCGGTATCGGAGAGCACCACGCGGCCGTTCTCCAGCACGTAGCCACGGTCAGCGAGCTTCAGCGCCTGGTTGGCGTTCTGCTCGACGAGGAAGATGGTCATCCCCTCTTTGCGCAACTGCTCGATGGTGTCGAAAATCTGCTGAATGATGATAGGCGCCAGCCCGAGCGACGGTTCATCCAGCAGCAGCAGACGCGGCTGGCTCATCAGCGCGCGGCCAATCGCCAGCATCTGTTGCTCCCCGCCGGACATGGTGCCCGCGCGCTGAATTCGCCGCTCCCACAGGCGCGGGAAGAGTTCGTATACCCATTTGATGCGGGTCTGGTATTCATCCCGGTGGGCGAAGAAACCGCCCATCGCCAGGTTCTCTTCGACCGTCATGCGCGAGAACACGCGACGCCCTTCCGGGACGATCGCTACCGCTTCACGCATAATTTTAGCCGTCTGCCAGTCGGTAATATCTTTGCCGTCAAACACAATCCGCCCGCTGGTGGCGCGCGGATCGCCGCACAGGGTGCCGAGCAGCGTGGTTTTCCCCGCGCCGTTGGCGCCAATCAGAGTGACGATCTCGCCCTGATTGATATGCAGGCTGACGTCGTGCAGCGCCTGGATCTTGCCGTAGTGCGCATTGACCTTGTCGAACGTTAACATCGCTTTTTCCATCTTATGCCTCACCAAGGTATGCGCGGATCACGTCCGGGTTGCTGCGGATCTCTTCCGGCGTGCCGTTTGCCAGCGGCGTGCCCTGGTTAACCACGTAGATACGGTCCGAAATGCCCATCACCAGCTTCATGTCGTGCTCAATCAGCAGGATGGTGGTGTCGTGATGATCGCGAAGCTCGGCAATCAGCTCGTCCAGCTCTTTGGTCTCTTTCGGGTTAAGGCCCGCCGCCGGTTCGTCGAGCATCAGGATTTCCGGCTGCGTCACCATGCAGCGCACAATCTCCAGACGACGCTGATCGCCGTAGGCCAGGTTGCTCGCCTGACGGTTGGCGTGCTGGAGCAGGCCGATGCGGTCAAGCCAGGTGGCGGCGCGATCCAGCGCTTCCTCCTGCGTGCGGCGAAATGCCGGGGTTTTCAGCAGGCCGGAAAAGAGGCCGGTTTTGAGCTGCTGATGTTGCGCCACCAGCAGGTTCTCAATCACCGTCATCTCCCGGAACAGACGCACGTGCTGGAAGGTACGCACCACGCCCATGCGGGCAATCTGCTGGCCCGGTAGCCCTTCGAGGTGCTGGTCGCGCAGCATGATGGTGCCACCTGTCGGCTTGTAAAAACCGGTCAGGCAGTTGAAGACTGTGGTTTTCCCTGCGCCGTTCGGGCCAATCAGGGAGACAATCTCTTTCTTATGCAGATCCAGATTCACGTTGTTGACCGCCAGCAGGCCACCAAAACGCATCATCAGACCGTTAACGGATAATAATGGCTGACTCATGCCTGCTCTCCTTTCGCTTCCGCGCTCTTAAGCTTCAGCTGTGGACGCGTCATCGGCAGCAAGCCCTGCGGACGCCAGATCATCATCAGCACCATCAAGCCACCCAGCATCAGCATGCTGTATTCGTTAAAGTCGCGCATCAGCTCGCGCGAGACCACCAGCAGGATGGCCGCGAGGATCACGGCGAACTGGGAACCCATCCCGCCGAGCACCACAATCGCCAGCACGAAGGCCGATTCGGCAAAGGTGAACGATTCCGGGCTGACGAAGCCCTGACGCGCGGCAAACAGCGTTCCGGCGAAACCGGCAAACGCGGCGCTGATGGTAAACGCGGTCAGCTTGATACGGGTCGGATTCAGGCCCAGGGAACGGCAGGCGATCTCATCCTCACGCAGCGCTTCCCATGCGCGGCCCAGCGGCATGCGCAGCAGACGGTTGATCACAAACAGGGTAATCACCACCAGCAGCAGCGCCACCAGGTAGAGCCAGATCACGCGGTCGGACGGGTCGTATTTGATGCCAAAGAAGTTGCTGAAGGTATCCCAGCCGCCTTCGCGGGCGGTACGGCTGAACTCCAGGCCGAAGAAGGTCGGTTTCGGGATCTGGCTGATGCCGTTCGGACCGCCGGTCACTTCGGTATTGTTGAGCAGCAGGATACGGACGATTTCGCCGAAGCCTAAGGTCACAATCGCCAGGTAGTCACCGCGCAGGCGCAGCACCGGGAAGCCGAGCAGGAAGCCCGCGGCGGCAGAGACCAGCCCCGCCAGCGGCAAACAGGTCCAGAAGCCGAGGCCGTAATAATGGTTCAGCAGCGCGAAGGTGTACGCACCGATGGCGTAGAACCCGCCGTAGCCCAGCACCAGCAGGCCAGACAGCCCCACCACCACGTTCAGACCCAGCCCCAGAATCACGTAGATCATGGTCAGGGTGGCAATATCCACCGTCCCGCGCGATACCATAAACGGCCACGCCACGGCAGCCACCAGCAGCGCCACAAGGAACAACTTCTGCTTCACGGTTGTACCGTCGATCGCCGGCAGGACGAATTTCGGCCCGGAGACGTTCTTCAGCGTCTTCTGGAACAGCGGACGCAGCAGCTGGAACAGGAACACCACGCCAGTACCGATAAACACCCACTGCCAGCGGATATCGGGGGCGGTATCCACCACCAGCTTCGTGCCGTCCAGCCCTAACTGGACGCCCATAAAGACGCCCGCCAGGACGAAGAACATGGCGGCAGAAAGCAGCGCCATCGCAAAATGCATCGGTTTCATACTTTCTCTACCTCCGGACGGCCCAGAATACCGGTAGGCATCACCAGCAGAACCAGAATCAGCAGGGCAAACGACACCACATCTTTATATTCGGTGCTCAGGTACGCCGAGGAGAGCGCTTCGGCCACGCCCAAAATCAGGCCGCCAATCATCGCGCCCGGAATGCTGCCGATACCGCCCAGTACCGCGGCGGTGAAGGCTTTCATCCCGGCCATAAAGCCGATGTACGGGTTGATTACGCCGTAGAACTGGCCGAGCAACACGCCCGCCACCGCCGCCATCGCTGCACCGATCACGAAGGTCAGGGCAATCACGCGGTCGGTGTTGATCCCGAGCAAGCTCGCCATCTTCAGGTCTTCCGCGCAGGCGCGGCAGGCGCGTCCCATGCGGGAGTAGCGGATGAAAACGGTCAGGGCCAGCATCGCCAGGAAGGTCACAATCCAGATAACCAGCTGCATGGTGGTGACAGAGGCAGAGAAGTTTTCGCTGGCCCCCACAATCCACTGGCCGTTAAACAGGCTTGGCAGCGCCACGTCACGCGAACCTTCTGTCAGGCTGACGTAGTTTTGCAGGAAGATGGACATACCGATGGCGGAGATCAGCGCAATAAGGCGCTTGGAGCTGCGCACCGGCCGGTAGGCCACCCGTTCGATGCTCCAGCCGTAGGCGCTGGCAATCACAATCGCGCCGACAAACCCGGCGGCCACCAGCAACCAGCTGCTGTCGATGCCCATCATCATCAACGCGGCGATGATCATAAAGGAGACGTAGCTACCGATCATGTACACCTCGCCGTGGGCGAAGTTAATCATGCCGATAATGCCGTAAACCATCGTGTAGCCGATGGCGATCAGCGCGTAGGTGCTTCCCAGCGTGACGCCGTTAAACATCTGCTGCAAAAAGTAGAGAAACTGCTCGGACATATGCAAACCTTTTTATATCCGCCCGGTAAACCGGGCGGTGGGATTATTATTTGGCGACCGAGGACGAACCGTCGGCGTGCCACTTAAAGACACCAAATTCAAATCCCTTCAGATCGCCTTTCTCATCCCAGTTCAGCGGCCCAATCACGGTGTTCGCCCCGTGTGCTTTTAAATCTTTCACCAGATCCAGCGGCTCTTTGCTGCCGGTGCGATCCATGGCCGTGGCCAGCGACTGCACGGCCGCGTAGGTGATCCAGACGTATGGGCCACTCGGATCTTTCTTCTGTGCCTTGAGCGCATCCACGATAGCTTTATTCGCCGGATCCTGGTCATAGCGTTTTGGCATCGTCACCAGCATGCCTTCGGCAGAATCGCCCGCGATGTTCGACAGGGAGGCATTACCGACGCCCTCAGGCCCCATAAACTGGGTTTTCAGACCGGTGGCGCGCGCCTGGCGCAACATCTGCCCCATTTCCGGGTAGTAGCCGCCGTAGTAAACGAAGTCGATATTCTCTTTTTGCAGGCGGGCGATCAGCGCGGAGAAGTCTTTCTCACAGGCGGTAATGCCGTCGAAGAAGACGATATTCGCCCCGCCTTTTTTCAGGCCGTCCTGTACGGAGCGCGCCAGGCCTTCACCGTACTGCTGTTTGTCATGAATGATGGCAATGCGCTGTGGCTTAACGGTTTCGAGGATGTATTTGGCGGCGGTTGGCCCCTGCGAGGAGTCCAGACCGGCGGTACGCATAATGTGCTGGTAACCCCGCTGGGTCAGTTCCGGGTTGGTGGCGCCCGGGGTGATCATCAGGATGCCTTCGTCTTCGTAGATATCAGACGCAGGCTGCGTGGAGGAGGAACACAGGTGCCCGATGACGTACTGGATACCGTCGTTAACGATTTTGTTGGCGACCGCGACGGCCTGTTTTGGATCGCAGGCGTCGTCATACTCCACGCCCACCAGCTTGTCGCCTTTGATGCCGCCTTTAGCATTGATATCTTTGATGGCCTGACGCGCGCCGTTGAACTCCATATCGCCCCACTGGGCAACGGGGCCGGACATCGCACCCACTACCGCAACTTTAATGTCGTCTGCCATAGCGGCATGCGAGATCGACAGTGCGACCATCCCCGCGATTAACGTCTTCGCGTTCCTTTTCATCTCAGAATCCCCATTCGTGAAGTGATGTTTATATTTTGTTTTATTATGGTTAAAAAGCATTCTGTACTTTTAATGAACAACGCTATTTTTACCAGTGCCTTTAATGGTTTAGCGCAGGTTTTTAACAAAAACCAGACTAATATCTCTATTTTTCAGGCGATTAAGCAAAGATAATATTCTGAAATCAGACGGAGATAAACAAATAAAAGCGCAGTTTGCAGCATAAAATAACGGTACAAAGCGCCGAATAAATCACTACCATTCAGGTTAAAATTCTGCTTATTTTTCGATCCATGTGTTTTCAAACTGCCCATCGCGTTGCCAAAAAACTAATCACCTGGTAAATAGGAAGAAAAAGAGAAAGTGCCTGAGCAATTAAATTGAGTACACTGGCCGTACTCTTTTTGATTTGGACAAGCAGCTAATGAAACTGACTATCGTGCGTCTGGTGACCTTTAGCGACCAGGATCATATCGACCTGGGCAAGATCTGGCCGGAATATTCTTCTTCATCGCTGGCCGTCGATGAGAACCACCGCATCTATGCCGCGCGCTTTAACGAGCGCCTGCTGGCCGCCGTCCGCGTAACGCTGAGCGGCACGGAAGGGGCGCTGGACTCCCTGCGCGTGCGCGACGTGACCCGTCGTCGCGGGGTCGGGCAGTATTTGATTGAAGAGGTGATCCGCGAAAACCCGAGCGTGACCTCCTGGTGGATGGCCGACGTGGGCGTAGAGGATCGCGGCGTAATGGCGGCGTTTATGCAGGCGTTAGGGTTTACGGCGCAGGCGAACGGGTGGGAGAAGCGCTAAAAGAAAGCCGGGTGGCGGCTGCGCCTTACCCGGCCTACATTCATTATCTGCCGCATTTTCCCAGGCTGATTGTAGGCCCGGTAAGCGAAGCGCCACCGGGCAAAAGCGGGGCTCTGCGGCCTGATGCCCTCACCCCGACCCTCTCCCACGGGGAGAGGGAGAAAACATTAAAAAAGGCAACTTACGTTGCCTTTTTGCTTTTATTTGGCGTCTGTCGCCGTGCCGTTGGCATGCCAGTCAAACACGCCGAACTCGAAGCCCTTCAGGTCGCCCTTCTCATCCCAGGACAGCGGCCCCATCACGGTTTCCACCGAGTTCGCTTTCAGCCAGGTGGCAATCTCCGCCGGATCGGCTGACTGGTTCAGGCCCGCTTGCAGAGACTGCAACGCTGCGTAAGTGGTCCAGACGAACGCACCGCTTGGATCCTGTTTCTTCGCCTTGATGGCATCTACAACAGGTTTGTTCGCAGGCACCTGGTCGTAGTTTTTCGGTTTGGTCACCAGCAGCCCTTCAGCAGACTCACCCGCGATGTTAGACAGGGAAACGTTCGCCACGCCTTCTGGCCCCATGAACTGTGTCTTCAGACCCGCCGCACGCGCCTGACGCAGGATCTGCCCCATTTCCGGGTGGTAGCCGCCGTAATAAACGAAGTCGATATTCTCTTTCTTCAGACGCGCTACCAGAGTCGAGAAGTCTTTCTCACCGGCGGTGATACCGTCAAAGAACACCACGTTGGCATTCGCTTTTTTCAGGTTATCCTGCACCGCACGGGCCAGGCCTTCGCCGTACTGCTGTTTGTCATGAACAATCGCGATGCGCTGCGGCTTCACTTTTTCCACGATGTATTTCGCGGCGGTTGGCCCCTGATCCGAGTCCAGACCGGTGGTACGCAGGATCAGCTTATAGCCGCGCGCGGTCAGCTCTGGTGCCGTCGCAGCCGGCGTGATCATCAGAATGCCTTCGTCTTCGTAGATGTCAGACGCGGGCTGGGTGGAAGAGGAGCACAGGTGACCGATAACGTATTTGATCCCGTCATTTACCACTTTGTTCGCCACCGCGACCGCCTGTTTCGGGTCACAGGCATCGTCATATTTTACGATTTGCAGCTTTTCGCCCTTGATGCCGCCCTTAGCATTAATGTCTGCAACCGCCTGTTCCGCGCCCGTAAATTCCTGGTCGCCGTACTGTGCTACCGGACCGGACATCGCGCCCACCACGGCCACTTTAATATCGGCCTGCGCCATAGTGCTGAATGCCAACGCGATACATCCTGCCAGTAACGCTTTACCCTTCATGTTCATCCTGAGATTCCCCATTATTATGGTTATAACGATTGTTGTGATGTTGTTGTGTAGCGCTTTATTTCAATTATAGGCGTGCTGTTCGCGCTTTTTCAGCATACTCTGCTAAAACATACCCCATTTTTATGATTTTGGAATAGCTAATTTGAAATGAAAATATGATAAGCCCGACTGTCATTTCAGCCGGGCTTTTGGCTTTATCGTGTCAGCGAGGCGGAAATAATATCCAGCGCTTTACGGAACTGCGCTTCGGGGATGGTGAGCGGGTAGAGGAAGCGGATAACGTTGCCGTAGACGCCGCAACTCAAAAGCAGCAGCCCTTCGTTCAACGCGCGCTCCTGAACCTGACGGGTAAATTCCGGCGACGGCTGTCCGGTTTGCGGATCGGTAAATTCCACCGCCACCATCGAGCCCTGTCCACGGATATCGGCGATCCAGGGACAGCCATCCTTCGCTTTATTCAGCACCTCGACAAGATGATGGCCGAGATGAGACGCGCGCGTGCAGAGATCTTCCTCGTCAATCACGTCCAGCACCGCATGGGCCGCCGCAATCGCCAGCGGGTTACCCGCGTAGGTGCCGCCCAGTCCGCCCGGAGCGGGCGCGTCCATCACCTCTGCCCGGCCAGAGACGGCAGAGAGCGGCATTCCGCCCGCCAGGCTTTTCGCCATGGTGATCAGATCGGGCTTCACGCAGTGGTTTTCCATGGAGAATAGCTTGCCGGTACGGGCGAAGCCGGTTTGCACTTCGTCGGCGATCAGTAAAATCCCGTGGGTATCGCACAGGGCACGCAGCGCCTGCATAAAATCAGCGGGCGCGACGTTGAATCCGCCCTCGCCCTGAACCGGTTCAATAATGATTGCCGCCACCTGATCGGGCGCGATATCGGCTTTGAAGATGCGCTCCAGGCTTTTTAACGCTTCGGCGGTACTGACGCCGTGCAGGTTGTTGGGGAATTGCGCGTGGTACACCGAGCCGGGGAACGGGCCGAAGCCGAGCTTATAGGGCGCCACTTTGCCGGTCAGCGCCATGGTCATAAAGGTACGGCCGTGGAACGCGCCGCCGAAGGTGATAAGGCCGGGACGTCTGGTGTACGCCCGGGCAATTTTCACCGCATTTTCGACCGCTTCTGCACCCGTTGAGAAAAAGGCGGTTTTGGCTGGCCCCTCTATGGGTACGCGCTGGTTGATGCGCTCGGCAAGCGCCACATAACCTTCATAGGGGACGATCTGGTAAGCGGTATGGGTAAAGGCATGAAGCTGTTTTTCGATGGCGGCGATAACTTTAGGATGGCGATGCCCGGTATTCAGCACGGCGATCCCGGCGGCAAAATCAATATACTCGTTACCTTCTACGTCCCACACCGTGGCGTTTTCGGCTTTATCGGCATAGAAGTTACACATGACGCCGATACCGCGCGGCGTCGCCTGTAAACGCCGGTTGTTCAGTTCGTTATTTTTCACCCTGTCACCCTCTGAATGTCGCCTGCTTAGCGCATCAGTAAGTGTTTGCCAGGGGGAAGAAATTCGCCAGAGCGGGCGCTAAAAAAACAAAACCCCCAGACTCTCATCCAGGGGTTCTCGGTGTACTTCGCGGAAATTACGCTTCGATAGCGGCGCGAAGTTTTTTCATGGCGTTCTTCTCAAGCTGACGCACACGTTCAGCGGAGACGCCGTAGCGGTCGGCCAGTTCCTGCAACGTGGACTTGTTATCTTCGTCCAGCCAGCGGGCACGGATGATATCCTGGCTACGCTCGTCGAGGCCTTCCATCGCGAAGGTCAGCTTGTTTGCCGCCTGGTCTTCCCAGTTATCCTCTTCAATGCCGTCAGCAAAGTTAGAGGTTTTATCCTGCAGATACAGGACCGGGGCCATCGGCTGGCTGTCGGAGGCATCGTCGTCGGCAGACATATCAAACGTCATGTCCTGCGCGGCCATACGGGATTCCATCTCGCGGACGTCTTTGCTGGAAACGCCCAGCTCGCGCGCCACCATTTCCACTTCATCCTGGTTGAACCAGCCCAGACGCTGCTTGGTTTTACGCAGGTTGAAGAACAGTTTGCGCTGCGCTTTCGTCGTAGCGACTTTCACAATACGCCAGTTACGCAAAACGTATTCGTGAATTTCCGCTTTGATCCAGTGCACGGCGAAGGAGACGAGTCGCACACCCACTTCCGGGTTGAAGCGACGTACCGCCTTCATCAGGCCAATGTTACCTTCCTGAATCAGGTCCGCCTGCGGCAGGCCGTAGCCCGCATAATTACGAGCAACGTGAACAACAAAGCGCAGGTGAGACAGGATCAGCGTTTTAGCTGCTTCCAGATCGCCCTGGTAATGCAGCTTTTCAGCAAGCTCCTTTTCTTCCTCAGCCGTTAACATCGGCCAGGTGTTCGCAGCCCGGATGTAAGATTCCAGGTTACCAACAGGGGCTAAAGCTAAAGTTTGCATTTCTTTGGTCATTCATTCCTCTCAATGTTTCTTCTGGTCCAGGTTGTCCCCGTCAGGCAACAACCATGCCAAAGCGTTTGAGCAACGAGATTAGCATTCACTCTTTTATCAGACAGTGATTTTATCCACAAGTTCCAGGTGCAACAGTGAATAAATTACGCACAAAATGTGACATGAAGATGATTACAGGGGAAGAGACAACAGGGACGCTTTCCCTGCAAGCGAACATCTCGGTGCAGGGAAAGATTATATCACGCTTTTATTAGTCGGGAGTAAAGTGGCGTAAATGTTGAACCGTTGCCAGCCATGCCGCCACCCAGCCGATCATGGAGCAGACCAGCAGCAACAGCAGGCACTCATCGAACCCTAAGCCACTGATATCAAACTTCGTTCCGAAAACCTGCGCCACCTCGGTGACGGCAGACGACAGCCGCATCACCAAAATTTCTGACAAAATCAATGAAAGAAATGCACCAGAAAAACCTAATAACGCGCCGCCATAGAGGAACGGGCGGAGGATGAAACCATCCGTTGCGCCAATCAGTTTCTGCACGTTGATGGTATCGCGACGGGCGAAGATGCTCAGGCGCACGCTGTTACCGATGACGAGGAACACCGCCGCCACCATCAGCACGCCGATCATCGCCGATACGCGCCCCACCAGCCCGGTCAGGGCGGCAAGACGGGCAAACCAGCTGTCGTCCATGCGCACTTCATCAATCCCATTGATGCGGGTAATGCGGTCGCGCAGGGTGTTGAGCGAATCGGTGCCCTGGAAATCGAGCTTCGGGATCACCACCGCCACGGCGGGCAGCGGGTTCTCTTCCAGCATATCCAGCGCGCCGCCGAACCCGGACCAGTTGCGGAATTCGCCCAGCGCTTCATCGCGGGAAAGATAGTTCACCTTCTCCACGCCCTGCTCGGCCTGAATCTGCCCCACTACCTGAGCCGCCGCGTTATCGTCGAGGGCTTTATCCAGATAAACGGTAATCTGCGGCGACGGATAGTACTGGGACGCCGCCTGGTTCACGTTTTTGTAAACCATGTAGCAGACGCTCGGCAGCGTCAGGGAGATGGCAATCAACATCACCGTCAGGAACGTCGCCAGCGGTTTGCTTTTTAGATCCTGCAACGCGCCCTGGAAGGCGTAGCGCACCTGTTCGTTGAAGACGTTGGTTTTACGGGAGTTCGGTTTCGGTGTCGCTTTGGCACGCTTAGGCGCATGGCGATTGCCGTCCCCGCTGCCCTGAGGCTTGCGGAAACGGTCAAACCGGTTGCTGAACTGCCGAATCTGGTTCATTGCATCACGCTTATTCACCGTGGCCTCCGTGCAAATGCCCGTCGCTCAGGGTCAGCATGCGGTACGAACGGCGTGAGATAAGCCCCATGTCGTGCGTCGCCATCAGTACCGTGACCCCCACGCGGTTAAATTCCTCAAACAGACGCAGGATCCCTTCAGAGAGGGCATCGTCCAGGTTACCGGTCGGTTCATCCGCCAGCAAGACGGCAGGCTTGTTCACCACCGCACGGGCGATGCCCACGCGCTGCTGCTCACCGCCGGAGAGCTGGATCGGGAAGTTCTTCGCTTTGTCCAGCAGCCCGACCTTATCCAGCGCCGCCGAAACGCGACGGCGGATATCATCGTAACTGGCGCCGGCAATAATCAGCGGGATCGCGACGTTATCGAAAACCGTGCGATCCATCAGCAGGTGGTGATCCTGGAAAATCATGCCAATCTGACGACGCAGGAACGGCACTTCACGGTTCTTAAGACGGCTAATTTCATGGCCGCTGAACCAGATTTTCCCGGCACTTGGCCGCTCGATCCCACAGATCAGCTTGAGCAGGGTACTTTTCCCCGCGCCGGAATGGCCGGTCAGGAATGCCATCTCGCCTGGCTGGAGGTGGAATGTTACCCCCTGCAGCGCTTGTCTCCCGCCGAGATAGGCCTTGCTGACGTGTTCAAAGCGAATCATTGTTAGTCCTCTCGGGCAAATAGTGCCTCAATAAAGTCGTCCGCTTTAAACGGACGTAAATCCTCAATACGCTCGCCCACACCGATATAACGGATAGGAATGCCGAACTGGTCGGCCACGGAGAAGATCACCCCGCCTTTCGCGGTGCCGTCCAGCTTGGTCAGCGTGATCCCGGTCAGTCCTACCGCTTCATTGAACAGCTTCGCCTGGCTGATGGCGTTCTGTCCGGTGCTGGCGTCGATAGTCAGCATAATTTCATGCGGTGCATCTTCGTCCAGCTTCTTCATGACGCGAACGATTTTCTTCAGCTCTTCCATCAGGTGCGATTTGTTCTGCAAACGCCCTGCGGTATCTGCAATCAGCACGTCCACATTACGCGACTTCGCCGCCTGGATGGCATCGAAAATCACGGACGCGGAATCCGCGCCGGTGTGCTGGGCAATGACCGGAATATTGTTGCGCTGGCCCCACACCTGGAGCTGTTCCACCGCTGCCGCACGGAAGGTATCGCCCGCCGCCAGCATCACCGATTTGCCCTGCTGCTCAAACTGGCGCGCCAGCTTGCCGATGGTGGTGGTTTTACCCACGCCGTTGACGCCAACCATCAGAATAACAAAGGGCATTTTGCCTTCAATATTAAGCGGTTCGTCAACTTTTGCGAGAATTTCACCCATCTCGTCTTTCAGCAGGCCGTACAGCGCCTCGGCGTCACGCAGCTGTTTGCGGTTCGCCCCTTCGGTCAGGTTGGCGATGATTTTCCGGGTGGTTTCCACGCCCACGTCCGCAATCAGCAGTTGCTCTTCCAGCTCCTCAAACAGATCGTCGTCGATCTTCTTGCCGCGGAACAGACTGATAAATCCGGATCCTAAGTTTTCTTTGGTTTTGAGCAGGCTGCGCTTCAGGCGCGCGAAGAAACCTTCTTTGGTCGGTTTTTCCTGCTCCTGAACGATCTCTTCTTCGGCCTGCTCTTCCACCGGCACGACGATGACCGCTTCTTCAGCCGCTTCCGCCGCCAGCGCCTGGGCCTCCAGCTCTTCGTCGGTCAGCTCTGGCTCAAGGGCCGCTTCTTCTTCCACCGCCTCAACAATTTCAACGGTTTCCGCTTCGGCCTGCCACTCTTCGGCAGAAACTTCTTCAGCTTTCACCTCTTCCGGCAGCGGCAGCGCTTCGTGTTCGATAGCGGCCTGCGGCGCTTCGGTAAGGGTTTCAACGATAACCGGCTCTGGTTTTTCGCTCTCCTGAACCTGTTCGGTAACCTCAACCACCTCTTCGGCAAAGGATTCAATCTCTTCTTTGCTGTGGGCTGGCTCTTCCGCTTCGACAACCGCAGCGGTTTCGACAGGCGTTTCAGGCTGTGACTGCTCTTCTACAACCTGCTGTTCTTCGGTTTTCTGTTCTGTTTCTTGCTCTTTTTCACCGAAACCCAACCAGGAAAAGAAGCCACGTTTTTTTTGTTTTGCCATCTGCGACTACACTCCTCGCGGCGCTATATACAGGGAAGCTAAAAAAATGATGAAATAGTCTAACACTTTACTTAATTGACATCACCGCCCGCAATCGCAGGGCATTGTTAACAGAGCTTTCCTGAGATGAAGAAACCCACCCGCGCCCCGGCCGGTCAAATTCGCATTATCGGCGGTCAGTGGCGAGGCCGGAAATTACCGGTGCCGGACAGCCCCGGTTTACGCCCTACCACGGACCGCGTTCGCGAGACGCTGTTTAACTGGCTCGCCCCGTCAATGGTAGACGCCCATTGCCTGGACTGCTTCGCCGGAAGCGGTGCATTAGGGCTGGAAGCGCTGTCGCGCTATGCTGCGAGCGCCACGTTGCTGGAGATGGAGCGCGGCGTCGCGCAGACGTTGCAGCAAAATTTGGCTACGCTGAAAGCAACCAACGCCAAAGTGGTGAATACCAACACGCTGAGCTTCCTCGCGCAACAGGGGACGCCGTTCAACGTGGTGTTTGTTGACCCGCCGTTCCGTAAAGGGCTGCTGGAAGAGACACTATCCCTGCTGGAGCAAAATGGCTGGTTGGCGGACGACGCGCTGATTTACGTTGAAAGCGAAGTGGAAAATGGTCTGCCGCCCGTTCCCGTTCACTGGGATCTGCACCGCGAGAAGGTCGCCGGCCAGGTGGCTTATCGTCTGTATCACCGTCAGGCACAAGGAGGATCCGATGCCAGTACTGATTAACGTAGGGCGCTTGCTGATGCTGGGCGTCTGGGCATTTTTGATTTTGAATCTGGTGCACCCGTTCCCGCGTCCGCTGAATATCTTCATTAACGTGGCGCTGATTTTCACCGCGTTCATGCATGCCTTGCAGATGGTGATGCTGAAAAACGGACTGCCGAAAGATAGCCCACCGATGACCGGCTGGCAGCAGCTACGGGTGTTTATTTTCGGCGTATTTGAGCTGCTGGTGTGGATGAAGAAGTTTAAGGCGCAGGTGAAGAAGTAACCCCCTCACCCTAACCCTCTCCCCGAAGGGGAGAGGAGACGCTTACACCCTCTCCCCTTCGGGGAGAGGGCCGGGGTGAGGGGAAAATTACTGCTCCGGTTCAAACCCTTCAAACCGCGACCCTTTGTAGCTCAGCGTGCCTTTCTCCCCCACCGTCAGCTGATGGTACTGCTGCGCCTCCAGGCGGAAGGTCATCTCCAGCCCGCCGGTTTCCGGCTTAAAGCTCGCTTCATAGCGCATCGTTGTGCCCGCAGGCGTCACCTGCTGCTGGCGGGAGCGGCGGTCGTTAAGCGGCTTCTCACGCTTGTTCGTCACCACCACGCGCTTTTGCATCAGCGGCGCGGCGTCATTGTCGGCCTTCTCACGGCGCTGCTGCACGAAGCGAAACGAGGCGGCAATGACGATAATCGCCACCACGATAATGAAAAACAGCGGCATCTTGCTCATTGAAAAATCCCATCAGATTATGCGGAATTCAGGATACCTCGCCTGCCCCGGCATTGCCAAACGACCGCTCGCGTCACTACACTGGATCAGGAACTGATCATTCAGCCTCAACAGTTACAGGGAGTTAATATGCTTTGGTCATTTATCGCTGTCTGTTTTTCCGCATGGCTTTACGTCGATGCGTCTTACCGTGGCCCAGCCTGGCAGCGCTGGTTGTTTAAACCCGTCACGCTATTGCTCCTGCTGTTGCTTGCCTGGCAGGCACCGATGTTTAACGCCATCAGCTATCTTGTCCTCGCGGGGCTGTGTGCGTCCCTGATTGGCGATGCCTTAACCCTGCTGCCGCGCCAGCGTCTGCTGTACGCCGTGGGGGCATTCTTCCTGTCGCATCTGCTCTATACCATCTACTTTGCCAGCCAGATGATGCTCTCCATCTTCTGGCCGCTGCCGCTGGTGCTGCTGGTGATTGGCGCCCTGCTGATCGCGGTGATCTGGTCGCGTCTGGAAGAGATGCGTCTGCCGGTGTGTACGTTTATCGCCATGACGCTGGTGATGGTGTGGCTGGCGGGCGAGCTGTGGTTCTTCCGTCCGACAGCGCCTGCGATATCCGCGTTCTTCGGTGCCGCACTGTTGCTGTTGGGTAACATCGTCTGGCTGGGCAGCCACTATCGCCGCCGCTTCCGTGCGGATAATGCGATTTCTGCCGCCTGTTACTTTGCCGGACACTTCCTGATTGTGCGTTCACTGTATATCTAAATAACGCTTGACTCTGGAGTCGACTCCAGAGTGTATGCTGCGGTTAATGAGAAAATTATCATTACCGGAGACTGCCATGTCGACTCCAGAAATACCTAAAAAAGTTCCCCAATTCTCGGCACTTAAGCTCAGCCCGGTTCCGCCAAAAGAGGACTGCTGCTGCGAGGGCGCATGCGAAACGCAAACTCAAACGCTGCCTGAAAGCGGCAATCACTACAGCTGGGTCGTCAACGGCATGGACTGCGCGGCCTGCGCCCGCAAAGTGGAAAACGCGGTGAAGCAGGTGCCGGGCGTGAGCCACGTTCAGGTGCTGTTCGCTACCGAAAAGCTGCTGGTCAGCGCCGAAAACGACGTCAGCAGACAGGTTGAGGCCGCCGTCAGCAAAGCGGGTTATACCCTGCGCAGCGAAACGGCGCCCGCAGAAAAAACGTCCCCGCTAAAAGAAAACCTGCCCCTTATCACCCTCATCATCATGATGGCCCTGAGCTGGGGGCTGGAGCAGATCAACCACCCGTTCGGCAACCTGGCGTTTATCGCCACCACGCTGGTTGGCCTGTTCCCGATTGCCCGTCAGGCGCTGCGTCTGATGAGAAGCGGCAGCTGGTTTGCCATCGAAACGCTGATGAGCGTGGCGGCTATCGGGGCGCTGTTTATTGGCGCGACGGCGGAAGCGGCGATGGTGCTGCTGCTGTTCTTAATTGGCGAACGCCTTGAGGGCTGGGCGGCGAGCCGGGCGCGTAAAGGGGTGAGCGCGCTGATGGCGCTAAAGCCGGAAACCGCCACGCGGGTTATTGATGGTCAGCGTGAAACGGTCGCCATCAACACCCTGCGCCCGGGTGACGTGATTGAAGTGCCCGCAGGCGGACGTCTGCCAGCCGATGGGGCCCTCGTTACCGCCACCGCAAGTTTTGACGAAAGTGCCCTGACCGGGGAATCCATCCCGGTAGCGCGCGCGGCGGGTGAAAAGGTGCCTGCGGGCGCCACCAGCGTCGACCGACTGGTGCAGTTGACGGTCCTTTCCGAACCGGGCGACAGCGCCATCGACCGCATCCTCAGGCTGATTGAAGAGGCCGAGGAGCGCCGCGCGCCAGTAGAACGCTTTATCGATCGCTTCAGCCGGATTTATACCCCCGCCATCATGCTGGTGGCGCTGCTGGTCACCGTCGTCCCGCCGCTGTTCTTCGGCGCACCGTGGGAGGGCTGGATTTACAAAGGGCTGACGCTGCTGCTGATCGGCTGTCCGTGTGCGCTGGTGATCTCCACCCCGGCGGCGATTACCTCCGGGCTGGCGGCGGCGGCACGTCGCGGGGCGCTGATTAAGGGCGGCGCGGCGCTGGAACAGCTGAGCCAGGTCCAGCACATCGCCTTCGATAAAACCGGCACGCTGACCGTCGGCAGGCCGCAGGTGACCGGCGTGTATCCGCAGGACATCAGTGAAGACGCCCTGCTGACGCTGGCCGCTGCCGTGGAGCAGGGTTCCACCCACCCTCTGGCGCAGGCGATTGTACGTGAAGCGAAGGGCCGCGGGCTGAACATCCCTCCGGCAACGGCCCAGCGAGCGCTGGTCGGGTCAGGGATTGAAGCTGTGGTCGAAGGCAAAAAAGTGCTGATCGCCGCGGCGGACGCGCGCTCTACTCCACAGGTTGAGGCGCTGGAGCAGGCCGGTCAGACGGTCGTTACCGTGATGCAGGACGGTGTGCCGATGGGCATGCTGGCGCTGCGCGACACCCTGCGTGACGATGCGAAAGAGGCCGTCGACGCACTGCACAAGCTGGGAGTACAGGGCGTGATCCTGACCGGCGATAATCCGCGCGCGGCGGCGGCGATTGCAGGCGAGCTGGGGCTGGAATTTAAGGCCGGATTGTTGCCTGCGGATAAAGTCAGCGCGGTAACCGGGCTGAACAGCAACGCCCCGCTGGCGATGGTCGGGGACGGAATAAACGACGCCCCGGCAATGAAAGCTTCCACCATCGGCATTGCGATGGGCAGCGGCACCGACGTGGCACTGGAGACCGCCGACGCGGCGCTGACGCACAACCGCCTGACCGGGCTGGCGCAGATGATAGAACTTGCGCGGGCAACACGCGCCAATATTCGGCAGAACATCGCCATTGCGCTGGGTCTGAAGGGGATTTTCCTGGTCACCACGCTGCTCGGCATGACCGGACTGTGGCTGGCGGTACTGGCGGATACGGGGGCGACGGTGCTGGTTACGGCGAACGCGTTGCGGTTGTTGCGTCAAAGGTAAAAGTGAAACGGCAACCGGGTTGCCGTTTCTCGTGTTTGCCCCCTCTCCCCGCGGGAGAGGGCCGGGGTGAGGGCATCAGGCCGCACGCGTCACTGCATCCCTAACAGCCCCGGCAACCACAATGAAATCGCCGGAATGTACGTCACCATCCCCAGCACGACCAGCAACATACCGTAAAACGGCAGCATCGCCCGCACCACGTGTTCGATCTTCTGCTTACTCACCGCACTCGCCACAAACAGCACCGATCCGACCGGCGGCGTGATCAGCCCAATCCCCAGGTTAACCATCATGATCATCCCAAAATGCACCGGGTCGATACCCAGTGCATTGGTCACCGGCAGCAGCACCGGCGTCAGGATCAGGATGATCGGCGCCATGTCCATCAGCGTGCCAATCAGCAGCAGCATGATGTTGAGGTACATGAGGATCACGTACTTGTTATCGGAGAGCGATGTGAAGAATTCGGTGATGCGCATCGGCAGTTGCATGTAGGTCATCACCGCCCCAAACGCCGCGGCAAAGCCGATTAAAATCATCACGATGGTGACGGTTTTCACCGTGCGGCACATCAGCTTCGGCAGTTCGCTCCACTTGTAGTCGCGGTAGATAAACATGGTGACGAAGAACGCCCACAGGCAGGCCACGGCGGCAGATTCGGTGGCGGTAAAAATCCCGGACAAGATCCCGCCGAGGATAATCACCACCGTCATCAGCCCCCACAGGGCATCGAGCATAATTTTCAGCGCCTGCCTGAACGGGATTTTGTCCCCCTTCGGGTAGCCGCGCTTGCGGGCGAAGCACAGGCAGAGCACCATCAGGCTCACCCCCAGCAGCAGGCCCGGCAGCACGCCCGCGATAAACAGCGTGGCGATGGAGACCGTTCCCCCCGCCGCCAGGGAGTAAATCACCGAGTTGTGGCTGGGCGGGATCAGAATCGCCTGCACCGACCCGCTGGCCGTCACCGCCGCCGCGTATTCGCGCGGATAACCCTTCTTCTCCATCTCCGGGATCATCACGCTGCCGATAGACGCCGTATCCGCCACCGACGAGCCGGAAATCGCGCCGAAGAACGTCGAGGCGACAATGTTCACCAGCGACAGCCCACCGCGGATAAAGCCGACGAACACGTAGGCGAAATTCACCAGCCGTCGGGCAATGCCCCCTTCCGCCATGATCGCCCCGGCAAGAATGAAGAACGGGATTGCCAGCAGGGTAAATTTATTCACCCCGCTGGTGATCTGGATCATCAGCGCCTCCAGCGGCAGGTCAATCCACAGCGCGCCCGCCACGGCGCTTAAGCCGACGGCGAAGGCCACCGGCATCCCCAGCGCCAGCAAAATGGCGAGGGTGAATAACAAAACAAAAGCATCCATTGTTCACCCCTTAACTGTGATTGCCGATCAGCACGACCGGACGGTTTTCCTGCGAGCCAAACAGCAGGCGTTCAAGCACAAACAGGATCAAAATGGCCGACCCGACAGGCAGAGGCAGATAGCTTTCGCCGGAGGTCAGGAGCGGAAACTCCGCCACCGGCTGCTCCCACAGCTCAACGCACAGCCAGTAGCTGTACCAGCACATCAGGCCAGAAATCAGCAGCATCAGCAGATCCACTACCCGCGCGCACAGCCTTTGCAGCGACGCGGGCAGGCGGTCGGTAAGCATGTTGACCGCAATATGCGACCCGGCGCGGTAGCTTACCGCCGCGCCGATGAAGGTAAACGTCACCATGCAGATAATGGCGATCGGTTCCGGCCAGGATTCGCCGCGATTGAGCACGTAGCGTGAGAAGATGCCGATGGGGATGACAATCGTCATCACCAGCAGCGAGAGACCCGCCACCGCCATGGCGAGCAGGTACAGACGATCCATCCACTTCAGGTAGAGTTCGGACATACGTACTCCGGTTTACTGAACGTCAGCGATGGCTTTCATCAGATCCTGATGCTTGTCGCCATACTGCGCGCGCACCGGCTCAGTGGCTTTGATGAACACCGTTTTGTCGATATCGTGGAACTTCACGCCGCCAGCCTTCATTTTTGCCAGCGCCTGGTCGTTATACGCATTCCACAGCTTGCGCTGCTCGAACTGCGCTTCGCGGGCCAGCGTCAGGATCTTTTGCTGTTCGTCAGCGCTGAGTTTGTCCCATTTCACTTTGGAGTAGAGCAGCATTTCCGGAGTGATAAAGTGGCCGCTCAGCGTGTAGTTTTTGGCGATCGGCATGTAGTTGTGGGCGATAAAAGTTGGCGGGTTGTTCTCCGCGCCATCGATCACCCCGGTCTGCATGCCGCTGTAAACCTCGCTGACGCCCATCGCCACCGAGTTCGCCCCCATCGCTTTCAGCGTGGCCAGCGCCACCGGGCTACCCTGGACGCGGATCTTCTTCCCTTTCAGGTCTTCCGGTTTAACGATCGGCGCTTTGGTGATCAGATTGCGGGTGCCGGAATCCATCCAGCCGAGGAAGACCAGGCGCGATTTCGGGTTGGCGGTCAGCTTGTCGCCAATCTGCTTGCCGATATCCCCGTCGATCACCTTGTGCATGTGGTCTTCATCGCGGAATACGTAGGGCAGCGTAAACACTTCGATATCCGGCAGGATGGCGGCAACCGGCGCCATAGAGACGCGGATCATGTCTATCGCCCCCATCTGCGCCTGCTCAATCATCTGCTTTTCATCCCCCAGCACGCCGCCGGGGAAGACCTTAATCTCCAGCTTGCCATCGGTTTGTTGTTTGAGTTTTTCACCCATCTGCTGAACCGCCACCACGTTCGGGTAGCCTTCAGGATGCACATCGGCGGCTTTGATGGTCTGGGCAGAAACGGTGCAGGCAAAAGCAGACAGGCACAGAGCAGCCAGTAACGGCTTGAGGGTCGTTTTCATTGAGTCAACTCCAGGGTAGTGAAATAAGCGTTAAAACGATGTTTTAGTTTTTGAGGTTTAAAAATTAGACTACGGCTGGAAAAAGGAGGGTGAAGCGCCTCACAAAAAGCGCGAAATTTTGAAACGATGGTTCGAAATTGTGATGGGTGCTTGTCGGGTGGCGGCTGCGCCTTACCCGACCTACTACACCCGTAGGCCCGCGCAAGCGAAGCGCCGCCGGGCATCAGGTCGCACTTACCCCTTACGAATCACATACCGGTACGGCAAGGTCTCGGTTTGCTGCGCTACCAGTTCATGTTCCATAAAGGTACAAAAACCGGGAATATCGCGGGTAGTGGCCGGGTCATCGGCGACGATCAGCAGCGTTTCGCCGCTCTGCATGTTACGGACGGTCTTACGCACCATCATTACCGGCTCCGGGCAACGGAGGCCCTGAGCATCAAGCGTGTGGTCTGGGCTGGAAAACAGGTCGGTCATGTTCTTCTCGTTCAGGTAAAAACGGCTGTAGTTTACGCCCCGCTATCGCCAATGCAAACCAGGTTAACGATTGCGTGAAAATTAGCCATTGCAAAGTGTCGTTAAAGCAGTATCATGCGGCGGCTCTATTGGGTTCCCTCACCCCAAATATTAATCAAAAAGGTACAATATGAACTCCTTTACACAATCGCAACGCGTCAAGGCGTTGTTCTGGCTTTCGCTATTTCATCTGCTGGTGATCATCTCCAGTAACTATCTGGTACAGCTCCCCATCTCCATTTTTGGTTTCCATACCACCTGGGGCGCGTTCAGTTTCCCGTTTATTTTCCTTGCGACGGATTTAACCGTGCGTATTTTTGGCGCACCGCTGGCGCGGCGGATTATTTTTGCGGTGATGATCCCGGCACTGTTTGTCTCCTACGCCATCTCCTCGCTGTTTTACATGGGAAGCTGGCAGGGCTTCGAAGCGCTGACGCACTTCAACCTGTTCGTCGCGCGTATTGCCGCCGCCAGCTTTATGGCCTATGCCCTGGGGCAGATCCTCGATGTCCACGTGTTTAACCGCCTGCGTCAGAACCATCGCTGGTGGATGGCACCAACGGCTTCCACGCTGTTCGGTAACGTGAGCGATACGCTGGCCTTCTTCTTCATTGCCTTCTGGCGCAGCCCGGACGCCTTCATGGCAGAACACTGGATGGAAATCGCTCTGGTGGACTACGCCTTTAAGGTGCTTATCAGCCTGGTCTTCTTCCTGCCGATGTACGGCGTGCTGTTGAATATGCTGCTGAAAAGACTGGCAGATAAATCTGAAATGTCCGCATTGCAGGCAGGTTAAGGGTTCGCTTTATCAGTTGTGATAAGATGAACGAATGAGCCGCTATGGCCGTTTATCGAAAGGAAGAAGTCAATGCGCAATCTGGTTAAATATGTCGGGATTGGCCTGCTGGTTGTTGGCCTTGCAGCCTGTGATAACAGCGACACCAAAACGCCTGCTCAGGGCGCGTCAGCAGAAAGCAACGCCACCGGTCAGCCGGTGAGCCTGATGGATGGCAAACTCAGTTTCTCTCTGCCCGCGGACATGACCGATCAGAGCGGTAAGCTGGGCACCCAGGCGAACAACATGCACGTCTATTCCGATGCCACCGGGCAAAAAGCAGTCATTGTGATTGTCGGTGACGATACCAGCGAAGATCTGGGTGTGCTGTCCAAACGTCTGGAAGATCAGCAGCGCAGCCGCGACCCGCAGCTTCAGGTGGTGACCAATAAGTCTATCGAGCTGAAAGGCCACACGCTGCAACAGCTGGACAGCATCATCTCCGCCAAAGGCCAGACCGCTTACTCCTCCGTGGTTCTCGGCAAGGTAGATAATAAACTGCTGACCATGCAGATCACTCTGCCTGCAGATAATCAGCAAAAAGCGCAGGCAACCGCTGAAAACATCATTAACACCCTTCTAATCCAGTAATCGTTCACCGGGATGACGTGGCCTCCGTCGCTTGCGCCGGGGGCCATTTTTTTTCCATGACTTTAAGACTAACGCTCCAGACGAAGCGAATCCGGCGCACTACAATTAGCAAGCCCCCCGGAAAAAGGAATTCTTATGACTGCCAGCCCGCCCGACAAAGCCGGACTTCATATTTTATTAAAACTCGCCTGCCTGGTGGTTATCCTTGCGGGTATCCATGCGGCGGCGGATATCATTGTTCAGCTTCTGCTGGCGCTGTTTTTCGCCATCGTCCTCAACCCGCTGGTGACGTGGTTTTTACGCCGGGGCATCAGCCGCCCGGTCGCGATTACCATTGTGGTGATGGTGATGCTGGTTGTCCTGACGGCGCTGTTCGGCGTGCTCGCCGCCTCGCTGAGCGAATTTTCCACCATGCTGCCGCAGTACAATAAAGAGCTGACGCGCAAGCTGGTCGATCTCCAGCGCATGTTGCCGTTCGTTAATCTGCATATCTCACCGGAACGGATGCTGCGCCGGATGGATTCCGAGAAGGTGATGACCTACGCCACCACGTTGATGACCGGGCTTTCCGGGGCAATGGCCAGCATTCTGCTGCTGGTGATGACGGTGGTGTTTATGCTGTTCGAAGTGCGCCACGTGCCGTATAAGCTGCGTTTTGCCCTGAACAATCCGCAGATCCACATTGCCGGCTTGCATCGCGCGCTGAAGGGTGTGTCCAAATATCTGGCGCTGAAAACGCTGTTAAGCCTGTGGACCGGCGTGATCGTCTGGCTGGGGCTGGTGCTGCTGGACGTGCAGTTCGCGATGATGTGGGGCGTGCTGGCGTTTTTACTGAACTACGTGCCCAATATCGGCGCGGTGCTTTCTGCCGTTCCGCCGATGATCCAGGCGTTCCTGTTTAACGGTTTTTATGAGTGCATGCTGGTAGGGGCGCTGTTCCTCGTCGTGCATATGGTGCTGGGCAATATTCTCGAACCGCGCATGATGGGTCACCGTCTGGGCATGTCGACGATGGTGGTGTTTTTATCGTTACTGATCTGGGGATGGCTGCTGGGACCGGTGGGCATGCTGCTCTCCGTGCCGCTCACCAGCGTCTGTAAAATCTGGATGGAAACCACGAAAGGAGGCAGTAAACTCGCCATCCTGCTGGGTCCGGGTCGGCCAAAAAGCCGTTTGCCGGGATAACCGGGTGGAAAGGGTTAAAAGTGACGTTTATTCGCCAGCGCGACGACAACATTGTACGATGTGCGCAGCAAATCGCGCTGGCGAAGAAAAAGTCACAGAAACAGGTTTATCGCGGACGCGCGTAGATGAAATTTACACTTACCCTTATCGACTGGCAGGCAAGAGCGCCAGGACTCAGCGATGCCGACGAATGGCAGGCATGGTCACGCCGGTCTGACGCCATCGATCCTGATGCACCGCTGGCGAAACTGACCGATCTGCCGATGATGACCGCCCGCCGCCTGAATTCAGGCAGCAAGCTGGCCGTTGATCTTGGCCTGATGATGCTGCGCAAACACCGCATCGACGCCGTCGTCTACAGCAGCCGTCACGGGGAGCTGGAACGCAATTTTCGTATTCTCCAGGCCCTGGCGGCAGATCAGCCCGTTTCCCCCACCGATTTTGCCATGTCGGTACACAACTCGGCGGTCGGCAATCTCACTATCGCCGCGCGTCAGCCTGTTGTCTCTTCGTCGGTTTCCGCCGGTATGGATACCTTCCAGCAGAGCTTATGCGAGGTGCTGAGCCTGCTGCATGCGGGCTACTCACGCGTGTTATTTGTAGATTTCGACGGTCTGCTGCCGGAGTTTTATCACGCCGGGCTGCCGCCGCAGATGCCCGTCTGGCCCTACGCGCTGGCGCTGGTAATTGAGGCCGGAAATACGCTCAGCTGTGAAACGCACGCCAACCGCAGGCCTGAAGAGCCCGCGCTGCCGCAAAGCCTGCAGTTCCTGCGCCATTACCTGCGGGACGAGCGCCAGTTTACCCTGCCGGGCGAGCGCCTGCTGTGGCAATGGACGCGCCAATGAGAGGGTTACGTTCCCGCCTCGATCGGGTATGGCGCATGCTGATGACCGGATTGTGCTTCGCCCTGTTCGGCCTCGGCGGGCTGACGCTGTCGCTGGTGTGGTTTAACCTGCTGCTGATTTTCCAGCGTGACCGCACTCAACGTCGCCGCCTGGCACGCCGCACTATTTCTGCCAGTTTCCGCCTGTTCCTCGCGGTGGTACGCGGTGTAGGGGTACTGGATTACCATTTCAACAACCTGGACGTTTTGCGCGCCGAGCGAGGCTGTCTGGTGATTGCGAACCATCCCTCGCTGCTGGACTACGTTTTGCTGGCGTCGGTGATGAACGAAACTGACTGTCTGGTGAAAAGCGCGTTGCTGCGTAACCCGTTCGTCAGCGGCGTGATCCGCGCGGCGGACTATCTGATTAACAGCGAAGCCGACACGCTGCTTGCCGCAAGCCAGCAGCGTCTGGCCCAGGGCGACACCCTGCTTATCTTCCCTGAAGGCACCCGCACCCGGGTGGGAGAAGCCATGACCCTGCAACGTGGGGCGGCGAATATCGCCGTTCGCTGCAACAGCGCCGTGCGCGTGGTGGTGATCCACTGTAGCGAACGGATGCTGGATAAACAGAGCAGCTGGTATAACGCGCCCCCCAACAAACCTGTTTTCACCGTGGATGTTCGCGAACGCATCAACATTCATGATTTTTATGATGCGAGTCAGCACGAACCCGCGCTGGCGGCAAGGCAGTTAAACCGGCATATGCAGCATCAGTTAACAACCGGTCTTCAATCTTTGTCAGGAACGAAAGATGCAAGCGCTCTATCTTGAAATTAAGAATCTCATTATCTCTACGCTGAATCTGGAAGAACTTACCCCAGAGGATATTGATACAGACGCCGCGCTCTTTGGCGACGGCCTCGGTCTGGACTCAATCGACGCCCTTGAGCTGGGGCTGGCGGTAAAAAATCAGTACGGCGTAGTGCTTTCTGCCGAAAGTGACGAGATGCGTCAGCACTTCTATTCCGTTGCCACGCTCGCGGCTTTTATTCATCAACAACGCGCCTGAGAATGACCGCTATGACAGAACAACAAACGATTTATCAGGAAGTCTCTGCGCTTCTTATTACGCTGTTTGAAGTCGCCCCGGAGGATATTACCCCTGAGGCACGGCTTTACGAGGATCTGGATCTCGACAGCATTGATGCCGTCGATATGGTAGTGCACCTGCAAAAGAAAACGGGCCATAAAATCAAGCCCGAAACCTTCAAAGCGGTGCGCACGGTGCAGGACGTCGTGGACGTTGTGGAACAGCTTCAGCGCGACGCGTAACGTGCGTTCGATTCCAGTTCTTCCCGCCCTGACGGGGCTGATGCTGCTGGCATGGCCGTTTTTGATCGGCTTCGGGCTGGCGAATAATAGCCTGCACGGGATACTGCCCGTGATGGCGCTGGTGCTGCTGTTACGCATCTGCCAGGCCCGTCGGCAGGGCGGTCCCCTGCGTTATCTTTTCGTGAGCTTGGCGCTGGCTGGCATAGCGCTTTGCGCGGCGAGCTACGTCCTGCACGCGCACCAGTGGGTGCTGTTTTATCCGGTGGTGGTGAATCTGGTGATGCTGGCGGTGTTTGGCGGTTCGCTGTGGACGGCAATGCCTGTCGTTGAACGGCTGGCGCGCCTGCGTGAACCGGACCTCTCCCCTGTCGGGGTACGTTACACGCGCCGGGTTACCCGGGTCTGGTGCGGCTTTTTTATTATTAACGGGGCGATCGCGCTGTTTACCGTATTACACGCCGATATCCGTCTGTGGACTCTGTGGAACGGGATGATTGCCTATCTCCTGATGGGCACGCTGATGGCCGGCGAGTGGCTGGTGCGACAACGGGTGATGAAAAACGATGCTTAACACTCTCCCGCTTAGCCAGTGGCTCAGTGCCCCCCGCCCTGACGACACCCCTGTCGCCTGGCAGGACAACCATCTCTGGACGCTTGGCGATCTGCGCCACGATGTCACTCAGCTGGTCGACACGCTGCGTGATGAAGAAGGCGAGCGCTGGGCGCTGTGCATCGAAAACGGCTATCTGTTTATTGTCGCGCTGCTGGCGACGCTGCATGCGGGTAAAACGCCGGTCCTCCCCGGGCACAGCCGGGCAGCACAGCTTAACGAACAGCGGGCGCTGTTCAGCGGCGTCCTGAGTGACACCACGCTCGATTTTCAGGGGCGACAGCTGCGGGTGGCTTCCGTTCAGCGGGCAGGCCATCCCTTTTCACCGCTGCCTGCCATCGATGAGATGCGCACGATCGAGCTTTACACCTCCGGCTCGACCGGCACGCCGCAGCGGGTGAGTAAGCCGGTGGTCAGCCTGGATCGTGAGGCTCGTCTGCTGGCGGAACATTTTGGCGATCGTCTGGCAGGCTGTCACGTCGTCGCTTCCGTGGTGCTGCACCACCTGTATGGCCTGACGTTTCGTGTCGTCTTACCCATGGCGCTCGGCCTGCCGCTGCACGCCAGCCTGCTCAACTATGCCGAGCAGCTCTCTGCCCTTCCCGACAATAAACGCTATCTTTTCATCAGCAGTCCGGCGTTTCTCAAGCGGCTGGACGCGTCACTGACGCCGCCCC
Source organism: Enterobacter cloacae complex sp. SYL001 (assembly GCF_049237025.1). Lineage (NCBI taxonomy): Bacteria > Pseudomonadati > Pseudomonadota > Gammaproteobacteria > Enterobacterales > Enterobacteriaceae > Enterobacter > Enterobacter cloacae complex sp. SYL001. The sequence continues at coordinate 43,238 of NZ_JBMKJI010000023.1, read as the reverse complement.
CCGTCAACCTGCTCTTCTCCGCAGGCGGCTCGCTGCCCTGGCAGGAGGTCGCCGCGGTTCAGGCCTGGCTCAACGTCTGGCCGGATGAAATATACGGCAGCACGGAAACAGGCGTAATGGCCTGGCGCTACCGTCAGGAGGAAAGCATCCGCTGGCAGCCTTTCCCCGGCGTGACGTTTCACGGCAATCGCGTGATGTCGCCGCTGATCCCCGAGGCGGAGGGGGTCCTGCTGGATGATATCCTGCACTTCACGGCTGACGGGCAGTTCAGCCTCGTCGGGCGCCGCGGTCGGGTGGTCAAAATTGAAGATAAGCGCATTTCGCTCGATGACATTGAGCGCCGCCTGCTGGCGCTGGACGGCATCCGCGAAGCCGCCGCGCTGACGGTGACGCGCGGCGGGCGTCAGGGTATTGGCGTATTGCTGGTGCTGAATGAAGCGGTGCGTCAGCAACACGAACAGAGCAAAAAAGCGCAGGAGCTCGCCTGGCGTCGCGCCCTTCGCCCCTGGCTTGAACCGGTTGCCGTGCCGCGCTACTGGCGGATCGTTGATGAAATTCCGGTCAACAGCATGAACAAGCGCGTAACTGCGCAGCTACAGGAGTTGTTTCATGAAAATCCCTGAAATCGAACGCCGCGAGCCTGGCCCCGGGTATCTGGAGATAACCCTTTATCTTGATCCTGACCTGCTCTGGTTTAAGGGACATTTCGCCGTACAGCCGCTGCTGCCGGGCGTAGCCCAGCTCGACCGGGTGATGCATTACGCCGCCGCGCTGGCGCCGGGCTACCGTTTTCACAGTATTCAGAACGTAAAGTTCGCCGCCCCGCTGTTACCGGAGAACACGGTCACGCTGCTCCTTGCCTGGCAGCCCGAACGCCAGATGCTGACCTTTAGCTACCAGCGCCATGCGGGTAACGAGCGCCACACCGCCAGCAGCGGGAAGATTCGCTTATGTCAGTAACCTTCCGTCCCTGCGTCCTGATCCCGTGCTACAACCACGGGGCGATGATGGCTTCGGTGCTGGCGCGCCTGGCGCCTTTCGATCTGCCCTGTCTGGTGGTGGACGACGGCAGTGATGAAACCACGCGCCGCACGCTTGAAGCGTTGGCGGCGGATCGTCCGCAGGTCACGCTGCTGCGCCTCGCCGAAAACAGCGGCAAAGGCGCGGCGGTGATGCAGGGGCTGAAAGCCTGTGCCGATCGCGGCTTCACCCACGCCGTTCAGGTGGACGCTGACGGCCAGCACGCTATTGAAGACATCCCCAAACTGCTGGCGCTGGCCGAACGCCATCCCGATGCGCTCATTTCCGGTCAGCCCGTTTATGATGACTCGATCCCCCGTTCGCGCCTGTACGGGCGCTGGATAACACACGTCTGGGTCTGGATTGAAACCCTCTCCCTGCAACTGAAAGACAGCATGTGCGGGTTTCGCGTTTACCCGATAGCGCCGGTAATGCGCCTGGCGGCGGGCACGCCGCTCGGCAGGCGGATGGATTTTGATACTGAAGTGATGGTGCGCCTCTACTGGCAGGGCAACACCAGCTATTTTCTGCCCACCCGCGTGACCTATCCGCCGGACGGGGTATCCCATTTCGATGCCCTGAAAGACAACGTGCGCATCTCGTTGATGCATACCCGTCTGTTTCTCGGCATGCTGCCGCGCATTCCTTCCCTGCTGATGCGTCGCCGCTCGCAGCACTGGGCGCAGCAGCAGGAGGTGAAAGGATTATGGGGCATGCGCCTGATGCTGCGCGTCTGGCAGTTGCTGGGGCGAAAGGCGTTTACCATCCTGCTGTGGCCGGTTACGGCCGTCTACTGGCTGGCCGCCCGCGCTGCGCGTCAGGCGTCGCAGCAATGGCTGACGCGGGTTAAAACGGTGATGGCACAGCGGCAAATGCCGCAACCCGCACGGCTTAACAGTTTTTCCCACTTCCTGCGCTTCGGTCATGCCATGCTGAACAAAGTGGCCAGCTGGCGCGGCGAAATGAAGCTTCATCGCGATCTGGTCTTTGCGCCAGGCGCGCAGGAGGCGCTGGGTCTTGACGATCCTCAGGGCAAACTGCTGCTCGCGTCGCATCTTGGCGATGTGGAAGCCTGCCGGGCGCTGGCCCAGCGCGAAGGGGCGAAAACCATCAACGCGCTGGTCTTTAGCGACAATGCTCAGCGTTTTAAACAGGTGATGGAGGAGATGGCGCCGCAGGCGGGCATTCACCTGATGCCGGTCACCGACATTGGCCCGGAGACCGCCATCCTCATTAAAGAGAAGCTGGATCGCGGCGAATGGGTGGCGATCGTGGGCGATCGCATCGCCGTCACCCCGCAGCGCGGCGGCAGCTGGCGGGTGATATGGAGCGAATTTATGGGCCAGCCCGCGCCGTTCCCGCAGGGACCGTTTATCCTGGCGTCCCTATTGCGCTGCCCGGTGGTGCTGATTTTTGCCCTCTGCCAACAGGGAAAGCTGACCCTGCACTGCGAGCCGTTTGCCGACCCTCTGCTGCTGCCGCGCGGCGAACGCCAGCAGGCGCTACAGCAGACCGTCGATCGCTATGCGCAGCGGCTGGAGCATTACGCGCTCTTGTCGCCGCTCGACTGGTTTAATTTTTTCGATTTCTGGCAGCTGCCAGAGGTCAACGAGAAGGAGTAAAGGGTGCTGACCGATCCCCGCTTTACGGCTGAAGTTGAAATCACCGTGCCGTTCCACGACGTCGATATGATGGGCGTGGTGTGGCACGGCAACTATTTCCGCTATTTTGAGATTGCCCGCGAAGCGCTGCTCAACCAGTTTGATTACGGCTATCGCCAGATGAAAGCGTCCGGCTACGTCTGGCCGGTGGTGGATACCCGTGTGAAATACCGCGACGCGGTGACCTTCGAGCAGCGCATTCGCGTCCGCGCCCGCATTGAAGAGGTTGAAAACCGTCTGCGCATCGCCTATCAAATCTTCGACGCGCAAACCGGGAAACGCACCACCACCGGCTACACCATTCAGGTGGCGGTGGAAGAAGCAAGCCGGGAGATGTGCTTTGTCAGCCCGGCCATTCTGTTCGAACGCATGGGGATCGCGCCATGAAGTGGATAACGCTACTCGCGCTGCTGGTAAGCCCGCTGGTGAACGCGGTCACGCTGGATGAACTGCAACAGCGGTTTGCGGAGCAACCGGTGGTGCGCGCGCACTTCGAACAGACCCGCACGATCAAGGACATGCCTCAGCCCCTGCGCTCGCAGGGGGAGATGCTGATCGCCCGTGACAATGGCCTGCTGTGGGATCAAAAAGCGCCGTTCCCGATGACGCTGCTGCTGGATGACAAACGGATGGTGCAAATCGTCAACGGTCAGCCGCCGCAGACCATTACCGCCGACACTAACCCGCAGATGTTCCAGTTCAACCATCTGCTGCGGGCGCTGTTCCAGGCCGACCGCAAGGTGCTGGAAGAGAACTTCCGCATCGATTTCAAAGACCTGGGCGAAGGCCGCTGGTCGCTGGTGCTGACGCCTGTCACCACACCGCTGGACAAGATTTTCGCCACCCTTGATTTGCAGGGCGCGATCTATCTGGAATCCATTCGCCTGAACGATAAGCAAGGCGACACGACGGATATCGCCCTCTCCCGCCACCAACTGACGCCCGCCCGCCTGACCGATGCAGAACGCCAGCGCTTTGCCGCACCGTAACGCTCTGCGCCCGGCGCTGCTGTGGGCCGCGGTATGCCTGATCCTGCTGGGCGTGCTGCTGTCGCTGCTGCCCGGCGCGCGGCTGAACAGCAGCGTGCTCGCCATGCTGCCGAAACAGACGCTCGGCGCGATCCCTCCCGCCCTCAACGACGGATTTATGCAGCGCCTCGACCGCCAGCTCATCTGGCTGGTCAGCCCTGGTAAACAGCCGGACCCGCGCGTGGCGCAGCAGTGGTTAACCCTGCTGCAACGCAGCCAGGCGCTGAGTGTCGTAAAAGGTCCGCTGGATGCCGCCGGGCAACAGGCCTGGGGAGATTTCTTCTGGCAGCACCGCAATGGCCTGGTCGATCCGGCCACCCGCGCCCGCCTGCAAAACGGCGGTGAAACGCAGGCTCAGTGGATCCTGTCCCAGCTCTACTCCGCCTTTTCCGGCGTGAGCGGCAAGGAGCTGCAAAACGATCCGCTGATGCTGATGCGCGGCGCGCAGCTCGCGCTGGCGAAGAACAGCCAGAAGATGCAGCTGATGGACGGCTGGCTGGTGACAAAAGATGCGGCCGGGAACTACTGGTATCTGCTGCACGGCGAGCTGGCAGGCTCGTCGTTTGACATGCAGCAAACCCACCAGCTGGTGACCACCCTCAACGCGTTGCAGCAGACGCTGAAAAGCCAGTATCCACAGGCGCAGCTGCTCTCGCGCGGGACGGTGTTCTACAGCGATTACGCCAGCCAGCAGGCTAAAAAAGATATTTCCACGCTCGGCGTCGCCACGGTGCTCGGGGTGATCCTGCTGATTGTGTCGGTGTTTCGCTCCGTGCGTCCGCTGCTGCTGAGCCTGCTCTCCATTGCCATCGGCGCGCTGGCGGGGACGGTCGTGACGCTCCTGCTGTTCGGTGAGCTGCACCTGATGACGCTGGTGATGAGCATGAGCATCATCGGCATCTCGGCGGACTATACGATTTACTACCTCACGGAGCGGATGGTGCACGGCGCGGAACACTCGCCCTGGCAAAGCCTGGCAAAAGTGCGTAACGCGCTGCTGCTGGCGCTGCTGACTACCGTCGTGGCGTATCTCTTCATGATGCTGGCCCCCTTCCCCGGCATTCGTCAGATGGCGGTGTTCGCCGCCGCAGGGCTGAGCGCCTCGTGCCTGACGGTAATTTTCTGGCACCCGTGGTTGTGCCGTGGCATGCCGGTTCGCCCGATCCCCCTGAGAGGGATGATGCAGCGCTGGCTGAACGCCTGGCGCGACAGCAAAGCCCTCTCCGTCGGGCTGCCGGTAGCACTGGCGCTGCTCTCCGCCATCGGGATCGCCAGCCTGCGGGTGGATGACGATATCGCCCGGCTTCAGGCGCTGCCGCAGGACATTCTGGCGCAGGAAAAAACCATCACCGCCCTGACCGGGCAAAATGTCGATCAGAAGTGGTTCGTGGTGTATGGCGCGTCGGCTCAGGAAACGCTGGAGCGGCTGGAGGCGTTTACCCCAGCGCTGGCGCAGGCGCAAAAAGCCGGAGAATTAACCCGCTGGCGCACCCTGCCGCTGAACTCGCTGGCGCGGCAGAACAGCGATCTGCAACTTCTGCGTAACGCCGCGCCGACGGTGACGAAAATGCTGCAAAGCACGGGGCTGAATGCCGTCGCCCCGAATCTGAACGCCATGCCTGTCAGCGTGGAGGCGTGGCTCGCCAGTCCGGCCAGCGAGGGCTGGCGTTTGCTGTGGCTGACGCTGCCGGATGGCAAAAGCGGTGTGCTGGTCCCGGTCGATGGCGTCAGAAACAGCGCTGCGCTCGGTGAGCTGGCCGCCCGCCATCCCGGAGTCGTCTGGGTTGACCGTAAGGCCAGCTTCGACAGACTGTTTGCACTCTACCGCGCGCTGCTGACGGGGCTGCTGGGCGTGGCGCTGGCGGTGATAGCCTGCGGCGCGGTGGTGCGCCTCGGCTGGCGAAAAGGGCTGGTGGCGCTGGTGCCGTCCGTGCTGTCGCTGGGCGGCGGGCTGGCGGCGCTGGCCGTGACGGGCCATCCGGTGAACCTGTTTTCCCTGCTGGCGCTGGTGCTGGTCCTCGGCATTGGCATCAACTACACGCTGTTTTTCAGCAACCCGCGCGGCACGCCGCTGACCTCCATGCTGGCGATTACCCTCGCCATGATGACCACCCTACTGACGCTGGGGATGCTGGTGTTCAGCACCACTCAGGCCATCAGCAGCTTTGGCATTGTGCTGGTGAGCGGTATCTTCACCGCGTTCCTGCTCGCCCCGCTGGCGATGCCGACTAACAAAGAGAACTTACCATGACCCGTTTCATTCGCCTGGCGGCAGTGATGATGACCCTGTTGCTGGCGGGGTGTAGCCATACGACGAACCACGATGACGCGCGTCCTCAGGCCTGGCTCCAGCCCGGTACCCGCGTCACGCTGCCACCGCCGGGCATCACGCCTGCCATCCGCGCGCAGCAGTTGCTTACCGGCAGTTTTAAAGGCCAGACCCAGTCGCTGCTGGTGATGCTGAACGCCGATGGAAATAAAGTGACGCTTGCCGGCCTCTCCTCCGTCGGGATCCGCCTGTTCCTCGCCACCTACGACGACACCGGGATCCACACCGAGCAGTCGGTTGTGATGCCGCAGTTGCCGCCCGCCAGCCAGGTGCTGGCCGACGTGATGCTCAGCCACTGGCCGCTCAGCGCCTGGCAGCCGCAGTTGCCGAAAGGCTGGACGCTGAACGATACTGACACCAGACGCGAACTGCGCAACCCCGATGGCAAGCTGGTCACGGAAATTGCCTACCTGAACCGTAACGGCAGGCGCGAACCGATTAGCATTGTGCAGCACGCTTTTCACTACCACATCACCATTCAATATCTGGGTGACTGAGATGATTTACCTTTCTGCCGTTGGCATGGTCAACGCGCTCGGCAACTCGGCTGATGAAATAGCGGCAAACCTGAACGCTGGCGTGGCCCCCGGGATGCGCCAGCGTGCGGGCTGGCTACAGGGCTTACCCGAGGCCGTGCTGGGCGGGGTGGAGGGTGATCTTCCCCCTGTTCCCGGGTCTTTTTCTGCGCATCGAAGTCGCAACAACCAGCTGCTGCTGGCGGCGCTGGCGCAAATCCGGCCCGCCGTCGATGCGGCCATTGCGCGCGTGGGGCGCGACCGCGTGGCGGTGGTGCTGGGCACCAGCACCTCCGGACTGGACGAGGGTGATGAGTACGTGCGCCGCGCGCAGAACGGCGAGCGCAGCCCGCAGTGGCAATATCCGCAGCAGGAGCTGGGCGATCCGTCGCGCTTTCTCGCCAGCTGGCTTGCGCTGGACGGCCCGGCGTATACCATCTCGACCGCCTGCTCCTCCAGCGCACGGGCGATCATCAGCGGTCGACGCCTGATCGACGCCGGTCTGGTGGACGTCGCCATCGTCGGCGGAGCCGACAGCCTGAGCCGAATGCCGGTCAACGGCTTCAACAGCCTGGAATCCTTCTCCCCGACCCTGTGCGAACCGTTTGGCCGCAACCGTCGGGGGATCACCATTGGCGAAGCGGCAGCACTGATGGTACTGACCCGCGAGCCGGGCGAGATTGCACTGCTGGGCGCGGGGGAATCCAGCGATGCGTACCATATTTCCGCCCCACATCCGCAGGGCGAAGGGGCGATCCGCGCCATCACCCAGGCGCTGAACGAGGCGGGCATGACGGCGGCGGACGTCGGTTATATCAACCTGCACGGCACCGCCACGCCGCTGAACGATCGCATTGAGGCGCAGGTGATCCACGATCTCTTTGGCGACCGCGTGCCGTGCAGCTCCACGAAACATCTTACCGGCCACACGCTGGGCGCCGCGGGGATCACCGAGGCCGCCCTGAGCTGGTTGATCCTGACCCGAGACCTGCCGCTGCCGCCGCAGGATTTTTCCCGCTACGCGCCGGACGACACCCTGCCCGCCTTCGGCCTACTGCACCAGAGCGCACCGCTGAATAAACCAGTGATCCTGTCAAACTCCTTCGCGTTTGGCGGCAACAACGCCAGCCTTCTGCTGGGGAGAGTATGATGCACTACTTACCTCCCGGGGATTATCTTCCTCACGACACGCCGATGCTGCTGCTTGAGAGCGTGGAAAGCGTCACCGATGACCGCGCCGTTTGCAGCGTGACGGTGAACGAACGGGGCGTTCTGGCGCCGTTTCTGGACGCAGGCGGCAACCTGCCCGGCTGGTTTGCGCTGGAGCTGATGGCTCAGACCGTGGGCGTCTGGTCTGAATGGCACCGGATGCAAAAAGGGCTGCCGCACTGTGCGCTGGGTATGGTGCTGGGCGCGCGCGAGCTGGTGTGCGACGCAGGGCATTTTGCCGCAGGCTGCACGCTGACCATCACCATCGAACGTCTGATGCAGGATGAGCGCTTTGGCAGCTTCGAGTGCACCATTCATGCGGACAATGTCTCCCTCGCCACGGGCCGCGTGAATACCTTCCAGCCGAGCGAGGAAGAATTAACCACACTTTTCAACCAGGGAACACCATCATGAGATCCGTACTGGTCACCGGCGCCAGCAAAGGCATTGGCCGCGCTATCGCCCTTCAGCTTGCGGCGGACGGTTTCACCGTCGGCGTGCATTACCATCGTGATGAAGCGGGCGCGCAGGAGACGCTGGAAGCGATTGTCCAGGCAGGCGGCGCGGGCCGTTTACTCACCTTTGACGTGGGCAACCGCGAGCAGTGCCGTACGGTGCTGGAACAGGCGATCGCTGACCACGGCGCGTGGTATGGCGTGGTCAGTAACGCCGGTATTACCCGCGACGGCGCATTTCCGGCGCTCAGCGACGATGACTGGGACAGCGTGATCCACACCAATCTCGACAGTTTTTATAACGTCATTCATCCCTGCATTATGCCGATGATCGGCACCCGCAAGGGCGGGCGGATCATCACCCTGTCGTCGGTGTCAGGCATTATGGGCAACCGTGGGCAGGTGAACTACAGCGCGGCGAAAGCCGGGATCATCGGCGCCACCAAAGCGCTCGCCACCGAGCTGGCAAAACGCAAAATCACCGTCAACTGCATCGCGCCGGGGCTGATTGATACCGGTATGATCGAGATGGATGAAGCCGCGCTGAACGCGGCGATGTCGATGATCCCGATGCAGCGTATGGGCCAGGCCGAGGAAGTGGCCGGGCTGGCGAGCTACCTGATGTCGGATAAAGCAGGCTATGTGACGCGACAGGTGATATCGATCAACGGAGGCATGCTATGACCCGCCGGGTAGTGATTACGGGCATGGGCGGCATCACCGCATTCGGCGAGGACTGGCCGACCATCTCGCGCCGTCTGCGCGAGTATGAAAATGCGGTACGTACCATGACGGAGTGGCAGGCGTATCACGGCCTGCAAACCCTGCTCGCCGCGCCGATTGAAGATTTCACTCTGCCCGCTCACTATACCCGTAAGCGCATTCGCGCCATGGGCCGCGTGTCGCTGCTCTCAACCCGCGCCACCGAGCTGGCGCTGGAGCAGGCGGGCCTGATCGACGACGCGGTACTGACCAACGGTCAGACCGGCATCGCCTACGGCTCGTCGACGGGCAGCACCGGACCGGTCAGCGAGTTTGCCTCCATGCTCACCGAAAAGCACACCCACAACATCACCGGCACCACCTACGTGCAGATGATGCCGCACACCACGGCGGTGAATACCGGACTGTTCTTTGGCCTGCGCGGACGGGTGATCCCCACCTCAAGCGCCTGTACTTCTGGCAGCCAGGCGATTGGCTACGCCTGGGAAGCGATTCGTCACGGCTACCAGACCGTGATGGTGGCAGGCGGCGCGGAAGAGCTGTGCCCGTCGGAAGCGGCGGTTTTCGATACCCTGTTTGCCACCAGCCAGCGTAACGACGCGCCCAAAACCACGCCGTCGCCGTTTGACGTTCAGCGCGATGGCCTGGTGATTGGCGAAGGGGCGGGCACGCTGGTGCTGGAAGCGCTGGATCACGCCAGAGCACGCGGGGCGACAATCTATGGTGAGATCGTGGGCTTTGCCACCAACTGCGATGCGGCGCACATCACCCAGCCCCAGCGTGAAACCATGCAGGTGTGTATGGAGCAGTCGCTGGCGATGGCGGGCCTTAGCCCTCAGGACATTGGCTACATTTCTGCCCACGGCACGGCAACCGATCGCGGGGATATCGCCGAGAGTCAGGCGACCGCCGCTATTTTCGGCGACAGCGTGCCCATCTCATCCTTAAAGAGCTATTTCGGCCATACCCTGGGTGCCTGCGGCGCGCTGGAAGCCTTGCTGAGTCTGCATATGATGCGGGAGGGCTGGTTCACGCCGACGCTCAATTTAAGACAACCGGATGAGCAATGCGGCGCTTTAGATTATATTATGGGGGAAACCCGCCCGATTGATTGCGAATTTATTCAGAGCAATAACTTTGCCTTTGGCGGCATTAATACCTCGATAATCATTAAACGCTGGGCGTAACTATGTACCAGTTTGTACTGGGAAAGATCTCCACCCTTAGCGCGGACCCGCTGGCGTCAACGCTCGCAGACATGGCACCTCAGGGTGCGCGATACGCTTCCTGGCTTGCAGGCCGGACGCTGCTCGCCAGAACTTTATCCCCCTCACCACTTCCCGAGATAATCTACGGCGAGCAGGGAAAACCGGCCTTCGCTAACGGCCATCCGCTGTGGTTTAACCTGAGCCACAGCGGGGACGACATTGCCATGCTGATAAGCGATGAAGGCGAGGTTGGCTGCGATATCGAAGTGATCCGCCCGCGGGAGAACTGGCAGGCGCTGGCGAATGCCGTTTTCAGCCTCACCGAGCATGACGAGCTGGAGCGTGAAGCGCCGGAAGAGCAGCTTTCCGCATTCTGGCGCATCTGGACGCGCAAAGAGGCGATCGTCAAACAGCGTGGCGGCAGCGCGTGGCAGATTGTCAGCATTGACAGCACCGCCCAGTCGCTCCCGGTCAGCCAGCTGCGCTTCGGCTCGCTGAGCCTGGCGGTCTGTACTCCTACGCCTTTCACCTTAACGGCGGAATCGGTGACTTACTCCGGTATTTCTGCAGCATAAAAAACGGCCATTCGGGTTAAAACCGAAATGGCCGATGCGCATTTAACGCGTTGCTAAGCTTATTTTAAATTATCAGGAAAGTTTTTTGGCAACTCGCTGGCAGCACACGCAATAACGCTATCGTCATTCGCACCGCAGTCGCGTACAAAAGTAATCGTCGCAAATTCATCAATCACTTCGGTTGGATACGCTGGCCCGGCATCACGGTAGCTGTTCATCAGCGGAATGTGATCGTTCTGGAAGCAGACGGTTTTTTCCGGATTATTCATGACCCAGCGTGGGAAGAAGATGGTGCCGTGGAACAGGCGGTCGCCCAGGTTCACAATCAGGCTCACGTCGGTACCGGTTGGCTCCGTCCAGGAAATTTTATAGATGCTTTCCCCAACACGGACAATGTAGGCCTGCTGATCTTTCACCCAACGATTGCCCACCAGACCGCTGTGAATACGGTAGTCGAGCGTGTTCTCGTTTTTAACGTAAATTTCGTAGTTCCAGCCATTGTCGTAGGTATATACCAGATGTTTGCCGACGAAGCCGCTTAAATCATGTTTATCGAAGGTGCTCATAAGATGTCTCCTTTGTTTTGATGAGACGATCGTACCCCTTCAAAAAATGAATGAATAACGCTATATTTGAATCAAATTCATCCAAAATTTAGATTAATCATGCACAAGACGACGCTCGAACAGTGGGCCTTGCTGGAAAGAGTCATCGAGGCTGGCAGCTTCGCTAAGGCGGCGGAAGAGACCCATCGCAGCCAGTCCTCGGTCAGCTATAACCTGTCGCTTTTGCAGGAGCGGCTGGGCGTAGCGCTCCTGATGACAGAGGGACGCCGTGCCGTGCTGACCCCGGCGGGTGAGCTGTTGCTGAACCAGGTTAAACCGCTGCTGAAAGCCTTCGCCTATGTTGAAACGCGCGCTGCAACCCTGCGCAGCGGGATGCGAACCCGTATCGACCTGATGGTAGACAGTATTTTTCCGCGCAGCCGGCTGTTCGCGATTTTGCGCCAGTTTCAGCAGCTGTACCCGCAAACGCAGGTGCGGCTTACCGAGGTGCTGGAAAACAGCCGCGCAGATGCGCTCAATGATGAGGCCGACGTGATGGTCTTAACCCGCCGCCAGGACATTACCGGCCTGGGCGAATGGCTGATGAATATCGATTTTGTTGCCGTCGCGCATCACGCGCACCCGCTGTTTGCGCTGGATACACCGCTTAACGACGAGATGCTTCGACCGTGGCCGCGCATTCAGATCGCAGACAGCCAGCCCACCGTTCGCCCCACCGGGGAGTCGTGGACATTCTCCACCATCGATGCCGCGATCGAAGCAGTGATGTATCAGGTTGGATATGGCTGGTTACCGGAAGAACGCATTCAGACCCCGCTCCAGCAGGGCATCCTCAAAATCCTGCCCCTCAGCCACGGCGTTCGACGCGCCACGCCGCTGCACCTCATCGTTAAACGCTCCCTCAGCCCGCTGGACGAGCAGGTTGAGACGCTGTTGCGCCTTTTTAAACAGGAGCCGTCATCGTCAACTGCTACGCTTTAAGTTTTGAACCATAAAACGACAAGGAGTGAACGATGAAAATCGATTTAACGGGGAAAGTGGCGCTGGTGACCGCGTCCACCGGCGGTATTGGGTTTGCCATCGCCCGCGGACTGGCGGAGAGCGGTGCGGAAGTGATCGTCAACGGGCGCAGCGTCGACTCGGTGAACAAAGGCATTCAGGCGCTCCAGCAGGTGGTGCCAGGCGTACAGGTCCGTGCCGCCATCGCCGACCTGAGCTCGCAGGAGGGCGTTGACGAACTACTCAGGGTCGCCACGCACGTCGATATTCTGGTGAATAACGCCGGGATCTATGGCCAGCAGGATTTTTATTCCACCGACGACGAGACCTGGGAACGCTACTGGCAAACCAACGTGATGTCCGGCGTGCGCCTCTCCCGTGCCCTGCTGCCCGGTATGGTACAAAAAGGCTGGGGTCGGGTAGTGTTTATCTCGTCAGAATCGGCCTGCAATATTCCTGCGGATATGATCCACTATGGCGTGACAAAAACCGCCCAGCTCTCGCTGGCGCGCGGTCTGGCGAAGTTCGTGGCAGGCAGCGGCGTCACGGTGAACAGCGTGCTGCCGGGCCCGACAATGTCGGACGGTTTTGCCGCAATGATGAAAGACGAGATGGAGAGAACCGGCAAATCGCTGGAGCAGCTGGCGAAAGCGTTCGTGATGGAGAATCGCCCCAGCTCGGTTATTCAGCGCGCCGCAACGGTAGAAGAAGTGGCGAATATGGTGGTGTATGTCTGTTCCATGCAGGCCTCCGCGACTTCCGGCGCGGCGCTGCGCGTTGACGGTGGCGTGGTGGATGACATAGTTTGACCCGTCAGGCCACAGGTTCGAGAAAAAATGAGATCGGATAGAAGGACTGTGAAGGTAAAGCAGGTAAACTAGTGAACAGAATGTGTATTTCAGCTAAGACGTATTTATGACCAATATGATTGCCGACGAAGCCGTGGCGAAGTCCAGCGTGCTCTCTGTCTTTGACTTTGATGGTACGTTGACGCACCACGACAGTTTTATTCCGTTCCTGCGCTTTGCCTTTGGCAAGCGCTACTTTGCGGGTCGCCTGGTGCGCATGGCCCTGCCCACGCTGCACTGCGTGCGTCGCAAGCTGACGCGTGATGAGCTGAAAGAGGTGTTGATCAAAACCTTCCTGACGGGGGTGGATGAGCACTGGTTACGTCAGCAGGCAGAGGCCTTCTGTGAAAAATACTGGAACAAGCTGATGCGCCCGGAAGGGGTCATGGCTGTCGCCAACGAAGTTAATTCCGGTGCGGAAGTGACGATTTGCTCCGCCTCCCCGGCGCTGGTATTGCAGCCGTGGGCCGATAAGCTCGGCATTAAGCTGATTGGCACGCAGCTGGAAGTGAAAGACGGCAAGCTGACCGGGCGGATCACCGGCAACAACTGCCGCTGCGCGCAGAAAGTGGCGAGGCTGGAAAAGGTGTATGGCGATCTGAACGCATATCACCTGCGCGCCTGGGGCGACACACGTGGCGACCACGAGCTGCTGGCGGCGGCGCAGGATCCGCACTGGCGCCATTTCCATCATCCGCGCAAGCGCCGAAACTCACCGATAATAAAGTAGCCTTTTGCCGGGTGGCGGCTGCGCCTTACCCGGCCTACATCCCAGTCGTAGGCCCGGTAAGCGAAGCGCCACCGGGCGATACATCAGGCCTCACGTTTCCCCGGGAACATCACGCTCGCAATAATCCCCAGCGCCAGTACCCCCAGCACCACAAACAGGCTTGCCGTGGCACCGATGTTATAACCGTGATGCCAGAAGTGATCGGTCGCATTCAGCCCCAGCTTGAACGCCACGAAGAACAGCAGTAACACTACCGCTTTCTCAAGATGCACCAGATACTGCTTCAGCGCTTCCAGCACGAAGTAGAGGGTACGCAGGCCGAGGATTGCGAACATCATGGCGCTGTAGATAATCAGCGGCTCGCGGCTGACGGCAATGATCGCGGGAACGGAGTCGAAGGCGAACATCACGTCGGACAGCTCTACCACCGCCACGCAGAGCAGCAGCGGCGTCGCGTAGCGCTTCGCCTTCTTCACGCGACCTACCATCACATCCTTGTTTTCAGGCTTCTCCAGCTCGGCGTCCACCTCTTTTTGGGTCAGGATAAACGCGTGGCTGCTGATTTTTGGCCAGACCGGATAGAAGCGTTTTACCAGGCGGTACGCCAGATGGTTGGAGTAATCCTCGACTTCATCACTCTCTTCATTGCGTTTCAGCATCATCACCGCCGTCCAGCCGACGACCAGCGCAAAAATCACCTCAACGTATGGCCCCAGGCTCAGCAGGCTGGTGCCGATGGCAACAAAAATACCGCGGAACACAATCGCCCCCAGCACGCCCCAGTAGAGCACGCGGTGACGATACTTATCCGGCACGCCGAACCAGGCGAAGATCGCCATCATCACAAACAGGTTGTCGACGGAGAGCACCTCTTCCAGTGCATAGCCGGTGAGGAACAGACTGGCCATCTCCGCGCCGTGGTGCACGTATAAGAAGCCAGCAAACGCCATCGCCATCATGACCCAGAAGATGGACCACATGGCCGCGCTTTTCAGCGAGATCGGTTTATCGTGACGGTGCATGAAGAGGTCGATAAACATCGCCCCAACGGCCATCACCACAAAGACAACAACGGTTTCCGTCGGGAAACCGAGATGAGCAGCAGACATAGACAACCCTTTTAAGAAGACAAAACACAACACCATGCAGGCTGGCGTAAACCAGAAGTGAGAATGGGGGAACGTGTTATTCGCCTATACCCCACAAAACCGCAGCTCTTTGGCTGCGCAAGGTGTGTACTTTACCTCACAACGGGGGGTGGCGCATCTGTCGTTTAGGCTCACGAGGTAAAGCCCGTTAACTGTGAGTCACGTCTTATTTACATCATTTAAACCTTCCATTAACTGGATAAAAAGAAGGCGCCGACGCTATAGTAGTTTTGTTTAATAAAACAGAGTTGTACCTGATAAAACCAAGAACAGACCCTGCGAGGAACACATGACAGAACATATTCGTAATGGCACTGCCGCCACTGAGGACATAGAAAGAGAGACTATGCGCAAGGTGATCTGGCGTATCCTCCCGTTTCTGATAGTCAGTTATCTGGTCTCCATTATCGATCGCGGCAATATCGGCATGGCTTCGCTACAGATGAATGAGGATCTCGGTCTCAGCAAAGCGGCGTTTGGCTTCGCCAGTAGCCTCTATTTCGTGGCGTATTTTCTGTTTGAAGTTCCAAGCAATCTGGCAATGCAGAAAGTTGGCGCACGTCTGTGGATCCCCCGCATTATGATCAGCTGGGGGGTGGTATCCATGTGTATGGCACTGGTACAAAACACGACGTCGCTTTATATCGTGCGTTTTCTGCTGGGTGCCGCGGAGGCGGGCTTCTTCCCCGGCGTCGTACTCTTTCTGACCTGGTGGATCCCTTCCCGCTACCGTGCGCGAATTATCGCGTCCTTTATGGTCGCGATCCCGCTGGCCAATTTTATTGGCTCGCCGCTGTCCGGGTTGATTCTGTCGCTGGATGGATGGCTGGGTCTGCGCGGCTGGCATCTGCTGTTTATCATTGAAGGTTTACCCGCCGTCCTGCTGGGTATTGCCGCCTGGTTTGTTCTTCGCGATCGTCCGCACCAGGCTAACTGGCTTAACGCGGAACAGAAAAAATGGCTGGAAACGACGCTTGAAACCGAGCGTCAACAGCAAAAAAATATCGGA
Organism: Enterobacter cloacae complex sp. SYL001; assembly: GCF_049237025.1. Classification (NCBI taxonomy): domain Bacteria; kingdom Pseudomonadati; phylum Pseudomonadota; class Gammaproteobacteria; order Enterobacterales; family Enterobacteriaceae; genus Enterobacter; species Enterobacter cloacae complex sp. SYL001. The sequence goes on along the minus strand of NZ_JBMKJI010000023.1, from coordinate 27,215 downwards.
CACCAGACGACATGGCAGCTGCTCAGGCATCGTCAAATCTGGCTGCTGGCGCTGATTTACGCAGGCGCGTCATCAGCGGGCACCACCATCAGCGTCTGGTCACCGCAGCTGCTGAAATCGTTCCACCTTGATAATCTGGAGACGGGTCTGTTCAACGCCATTCCTTACGGTCTGGCATCCGTACTGATGATTGTGTGGGGACGCAGTTCGGACCGAACCAACGAACGCCGCTGGCATACCGCTCTGACCCTTTTCATTATTGCCGCAGGCGTATTTGCCGCCTTTGTCAGCGTCTCTCTTTCCGCCACCATTGTTATCCTGAGCATCATGCTGATAGGGGCGTATTCAATGAAGGGGCCTTTCTGGGCGCTGGCGTCAGGCTGGATGAGCAGCACGTCGGCGGCTGCGGGGCTGGCTGCAATTGGCGCCATCGCTAACCTTATCGGCGGTGCGGTGATGGTCAACGCTTACGGTATTATCAACGAACGGACGGGTAGCCACACGCTGGCCATGCTTCCTCTGGCGGCGTTATGCGTCACGGGGGGTATCGCGGTATTGGTGATGGGACGCCAGGCCCGCAATGCTCAGTTGCATGAAAAGCAGGTCACCCATTAGACATAACAAAAGCGGGACGCACGTCCCGCTTTATGCTTAGAGACTCTCTTCCGCAGTATCCTGCGTTTCCCCATAAAACTGCTGGCAAAAAGGCTTACTGGCCCCCATTTTCTGTGACAGGCGGCTGGCGGTGGCATGCATTAGCTGGCTGATCCCCTGTTCACGGCGATCTTCAGTCAGTCTGGAGATGGGCCCGGTCAACGCCAGCGCCGCAATCAGCTTGTCATTGACGCCGAAGACGGGCATTGCGAACGCCGCAGTATGCGGGTCACGGGCGCCTGCGGTATAGAGCGGAACAGCGGGCTCCCCCTCTGGCAGCGCGTCATTAAGGCCCCAGTGGCGAAGCACTTTACTGATGGCAGAATCGTCCAGCGGAAACTGAGTACCCGGCAGATTGCTGTGACGCAACCCGTGCGATGCTTCTGCCCGGAACAGGCACAGACGTTGCCCGCCTTCTAACACATACCAGCTGGCGCTCTCCTGAGAGGCCTGTGATAACGCCTGAAGCTCAGGCTGCACCACCCGGGAAAGATGGAAAGATTGTTCATAAAGTTTGCCAAGGTAAAGCAGACGTGGGCCAAGCGCATAATTGCCGTCATCATGCCTGACGACATAGTTCATTCGCTCAAGCGAATTCATTAACCGGTAAACCGTGGTTTTGTGATAACCCGATAGCTGCGCCAGCGCGGTCAGCGTCAGGCTCTCATCGCCGGGACGGAAGCAATCCAGTAAAGCCAGCGCCTTTTCGACCGCTACAACGCCTTCGTTACCCATCATCATCTCCTTTTCTGCTCGGCAGTGAGTGTACCTCAATTTTTGTGAGTCACTTCGTGTTTACATCACAAACGCCATCGCAGATCTGGCTAATGGGAAAGTAACACCGCTATAGTTGTTTTGTATTGTACACCTGCATTGTACACAGTAAAACAATATGGAGGCATATATGTCCGTTTCTGAAAAATCATTGATTAATCGTCAGGTCGAACGCGTATCGGCTGAACAGGTTCACCAGGCTGCCGAGTATCAGGCCGCCATTCTGGCGGATGTTGCCGGTCGCCGCGGTACACTCCATGGTCGTATCAAACCGCTCGCGCCTCACATGGCCGTTGCGGGCCCGGCAGTCACCGTGGAGGTGCGCCCGGGAGATAATCTGGCCATCCATGCCGCAATGGCCGTAGCACAGCCTGGCGATGTGTTGGTTGTTGACGGGAAAGGCGACCTGACCTGTGCGCTGCTCGGTGAGATTATGGCGACGCAGGCCCAGGCAAGCGGTATTGCGGGCATCATCATTGACGGGGCGGTACGTGATGCCGATACCCTGAGTAAAGGGCACTACCCCGTCTTCGCCGCCGGTCTTAACCCCTGTGGCCCGACAAAATCCATTCCTGGCCGGGTTAATCACCCCATCTCTATCGCTGGTGCAACGGTACGAGCCGGAGATCTGGTGGTCGCGGATATCGACGGCGTGGTGGTGATCCCGCGTGATGAAGTGCAGGCCGTTATCGCCATGGCCAAAGGGAAACTCGAAACAGAGACCCGACGTCTTGCTGCTATTCGTGAGGGCGATTTACGTCCACACTGGCTTAACGACGCGCTGCGTAAGGCAGGCATGTTATCTGACGGGGAGACGCTGTAATGGAAGACAAACGCGTTGTACTGGTCACGGGATGCGACCTGGCGGACCAGGCTGTCAACATGCTGCGAGACTTTGACGTGGTGTATGCCGGTCACCAGCCTACAGAAGATCAGCTGGTTACGCTGTGCGAACGGCACAATCCTGTGGCCATCCTGGTGCGTTACGGCAAAATAACCGCAAGGATCATGGATGCAGCCCCTGCATTACAGGTTATATCGAAACACGGAAGCGGCATTGACGTGATAGACCAGCCAGCGGCAGCGGCGCGTAATATCGCCGTTCGTTCCGCCCCCGGCGCCAATGCGGCAGCGGTTGCAGAACATACCTGGGCATTGATTCTTGCCTGTGCCAAATCCGTGGTCACCCTTGATAAACGCCTGCGCGACGGGCACTGGGATAAAGCCACGCACAAATCTATCGAGCTGGAAGGCATGACGCTGGGGCTTATCGGTCTGGGGGCGATTGGCTCGCGGGTTGCGCTGGTGGGGCAGGCATTCGGCATGCAGATTGTGGCGTATGATCCTTACGCTAAAACGATGCCATCTGGTTGTGAACGGGCAAACACCTTACCCGACCTTTTATCCCGTGCCGATGTTATCTCATTGCATTGTCCGCTCACTGACGACAACAGAGGAATGATCAACGCAGACACGCTCGCGCACTGTAAACGTAACGCGATTCTGGTGAACACAGCGCGCGGCGGGTTAATTAACGATGAAGCCCTGTTACACGCGCTGAAGGATGGAACCTTGCACAGCGCAGCACTCGACAGCTTTACCAGCGAGCCACTGACCGCCCCGAACCTGTGGCAGACCGTCGATAACGTCATCATTTCGCCGCACATTGGCGGCGTCAGCGCAGCGTCATACATCAAGATGGGAACCGTGGCCGCCAGCAATATTCTGGACGTTGTACACCTGGCTGACGTCGCCGTCAGCCCCTGAAATGCAATGATGAATGACCGCGCCCGCTTGTCATTTACCCTCAGCGAGTGCCTGCGCGCATGCCCAGGCACTGGCCCACGCCCACTGGAAGTTATACCCGCCGAGCCAGCCGGTCACGTCCATCACTTCACCAATGAAATAAAGACCCGGCACGTTGCGGGCTTCCATCGTGCGGGATGAGAGTTCGTTTGTATCCACGCCGCCCAGCGTCACTTCCGCCGTGCGGTAGCCTTCGGTGCCGTTTGGCTGCACGCGCCAGTTCGTCAGCGTCTCCACCAGCGTGTCCTGCTCGCGGCTGTTGAGCTGCTTAAGCGCAACATCCGGAATTTGCCCTAACACCTGCAAGCACTCCACGAGACGCTTCGGCAGCTGCATCGCCAGGGTATTTTTCAGGCTTTGATTCGGGTGCGCGGCGCGTTGCTCATTGAGGAAGGCGTCCAGATCGCAATCCGGCACCAGGTTTACGGAGACAAACTCCCCCGGCTGCCAGTAGCTGGAGATCTGCAATACCGCTGGCCCCGAGAGACCGCGATGGGTAAAGAGCAGGTTTTCGCGGAACACCGTGCCGTCTTCGGCCGTAATGACCGACGGCACAGACACGCCGGAGAGCGTCTGAAGCTGTTCCAGCAGCGGCTTATGCAGCGTGAACGGCACCAGCCCGGCGCGCGTGGGCAGTACCTTCAGGCCAAACTGCTCGGCGATTTTGTAGCCGAACGGTGAGGCACCCAGCCCCGGCATCGAGAGGCCGCCGCTGGCGATCACCAGGTTATCGGCGCTGACGGTTTCGCCGTTGAGTTGCAGCGTGTACCCTTGCTCGTTACGGGCGACGTCCAGCACTTCGGTGCGCAGGCGCATGACTACGCCGCCTTTCTCGCACTCGGCCACCAGCATATCCACGATTTGCTGGGCAGAGTCGTCGCAGAACAGCTGTCCCAGCGTCTTCTCATGCCACGCGATGCCGTGTTTACCCACCATTTCGATGAAATCCCACTGCGTGTAGCGCGCCAGCGCAGATTTACAAAAATGACGGTTCTGGCTCAAATAGGCCGCAGGCTCGACATAAAGATTAGTGAAATTGCAGCGCCCGCCACCGGACATCAGGATCTTGCGGCCAGGCTTTTTTCCGTTATCCAGCAGCAGCACACGACGACCCGCTTGTCCGGCCATTGCCGCACAAAACATACCCGCCGCACCGGCGCCAATTACTACGGCATCAAACCTTTCCACGTCAAAATCCTCTTCGTTAACTGCCGCGGATTGTAAAGTTTCCTCAGTGGTCGCACCAGCGTAAAAAGATATTACAAAGCCATTTCATTGATATTTAAAGATTATCTATTCAGGCACATTTCTCAAATCAGGTGGTATGTCAAAAAAAGTCTATATTTCACTTTGCCCGTTGCGCATTTGTCCTGGATAATGCGCCGCGTTCATGTCCTCAAAATGGCGTAACGTCCTATGCTACATTTGTTTGCCGGCCTGGATTTACATACCGGGCTTTTATTATTGCTTGCTCTGGTTTTTGTGCTGTTTTACGAAGCGATCAATGGCTTCCACGACACTGCAAACGCAGTTGCAACGGTTATCTACACTCGCGCAATGCGATCGCAGCTTGCGGTCGTTATGGCGGCGGTATTTAACTTTTTTGGTGTCCTCCTGGGCGGACTGAGCGTTGCCTATGCCATTGTGCATATGCTACCAACGGATCTGCTGCTTAACGTGAGTTCCGGTCATGGCCTGGCCATGGTGTTCTCAATGCTGCTTGCTGCGATTATCTGGAACCTCGGTACCTGGTATTTCGGCCTGCCGGCATCCAGCTCTCACACCCTTATCGGCGCGATTATCGGTATCGGTTTAACTAACGCCCTGATGACCGGTACATCGGTTGTTGATGCGCTGAACCTTCCTAAAGTACTGGGTATTTTCGGCTCTCTGATCATCTCCCCTATCGTCGGTCTGGTGGTAGCAGGTGGATTGATTTTCATCCTGCGTCGCTACTGGAGCAACACGAAGAAACGTGCACGTATCCACCTGACGCCAGCAGAGCGTGAGAAGAAAGACGGCAAGAAAAAGCCGCCGTTCTGGACGCGTATCGCGCTGATCATTTCCGCTATCGGCGTCGCCTTCTCTCATGGCGCGAACGATGGTCAGAAAGGTATCGGTCTGGTGATGCTGGTTCTGATTGGCGTCGCACCGGCAGGCTTCGTGGTTAACATGAACGCCTCTGGCTATGAGATCACCCGTACCCGTGATGCGGTAAACAACGTTGAGACTTACTTCCAGCAGCATCCTGATTTGCTGAAGAAAGCGACCGGCGTAGACCAGTTGATCCCTTCTCCTGACTCTGGCGCACTGACTGCACCGGGCGAGTTCCATTGCCACCCGGCAAACGCGATTAACGCGCTGGAACGTGCGAAAGGCATGCTGGCCGATATCGAAAGCTACGACAAACTGGCTGTAGAACAGCGTGGTCAGCTGCGTCGTATCATGCTCTGTATCTCCGACGTGACCGATAAAGTCGCGAAGCTGCCAGAGGTCAATGCTGACGATAAGCGTCTGCTGAAGAAACTGAAAGGCGATATGCTCAACACCATTGAGTACGCGCCAATCTGGATCATCATGGCGGTCGCGTTGGCGCTGGGTATCGGTACGATGATTGGCTGGCGTCGTGTGGCGACCACCATCGGTGAGAAGATCGGTAAGAAAGGCATGACCTATGCTCAGGGCATGTCCGCGCAGATGACGGCGGCAGTGTCTATCGGTCTGGCGAGCTACACCGGTATGCCAGTCTCCACCACCCACGTACTCTCTTCGTCCGTGGCAGGTACCATGATTGTTGACGGCGGCGGTTTGCAGCGTAAAACCGTGACCAACATTCTGATGGCCTGGGTGTTCACCCTCCCGGCGTCCATCCTGCTGTCTGGCGGTCTGTACTGGATTTCGCTGAAGCTAATTTAATCGGCTGAAGGCGACAAAAAAGCGGGTCAGGAAACTGGCCCGCTTTTTTTATGCTCAGTGCCATATCATCAGCGCAATCATACTCACCACAACCAGACCACACAGGGCGCTGGTCAAAATGAACTGACGACGCAGGCGCTCGCAGCGACGGATAAACTCTTCATCGTGGTGATCGCGGTAGCGCTGGTAGTAGATATACCCCACCAGACGCATCTGCTTGCTGGGCTGTCCGTGCGAGGTGAAGAACCCTCCACCGTCCACATATTGATAAAGCAACGGATCGCAACCACGAAGTACCACTAACAGCGCACGTAACGATGAGAAGTAGCGCGCCATATTCACTATGCAAACCACGCATAACGCCCAAAACAATGCGACGGTGCTAATCATACATCCTCCCCGGCGTCCACCCACGAAGCAAGGCTTCTGAGCTACCGCACCCCAATGCCCTGACAGACAGTTCAGTGAAAGAATGACTAAAAGTCGATCCGGTTCGCGTTTTAATATCCGAACGGCTCATTAAATAGTGTAGGAGATCCGTTAATTTTTTTGCCACAAGGTTAATCGTTATCAACACCAAAGCTTGAAAAATATGTTTAACTGGGCCGTAATGAAAGCATCAGACGACGGCTTTCCCATTTAGTCATCGATAACTTAAGGAAGGAGTAACACTATGGCTTACAAACACATTCTTATCGCGGTAGACCTCTCCCCGGAGAGTAAAGTGCTGGTTGATAAAGCAGTATCCATGGCACGTCCCTACAACGCGAAAGTTTCGCTGATTCATGTTGATGTGAATTACTCCGACCTCTACACCGGTCTGATCGACGTGAATCTCGGCGATATGCAGAAACGCATCTCCGAAGAGACTCACCACGCGCTGAGCGAGCTTTCTACCAACGCGGGCTATCCAATCACTGAAACCTTAAGCGGTAGCGGCGATCTGGGCCAGGTGCTGGTTGATGCGATTAAGAAATACGATATGGACCTGGTGGTATGCGGTCACCATCAGGACTTCTGGAGCAAACTGATGTCTTCCGCACGTCAGCTGATTAACACCGTACACGTGGATATGCTGATTGTTCCACTGCGTGACGAAGAAGACGAGTAAGTGCAAAAAAGCCCGGTTGCGCTAACGCATACCGGGCCTACAAGCGGCACTGAATGTAGGCCGGGCAAGGCGAAGCCGCCACCCGGCTTTTTTTTATTCCGGCGTACCTGAGTAGATATCAAAGCGATGCCCTTTGGTGGTCACCGCGTTAGTGGTCGCAACGTCCGCCAGCGGCGGCGCATAGTCAGGACGTTTCACCACCACCCGCTTCGTCGCCAGTTGACGAGCCGGCTCCAGCAGGCCATCGGCATCTAAATCTGGCCCCACCAGCGACTGAAACACCCGCATCTCTTTCTTCACCAGCGCGCTTTTCTGCTTATGCGGGAACATCGGGTCGAGATAGACAACCTGCGGGCGCGGGGTGATATCGGTCAGCGCCGTCAGGCTGGAGGCATGAATAAGTTGCAAACGTTCCTGTAACCACGAGCCGATTTCCGGGTCCGCATAGCCTCGCGTCAGCCCGTCGTCGAGCAGCGCGGCGACAACCGGATTACGCTCCAGCATCCGCACACGGCAGCCCACCGAGGCCAGCACAAACGCATCGCGCCCCAGCCCCGCCGTGGCGTCCACCACGTCCGGAAGATAGCTCCCTTTAATGCCAACCGCCTTGGCCACCGCTTCGCCGCGACCGCCGCCGAACTTACGCCGGTGCGCCATCGCGCCGCCGACAAAATCGACAAAAATCCCGCCAAGCTTTGGCTCATCGCGCTTACGCAGCTCCAGATGTTCCGGCGTCATCACCAGCGCCATCAGGTTCTCTTCATCATGTTCCAGCCCCCAGCGGGCCGCCAGAACAGATAAGGCGCCGTCACCGGCGCCTGTTTCATCTACTAAGCAGATCTTCACGTAGCAATCAGCCTTTGATTCCGTAATGCTCCAGCATCGCATCCAGCTGCGGCTCGCGGCCACGGAAGCGTTTGAACAGCTCCATAGGCTCTTCTGAACCGCCGCGCGTCAGGATGTTGTCGAGGAACGACTGACCGGTTTCGCGGTTGAAAATCCCCTCTTCTTCGAAGCGCGAGAAGGCATCCGCCGCCAGCACGTCGGCCCACAGGTAGCTGTAGTAGCCTGCGGCGTACCCGCCTGCGAAGATATGGCTGAACGCGTGCGGGAAGCGTCCCCAGGTCGGGCCTGGAATGACGGCAACCTGCTTTTTAATCTCAGCCAGGGTTTCGAGGATTTTCGCCCCCTGCTCCGGGCTGAACTCGGCGTGCAGGCGGAAGTCGAACAGGCCGAACTCCAGCTGACGCAGGATAAACATCGCCGCCTGGTAGTTTTTCGCCGCCAGCATTTTATCCAGCAGTTCTTTCGGCAGCGGTTCGCCCGTTTCGTAATGACCAGAGATAAACGCCAGCGCGTCCGGCTCCCAGCACCAGTTCTCCATAAACTGGCTTGGCAGCTCGACCGCATCCCATGGCACACCGCTGATACCAGCGACACCAGCGGTTTCGATGCGGGTCAGCATGTGGTGCAGGCCGTGACCGAACTCGTGGAACAGGGTGATCACTTCATCGTGGGTAAACAGAGCAGGTTTGCCGCTCACCGGACGGTTGAAGTTACAGGTCAGGTAGGCAACAGGTTTTTGCAGGGAACCATCCGCTTTACGCATCTGGCCCACGCAGTCGTCCATCCACGCCCCACCGCGCTTGTTCTCACGCGCGTAGAGATCGAGATAGAAGCTGCCGCGCAGCTCGTTGTTCTCGTCATACAGCTCGAAGAAGCGCACGTCCGGATGCCAGACGTCGATATCGGTACGCTCTTTCGCGGTAATGCCGTAGATGCGCTTTACTACCTCGAACAGACCGTTGACGGCTTTGTTTTCCGGGAAGTACGGACGCAGTTGTTCGTCGCTGATGCTGTAGAGGTGCTGTTTCTGTTTTTCGCTGTAGTATGCGATATCCCACGGCTGAAGCTCGTCCACGCCGAACTCCGCTTTCGCAAAGGCGCGCAGCTGAGCTAACTCTTTTTCACCCTGAGGACGGGCGCGTTTCGCCAGATCGGTCAGGAAGTCGAGCACCTGCTGTGGGTTCTCGGCCATTTTGGTGGCGAGGGATTTATCCGCGTAGCTGTCGAAGCCCAGCAGCTGTGCCAGCTCGTGGCGCAGGGAGAGGATCTCCGCCATCACCGGGCTGTTATCCCACTTACCGGCATTCGGCCCCTGATCGGAGGCGCGGGTGCTGTAGGCGCGGTACATCTCTTCGCGCAGGGCCTGGTTGTCGCAGTAGGTCATCACTGGCAGATAGCTTGGGATATCCAGCGTTAACAGGAAGCCTTCCTGCTCTTTCGCTTCGGCCTGGGCTTTTGCCGCCGCCAGCGCACTTTCCGGCATACCGGCCAGTTCGGATTCATCGGTAATCAGCTTCGTCCAGCCCATGGTGGCGTCGAGGACGTTGTTGCTGTACTGGTTGCCCAGCTCGGACAGGCGCGCAGCGATTTCGCCGTAGCGAACCTGTTTTTCTTTTGGCAGGCCAATCCCGGACAGTTCGAAATCACGCAGCGCGTTATCGACCGATTTTTTCTGCGCCGTGTTCAGTTCGGCATAATGGTCGCCGTCGCGCAGGTCGCGGTAGGCTTTGTAGAGCCCCTCGTGCTGGCCGACCCAGGTGCTGTACTCGGAGAGCAGCGGCAGGGTCTGTTCGTAGGCTTCACGCAGCTCCGGGCTGTTTTTCACCGAGTTCAGGTGGCTCACCGGGGAGAAAATGCGCCCCAGCACGTCGTCCACTTCGGCCAGCGGCTGACACAGATTTTCCCAGGTGTACGGCGCGCCCTGCGCGACCACGTTCTCTACCGCCGCGCGGCAGTTTTCCAGCGACTGGGTAACGGCTGGAACCACATGCTCAGGGAGGATTTTAGAAAACGGTGGCAACGAAAAAGGCGTCAGTAATGGATTGGTCATAAACGCTGTCCTGTTGAAATAGATGAATGAAGCGCGCATCCGGCGCTGTGCATATTGTTTTCTGTAATGGGGTTAAGTGTAGAGGATTTCAATGCCGGAGGTTGTCGAAAAACGCCCTGTGGCGCTGCGCTTACCGGGCCTACGGGTAATCTGTGCCGTTCTGCTGTAAACTGTGGCAAATCGTCAATTCAGCGGAAAATCATTACCCATGCTCAGTTATCGCCACAGCTTCCACGCTGGCAACCACGCCGACGTCCTTAAACACACCGTTCAGAGCCTGATCATTGAAGCGCTTAAAGAGAAAGACAAGCCGTTTCTCTACCTGGACACCCACGCGGGGGCGGGCCGTTATCAGCTGAGCGGCGAACATGCCGAGCGTACCGGTGAATATCTGGAAGGCATCGCCCGTATCTGGCAGCAGGACGATCTGCCTGCCGAACTGGAGCCGTACATCGGCGTGGTGAATCATTTCAACCGCAACGGCCAGCTGCGCTATTACCCTGGCTCTCCGCTGATTGCCCGCCAGCTGCTGCGCGAGCAGGACAGCCTCCAGTTGACCGAGCTGCACCCAAGCGACTTCCCGCTGCTGCGCGCTGAGTTTCAGAAAGATAACCGCGCCCGCGTGGACAAAGCCGATGGCTACCAGCAGCTAAAAGCCAAACTACCGCCGGTTTCGCGTCGCGGCCTGGTGCTGATCGACCCGCCGTACGAAATCAAAACCGACTATCAGGCGGTGGTGACCGGTATCAACGAAGGTTACAAACGCTTTGCGACCGGAACCTATGCCCTGTGGTATCCGGTAGTGCTACGCGCGCAAATTAAGCGCATGATCAAGGATCTGGAGGCGACCGGCATCCGCAAAATCCTGCAGATTGAGCTGGCGGTGCGGCCCGACAGCGACCAGCGCGGCATGACCGCGTCCGGCATGATTGTGATTAACCCGCCGTGGAAGCTCGAAGCGCAGATGAACAACGTGCTGCCGTGGCTGCACAAAACGCTGGTGCCAGCCGGTACGGGTCACGCCACCGTAAGCTGGATCGTGCCGGAGTAATCGCAGCCATCGGTGGAACCTATTGATTTCAGGTATACAATCGCGGCAATTCACGATTAAGGACAAAAGCTATGACTAAGCATTATGACTACATCGCAATCGGCGGCGGCAGCGGCGGCATCGCCTCCATCAACCGTGCGGCCATGTACGGCCAGAAGTGTGCGCTGATTGAAGCCAAAGAACTCGGCGGTACCTGCGTAAACGTGGGTTGTGTACCGAAGAAAGTGATGTGGCATGCCGCGCAAATCCGTGAAGCTATCCATATGTATGGCCCGGACTACGGCTTTGACACCACCATCAACCACTTCGACTGGGATAAGCTGATCGCCAGCCGTACCGCCTATATCGACCGTATTCACACCTCGTACGATAACGTGCTGGGCAAGAATAACGTCGACGTGATCCGCGGCTTCGCCCGTTTCGTGGATGCGAAGACGATCGAAGTGAACGGCGAGACGATCACCGCCGATCACATCCTGATCGCCACCGGTGGCCGTCCGAGCCATCCGAACATTCCGGGCGCGGAATACGGCATCGACTCCGACGGGTTCTTCGAGCTGCCTGCTCTGCCAGAGCGCGTTGCCATTGTAGGCGCGGGTTACATCGCGGTTGAGCTTGCTGGCGTGATTAACGGCCTTGGGGCGGAAGCGCACCTGTTTGTGCGTAAACACGCGCCGCTGCGTAGCTTTGATCCGCTAATCGTCGACACGCTGGTCGAGGTGATGAACGCCGAAGGCCCAACCCTGCACACCAACGCCGTGCCAAAAGCGGTGGTTAAAAATGCGGACGGTAGCCTGACCCTGGAGCTGGAAGATGGCCGCAGCCAGACCGTTGATTGCCTGATCTGGGCGATTGGTCGTGAACCGGCCACCGACAACTTCAACCTGGCCGCAACCGGGGTGAAAACCAATGAAAAAGGCTACATCGTCGTTGATAAGTTCCAGAACACCAGTGTACCGGGCATTTATGCCGTTGGTGATAACACAGGTGCCGTAGAACTGACGCCGGTTGCCGTGGCCGCGGGGCGTCGTCTTTCCGAGCGTCTGTTTAACAACAAGCCGGACGAACATCTGGATTACAGCAACATCCCGACCGTGGTCTTCAGCCACCCGCCAATCGGCACCGTCGGCTTAACCGAGCCGCAGGCGCGCGAGCAGTACGGCGACAATCAGGTGAAAGTGTATAAATCGGCGTTTACCGCGATGTATACCGCGGTCACCTCGCACCGTCAGCCGTGCCGCATGAAGCTGGTCTGTGTGGGCCCGGACGAGAAGATCGTCGGCATCCACGGCATAGGCTTTGGCATGGACGAGATCCTGCAGGGCTTCGCAGTGGCGCTGAAGATGGGCGCAACGAAAAAAGACTTCGATAACACCGTGGCGATCCACCCCACTGCGGCAGAAGAGTTTGTAACAATGCGTTGATAATGATGCCCCTCTTCAAAGGGGCATTTTTTTAACATTCATAAATCGTTGCAAAACGAATGCTCCGAAAATCGTGATCTACCGCACATATCCCTCCACATCCACCGAAGCGAATGTCTACGCTTATAAGACGCCCGGAAAAACCTGTCTTTTAGAACACACAACCGGAGGTCCTTATCACCATGTTCAACCAGAAACTACAGGCTACCGAGAACATCGAGTTCGAGATTGCAGAAGAGCTGCGCTACGAGACCGATCCCTGCGAGTTGAAACTGGATGAAATGATTGAGGCGGAGCCGGAACCCGAAATGATCGAGGGGCTACCTGCCTCCGATGCCCTGACGCCTGCCGATCGTTATCTTGAACTGTTCGAACATGTGCAGTCGACACGGCTGTTTGCGGACAGCAAAACTTTCCCAGACTGCGCGCCGAAAATGGACCCGCTGGATATCCTGATCCGCTACCGTAAAGTGCGTCGTCATCGGGATTTTGACCTGGCGCGCTTTGTGGAGAATCACTTCTGGCTGCCGGAGGACTACAGCAAAGAGTATATCTCTGATCCCGGCTTCTCCCTGAAAGAACACATTGATAACCTGTGGCCGGTGCTGACGCGCGAGCCGCAGGATCACATCCCGTGGTCGTCGCTGCTGGCGCTGCCGCAGGCCTATATTGTGCCCGGCGGGCGATTCAGCGAGACCTACTACTGGGATTCTTATTTCTCCATGCTGGGGCTGGCAGAAAGCGGTCGTAACGATCTGCTGAAATGCATGGCCGATAACTTTGCCTGGCTGATTGAGCGCTACGGACATATCCCGAACGGCAACCGCACCTACTACCTCAGCCGCTCCCAGCCGCCGGTTTTTGCCCTGATGGTGGAGCTGTTTGAAGAGGACGGCGTGCGCGGGGCGAAGCGCTATCTTGAGCATCTCAAGATGGAGTACGCCTTCTGGATGGACGGGGCGGAATCGCTGCTGCTCAACCAGGCCTATCGCAGTGCGGTGCGCATGCCGGATGGCTCATTGCTCAACCGCTACTGGGACGATCGTGATACGCCACGGGATGAATCCTGGATTGAGGACGTTGAAACCGCCCGTCATTCCGGTCGCCCGCCGAACGAGGTGTATCGCGACCTGCGCGCCGGGGCAGCCTCAGGATGGGATTACTCGTCCCGCTGGCTGCGCGATCCTGCGCGGCTGGCCAGCATCCGCACGACGCAATTTATCCCCATCGATTTGAACGCATTCCTGTTCAAACTGGAGAGCGCTATCGCCAATATCTCAGCGTCGAAAGGGGATAAAGAGACGGCTGATCTGTTCCGCCAGAAAGCCAGCGACCGGCGCGCGGCGGTGAACCGCTATCTGTGGGACGAAGAGAACGGCTGTTATCGTGATTACGACTGGCGCCGTGAAGCCCTGGCGCTGTTCTCTGCGGCCAGCATTGTGCCGCTGTATGTGGGCATGGCGACGCATGAGCAGGCTGAACGGCTGTCCGATGCCGTTAAAGCCCGTCTGCTCACGCCGGGCGGTATTCTCGCCACCGAATATGAAACAGGTGAGCAGTGGGATAAGCCGAACGGCTGGGCACCGCTACAATGGATGGCGATCCAGGGGTTCAAGCAGTACGGCAACGACTCGCTGGGGGATGAGATCGCCTGGAGCTGGCTGCACACGGTAAACCATTACTACAAAACCCATCATAAGCTGATTGAGAAGTACCACATCGCCAGCAGCACGCCACGCGAAGGTGGCGGGGGTGAGTATCCGTTGCAGGATGGCTTCGGCTGGACGAATGGGGTGGTGCGGCGGTTGATTGGGCTGTATGGGGAGCCCTGAGTCTCACCCCTCACCCTGACCCTCTCCCCTGAGGGGAGAGGGGACTTAACGGTGCGGCCTTTTCTCCCTCGCCCCTTTGGGGAGAGGGCCGGGGTGAGGGGGAAAAATAATCAGCGGATCACCTCATAAATGGCAGTCTGGATGGACTGCCATTTTTTTGTACTGGCATCGGGCTGCGTCTTCGCGCGGCGCGTTGCCATATCGGCGTCGTGCTGCTGACGTTTCACTACCGCCGGGACGGTACAGAATGCTTTCAGGTACTGCTTACGCATAGACGTCAGCGATTCGCCGTTCGCCATCGCATGGCTAAGCGTATTAATAAAACGTCGGCAGGGCTTTTGCTCTGTCATTTGCAGGCGGTAGCGCAACATCACTTCCAGCACGTCATCGTAGCCTGCCGACAATGCCTCCTCCGTCCATGACATTTTCCAGTCCATGCCACCCTGCAAGAACAGGAGCGCCACGCGGGTATCATTGCGGCTAATCGCTGAACGGAAGTTGTTTTCATCCCAGGTGACACCCATGCGCGTCAGCGTTTCTCGCGAGGAAGGCGTTTCGCGCATCTCCTGCACCGGCGCGGGAGATGCCGTGCTGGCCACAGTCGGCTGCGGTTTACTGCTGGTTACCAGCCAGGCTCCTCCCACGACAATCGCGATAACCATCACGCCAACCGCTCCCCACAGCACGCCGGAAATCAGCTGTTCGCGCTGCTCTGGCGTACGCGCGGCGCGCTGAGTCGGTTTCTCTATGCTGTCACGCACTTCAAACAGATCGCCGCCTGTGGTGCGGTCTATTTTTTGCGCCTTTTCCCAGAATGCATGCAGCTCGCTTTCATCCACCGCCATCAGCGCCGCCGGGTTAACGCGTGTCCGCCCTTCCTCAAACGCGCGCTGAACGGAGCGGGTGATCTGCGTGTAATAGCTGTCGAGCAGCTGGATTTGCGCCCCGCTCAACGGCTGCTGCACGGTGATGCTGTTGCGGATTTGACGGATATCTTCGAGGAAGGTTTGCAGGGTTTTGCGGGGTTCTACCAGCAGCGTCAGCATGTCCGGGGCGTTAAACAGCGACGCGTAGTAGCGGCTAAATTCTTTCTTATCCACCAGCAGCTGGGCCAGCTCACTAAATAACATGCCGCTCAGAACATCATTAATTTCACCGTTTTTCAGCCAGCGACGCACACGTTCAGCATTAAACAAGGTCTTAAGATGATTATTCAGCCGCACCGGATCGGGCCATGCCTGCTGTATCAATCCTTTTATCATCAGCTCAATGGCACGCACCTGTTTCTGCGCCTGGAGCTGGCTCGCCTTGTCTGGCACCCTCCCGGTATCGTAGGTCAGAAGGGGCTGTTGCAGACGCAGATATTCAAGGGATGTGACGAAGCGCATCGCCGCAATCAGCTGGTTTTCGCTGACATCCTGCCCGCTTTCATACTGGGGAACGCGCTGCTGAAGCAAGCGTAATTGCAGCGTAAAGGCCGTCATTTCCGCATCATTCAGGTTCAGCTTTCTGGCTACGGCACCCCACCCGCCCAGCCCCAGGCGGGCGCTATCCAGTTGTTCCAGAAACCAGCGTGGATCTTTTCCTTCAGAAACATGTACATTCAACAGAAGTAAGATTTCAACAGACGCCTGGCGGATCGCCGCCAGACAGTGTTCAAACTGTTCGCGGGTATGATGCGATGAGCTAATCATCATTGTTTTCCTTGAGAGACAATGAGTACCGCCAAAGCGGCATTAAAAGTCGTTTTTCTTTTTATTTATAGGAGGTTAAACATACCTGACTTTCTGTTGAAATAAAGTGACAACCCTATAATCATTTGCAATGTCTCCGGAGGATCGTCATGCCCGCCTTAACCACCGCGCGTCTCACCTGCTTGCCGCTGCAAGAGCAAGACTGGCCCTTTTTTCTGTCGCTACAGCAAAATCCTGACGTGATGCGTTTTGTCGCCCATGAGCGTAGCGAGGCTGACATTCGGGAGGCCTTTGTGTCTCGTCTGTTGCCGTGGGCACCGGGCAGCTCGCACTGGCTCTGCCTTGTGGTGCGTGAGACGGCCAGCCAGACGCCGATGGGCGTAACCGGCTATGTGCACCGGGAAGCAGATTGTGCCGAAGTCGGTTTTCTCTTTGCGCCCTCTGCGCAGGGGAAAGGTTACGGCTTTGAATCTCTGCGGGCGGTGTGTGATTTCGCGCTGACCCAGGGCAATATCCGTCGGCTCACCGCGACCGTGACGGCGGGAAATATCGCCTCAAGGCGACTGCTGGAAAAAACAGGTTTTCAGCTGGAAGGTGAGTTGCGCGAGAGTTATTTCCTTTCAGGGCAATGGCATAACGACTGGCTATTCGGTTTACTGAAAAAGGAATATCCGTTCAGTAAAACCTGATCAACGGCCATTTGGCGGATATTCCCCGGGCTGTTTTCCCTTTATAGTTCCGCCATAAAGAGGAAACGCTTATGACGGGTTATGCAATGCAGATATCTTCTGCTGCAATCGCATTAATTAAAAAACAGCAGGGTCTTTCCCTGGAGAAATACCGTGACGAAAAGGGAATATGGGTTATAGGTTACGGTCACGTGATTCGCCAGTGGGAAAAATTTAACGGCCTCATCACGCCGACTGAGGCGGAGAATTTGCTTTTCAATGATATTCATTTATGTGAGTCGCTGCTGCGGGAAATGAACAAACGCCCATTAACCCAACAGCAGCATGATGCACTGGTATTAACGCTCTTCAGTTTTGGGGAAGATTCCCCTCTGCCAGAGAAGATCCTTCAGGCCGTCGCCCGGGTATAGTACATCGCGGCCTGCGTCCGGTTTTTGACATCAAGACGACGGAAAAGCGTCTCAAGATGGGCTTTTACCGTTGCCGCACTGATATTGAGATTACGACCTATCTCTTTATTTGACTCTCCGGCCGCCAGTAATTTCAATACCTCACGCTGGCGCTCACTTAACAATGACAGCTCATCATGAGAGGAGTGCTGGTTCATCCACTCGCCGGGAAAACAGACCATCCCTCGCGATACAGAATCCAGCACGGCGGAAAAGCGTTCGGGATTCGCATTACGAGGGATTATTGCCACCACGTTGCGCTGTAGCATTTGCTCAACCCAGCGAGGCTCTTTTTTCGTTAACACCAGCACCACGCGCGCTGTTGGAAAACGATTCATAATCTCTTCCGGTAAAGCCACACCGTTATCATGAATTAAATACCCATCTATCATGACGATAGCGGAAGGCGACGCGGATAAGTGTGCCCATAATTCATCAGTCTGACGAGTTCCTGTCAAATCTATTTCCGGAATTAATTTCTGCAAACTGCACTTCGCTCCATGAATAAATAATGACTGCCTGTCAAACATGATTACTCGCATCGTATTACTCCTCTGAGAATAGCGAAGGGGGATTCTACAGAGGCATTTTTTAAGAAAAAACTCAATGAATGGAGAGGTTACAATTCACCCAGCTCTCTTTATATCTTTCATCATTTAGACACACCTGCTTTAAGGATTTCCTTAAGAGGGTTCCCTCCCCTTAAGTCTGAACATTACAGGAACATACCGCCTGAAACTTCAATACGTTGCGCATTCATCCAGCCCAGTTTGTCACTGAGCAACGCCGCAATGGCATCACCAATATCATCGGGCAGGCCCACGCGTCCCAGCGCCGTCTGCGAAGCCAGCAGCTGGTTAAGCTCCGCATTATCCCTTACGCGTCCGCCCCCAAAGTCGGTTTCAATCGCGCCAGGCGCGATGATATTGACGGAAATCCCGCGCGCGCCAAGCTCTTTTGCCTGATAGCGGGTCAGCACTTCCATCGCTCCTTTCATTGCCGCGTAAGTCCCTGAACCTGGCTGAGTAAAACGGGCCAGTCCGCTTGAGACGTTCAGGATCCGTCCTCCGTCTTTTATGAGCGGCAGCAGCTGTTGTGTGAGGAAAAACGGACCTTTGAAGTGAATATTCACCGCATCATCAAACTGCGCTTCTGTCGTCTCGGTATAGGGTGCGTATAACCCTGTACCTGCGTTGTTCACTAAATAGTCAAAGGTGTCACGTTGCCAGACGTGTGTAAGGGTTTCCTTCACCTGTTGAGCGAAGCGCGCAATACTTGCCGTATCGCCGACGTTAAGCTGCAATGCTGCCGCTTTTCTACCTTTTCCCTCAATTTCGCGTACAACTTCCTGCGCCTCCTGCTGACTGCTGTTCCAGGTCAGGATGATATCTGTCCCTTCCGCAGCAAGCTTCAAAACCGCATTTTTACCCAGGCCGCGGCTACCGCCCGTCACTAATGCAATACGTTCACGCATAATTCACCTCGTTTCGACTGCGATGAAGATTGAGAATGAGCTTATTAGATGGTAGAAAATCAATAAATAGTGCCGCCAACGCTTCACTGTTTCATTTCAAACAACAATGACCCATATCTATGGATAAAATATACGCAATGCAGCTTTTCCTTCGCGTCGCGGAACTGGAGAGTTTTACCCGCGCGGCGGAGACGTTAAGCCTGCCGAAGGGGAGTGTCTCGCGGCAGATCCAGGCGCTGGAGAACGCGCTTGGCACTCAACTGCTGCACCGCACTACCCGCCGCGTCAGCCTGACGCAGGACGGCATGGTTTATTACGAACGCGCAAAAGATCTGCTGATGAATCTGGACGAACTGGACGGCATGTTTCTGCACGACCCTTCCACCATCAGCGGTCGGCTACGTGTGGATATGCCCGTTGCCATTGCACGAAATGTCGTCATTCCGAAACTGCCTGCATTTTTACAACAGTTTCCCGGCATTGAGCTTGAGCTGAGCAGCAGCGATCGTCTGGTCGATGTCATCCGCGAAGGATTTGACTGCGTGGTTCGCGTGGGAAACTTGAAGGACTCCGGGCTTATCGCCCGCCCGCTTGGGAAGCTTTCAGTGATTAACTGCGCCAGCCCGGATTATCTCACGCGATTCGGCTACCCTGAGACGCTGGATGATTTGGGCTCACACGCCCTCATTCATTACTCCGCCACGCTGGGCACCCGTCCTCTGGGTTTTGAGTATTTCAACGGCAGCGCGACCCAGTGGATAAAAACGGGAGGCGTTTTGACGGTTAACAGCACGGAAACCTACCAGGCCGCCTGTATCGCCGGGCTTGGCATTATTCAGGTCCCGCGCGTCGGGGTGCGTGATGCCCTGCGCACGAAAAAACTCGTTGAGATCCTGCCGCAAAATCGGGCTGAACCAATGCCCGTCTCCCTCATTTATCCCCACCGCCGTAACCTCTCCCGTCGGGTGCATGTGTTTATGGAGTGGCTTACCGAACTCACAAAAAGTTACGTGGACTAGTCGCAAGCTATAATTCAGTAACATCCAGCTCAACGAAAAGGAAAATGCGCGTGACGCCGGAAAATAACCCGCAACGACCGACTCAACATTTAGATTATGAACCCATCAAAAAGATGGATAACGAGCCTGAAGCGCCGAAGGAGCCTGGAACGACCAGCAAAGCGCTGGGCACCGTGACCGGCATAGCCGAAAAAATTCAGCAGATACCCGCGATTGCTCACCTGATCCGCGCCGCTGAGCGCTTTAACGACCGCATGGGAAATCAGTTTGGCGCGGCGATCACCTACTTCTCTTTCCTGTCGATGATCCCCATCCTGATGGTGTCGTTTGCTGCCGCCGGTTTTGTGCTGGCGTCTCACCCGACGCTGTTGCAGGACATCTTCAATAAGATCCTGACCAACGTCAGCGACCAGACGCTCGCCACGACGCTCAAAAGCACCATCAATACCGCCGTGCAGCAGCGTACCACCGTGGGTATCGTCGGGTTGCTGATTGCGCTCTATTCCGGGGTTAACTGGATGGGCAACCTGCGTGAGGCCATTCGCGCCCAGTCGCGTGACGTCTGGGAGCGTACGCCGCAGGATCAGGAGAAGATATGGGTGAAGTATTTGCGCGACTTTATCTCGCTGATTGGTCTGCTGGTGGCGCTGGTCATCACGCTCTCTATCACCTCGGTCGCCGGTTCTGCGCAGCAGATGATTATCTCCGCGCTGTATCTGGACTACATTGAATGGCTGAAACCGGCCTGGCGCGGTATAGGGCTTGCTATCTCCATCTTTGCTAACTACCTGCTGTTCTTCTGGATCTTCTGGCGTTTGCCCCGCCATCGGCCGCGCAAGAAGGCGCTGATCCGTGGGACGTTGATTGCCGCCATTGGCTTTGAGGTGATCAAAATTGTGATGACCTATACGCTGCCATCGCTGGTGAAGTCCCCCTCCGGCGCGGCCTTTGGTTCGGTGCTGGGGCTGATGGCCTTCTTCTATTTCTTCGCACGCCTGACGCTGTTCTGTGCCGCGTGGATCGCCACCGCAGAGTATAAAGACGACCCGCGCATGCCGGGAAAAACCCACCACTGATGTCCTGTCGGGCTGATATTTCAGCCCGATTCATCATTTCAGCATATAAATCCAGACCGTAACTTTTATTTAACTCAAAACCAGTTTTAATGACTGATATTTAAAATGTGTGAAGCATTTCATGGAAGTGTTTTCGCTGGCCTGAAAATTATCCGCTTTTTGTTGCTTTTATGACCATGTCACGCCTTTGTTACAGATTGAAATGTCGCTTTTGCTGTGCCTAATATGGCCCTTCGTTCGTCCAAAAATAAGAAAATATTATGCAAGCAACAGCCACCACACTTAACGAAGGGGCGGAACACGTTCCGGTCAACTCCCGCAATAAAGTCGTCGTCGCATCGCTGATTGGCACCGCCATTGAGTTCTTCGACTTTTATATTTACGCCACCGCTGCGGTCATTGTCTTTCCGCATATTTTCTTCCCGCAGGGCGACCCGACGGCAGCCACGCTACAGTCTTTAGCTACCTTTGCTATCGCCTTCGTTGCGCGTCCTATAGGTTCAGCGGTCTTTGGCCACTTTGGCGATCGCGTCGGTCGTAAAGTGACGCTGGTTGCCTCGCTGCTGACGATGGGGATCTCCACCGTCGCCATCGGCCTGCTGCCGACCTATGAGACTATCGGCATTCTGGCGCCTGTGCTGCTGGCGCTGGCGCGCTTTGGTCAGGGCCTGGGGCTGGGCGGGGAATGGGGCGGCGCGGCGCTGCTGGCGACCGAGAACGCCCCGGCGCGTAAGCGTGCCCTGTATGGCTCTTTCCCACAGCTGGGCGCGCCGATTGGCTTCTTCTTCGCGAACGGCACCTTCCTGCTCCTCTCCTGGCTGCTGACCGATGAACAGTTCATGAGCTGGGGTTGGCGTATTCCGTTCGTCTTCTCTGCCGTGCTGGTGCTGATTGGCCTGTACGTGCGTGTGTCGCTGCACGAGACCCCGGTCTTCGCTAAAGTCGCCGCGGCGAAAAAGCAGGTTAAAGTTCCGCTGGGGACGCTACTGACCAAACACCTCCGCGTGACCGTGCTGGGTACGTTCATCATGCTGGCGACCTACACGCTGTTCTATATCATGACCGTGTACTCCATGACCTACAGTACCGCCGCCGTACCGGTCGGACTGGGCCTGCCGCGTAACGAAGTGCTGTGGATGCTGATGATGGCGGTTATTGGATTTGGCGTGATGGTGCCCATCGCGGGCCTGCTGGCGGATAAATTTGGCCGTCGTTCAAGCATGATCGTCATCACCTCGCTGATCATCCTGTTCGCACTGTTTGTCTTCCCGCCGCTGCTGGGTTCAGGTAGCCCTGCGCTGGTGATGGCGTATCTGCTGATTGGTCTGAGCCTGATGGGGCTGACCTTTGGCCCAATGGGCGCGCTGCTGCCGGAGCTGTTCCCGACTGAAGTGCGTTATACCGGCGCGTCGTTCTCCTATAACGTTTCGTCTATTCTGGGCGCCTCGGTGGCCCCGTATATCGCCACGTGGCTTCAGGCGAACTATGGTCTGTTCTATGTGGGTGTCTATCTGGCGGCCATGGCAGCGTTGACGCTGATTGCGCTGCTGCTGACGCACGAAACTAAGCATCAGACTCTGTAAGCGAATGCCGGGTGGCGGCTACGCCTTACCCGGCCTACGATTCAGCCCTCACCCCGGCACTCTCCCACGGGGGAGAGGGTTCCCCAGTTAATTTGAAAGCAAAAGCGATAACGTTGCCTCAGAATAACTTAGGGCTTTCAGCGATGCCTCGGTCCGGCTGTAAATCGCTGAGGCGTTTCCTGTAGGCCGGGGCGAGGCGCAGGGATGCGCCGAGAGGGCGGGCTTTACAGGGATGTTACCTCCGCCCGTCCCCGATAAGCCGGAAGGAATAAGCCGAAGGCACCGCGAAGCGGCGATTTTCCGCCGGAAGCCCGGGTCGCCAGGGTGGTGGCGACTGAGCCACCCTGGCACGTTCACCAGTCATGTCGTGACAGAGTAGCAAGGAACATAAAGTGAACGGAATGACCACCAGAGCCGTATGTTCCCCCTCACCCCAGCCCTCTCCCTCAAGGGAGAGGGGGCCGTCTGTGCAGGCATTATTTTATGGGGATCCCTCACCCCACAGGGAGAGGGAGAAACGGGACTACTTCCTCATCTGCGACAAAATCGTCCGACACTGATTCGCTTCGCCTTCTGACGGCGAAATCAACGCCAGCAGCGCCGCCGCAGGGGTGACCAGCGTGGCGAGGGCGGCGGCAACCGCACCGCGCGCAATCAGCGGCCCGGCCTTCACGCCCGCCTGCGGATCTTTGAAGGTCCCGCGAACGTAGAGCGGCGAGCGCAGGGTGATGATGCGAATGCCTTTACTTTCCGGATCGATGGTTAAATCCAGCTGCTCGGACGCCATGCTGGCGGTACCGGTGATGTTGATAACCGCGTTTTCCGTGTCGAATGCGAAAATCTGCGGACGCGCCACACCGTTGACCAGGTCCACGTTTGCCGCCGCGCAGTTCACGCGCACTTCATCGTCTCCGAAGATTTGTCCGACGATGAAGTTACCAACGTTCAGCCCCAGGATCTCCATCAGGTTACGGCTCACCAGCCCGTCGTTCATTAGCAGCTTCAGGTTGCCGTTTCCGCTGCCTAACAGCGCGGCCACAGAGTTACCCGTGCCGCGAATATCCGCATCGCCGTTCATCTCACCGAGGGTTTTCTGCATCAACTCCACGTCCGGCATCAGCTCTTTCAGCTTCAGACGACGCGCCTGGATCTCCGCCCTTCCCTGCATCGGCTTTTTATCCCCCTCCAGGTGGATATTCGAGGAAATGGTTCCCCCGGCCATGCCAAACTTCAGCGGTTGCAGGCGCAGATCGGCGTTTTTCAGGATGATATGGGTCGAGAGGTTGCTCAACGGCAGCGTGCTGCCATGCTCAATTTTACGTCCTTTGAAGCGCACGTCCGCATCCATTACGTCCCACTTGTCGGTTTCGAAGCGGTCATAGGGCAGCACTTTACCCGCAGGCTGAGCGTCCTTTTTGACCTCTTTTGACTTCGTGCCTTTACCCGAATCTACGCCAATCAGCGGACCAAGATCGGCCAGACGCAGCTGGCGGGATTCAACGTCCCCCTCCAGTTTCGGGCGCGGTTTTCCGGTGGTGTAGGTCAGCGTGCCGTGTATATCGCTATCGCCGATGCGGCCGTTGAACCCCCGGTAGTCAAAGACGGACGATTTTTCAGCATCGATTTTTGCGACCAGCCGCCCGTCCGTTTCAAACGGCGGGGTATCCGGCAGCAGCACGCCGGTGAGATCGTACAGTTCACCCAGCGAATCCCCGGCAAACTTAAGCTGGAGGTCGACGCCGCCCATGTTCATCGGGTCGTTAACCGTGCCCACGAACGCCACGCGGGTATTGCCCGAGCGGAAGTCCGCCTGCACCGGGAACGGCGTACCCTCGCTCCTGAGCGCCAGCATACCGCCGATTTTGCCTTTACCGGTCAGTGGCTGGCCGTTGTAGCGCCCTTTCGCCGTCAGGCCGAAGACGTAATCGCCAGCTTTGCTGTCATCGCCTTTGGCTTTGCTGCCCGTCACTTCGCTAAACGGCAGCGGCTTGCCCAGCGGATCGACGAGGATCTCCACGTCAGCCTTACTTACTTTATCGTCAATGGCGATCCGCCCCCGATCGAACAGAATATTGTCGAGGCGGAAGGACCACGAAGAGGGCTGCGCATTCGGATCTTTATCGCCGCTGCTGGCGAGATCGAACGTCCAGTTATTGGTTTTCTCCGACAGGCGAATCAGCCGCGCGTCGGGCTGCTGAAGTTTGATCCACGGCAGATACACCGTTTTGGTTAACAGGGCTAACGGCGCCAGCGTGGCTTCCACGCGCGGCAGGTGGATCATGGTCACTTCGGGGATGTCCGGCGGGTTGCCAAGAATGATGTCGTCAGCGTGAACGTGCGGCCAGGGCACCCAGCTTCGCCAGCCGGTTTCCTCTTTCTGACGCTCCCACACGACCCCCAAATCGCCACGTATTGCGAAGGGGCGGTTTAGCTCGGTCGAGACTTTCTGGTTGATGGTCGGTTTGAGGCGGTTCCAGTCAAACGTGGCGATAATGATGATTAAGACCACGATCAGCAACAAGAAAATCCCTGCTGTCCAGGAAATCACCCTGGTTGTTTTTGTCATTGTTGTCCCCTTTCCTGATGAACTTGCCTTTAAAACTATAGTTCAGACAAAGGGAAGCGGGCAGATCAGAGGGTGGTTATCACCTTTTCCAGGGTATCCATGGGGACAGGACGAGAGAGGAAATAACCCTGTGCCGCCGCTGCCGGAGAATTTTGCACGTCGCGCCACTCTTCCAGCGTCTCTACGCCTTCCACAATGACGCCCTGGCAATAGCGGTTCATCAGTTGCAGGAGCATCGTAAACAGGTTCCGTCCTTCCGGTGTCTGGCGCAGCATGATAAACAGATCGCGGGCCACTTTGATGTAGTCATAACGCACTTCGCTCAGGGCGGAGAAGTTGGCCATACCGGTACCGAAATCATCCAGCCACAGCGGGCCAAACTCACACATCGAGGCAAATGAGGAGTCCTGCGGCAGCTGAACATGTTCCACCAGCTCGAAGCGCATCCACGGCAAGGTGGCAATCAGCGCCTGCAGCGTCGCATTCTGACGTAACGCCATCAGGGTTGGGCCATCCACGTTCACCGAAGCCAGAATACCGTGCTGCTCGAAGAACGCCTGCTTCGTCGCCAGCATTCTCAACTGCTCTTCCAGCACGTCAATGCGCTGACGCACGGCAACCTCCGCAAAATAGCGGTCCGGCGCGATACGCTGCGAAGGGTTCGATGGATGAGTGACGACCGTTAACACCTCAATTGCCATTAACCGACCGTCAGTACGGTAGATAGGCTGATAGGTGTACGCTCGCTCACATTGCAGCCAGTAGCGATGCTCCTGCAAGTTCTCAATACTTGCCTCAGGCGTAGTGCTCAGCCGCTGGATAACCTGCTCTGACTTCATTTCGGATGTCCTGTTGTATGGGATAGCCTTTCTGGACTCGTCACTGAGTTATCGGCCCGCCAGGTGAGAACTTTATGTTCAATTCAGCGGGAAAATGAAATTAAGATGACAGAAATATGCCGGAACACGCGCTGGCTCAAAAAAAAATAATGGAACGTCGTTTTAATATGGTTGACCGTAAAAAACACACAGCGCACACTACCCTTAATTACTCTGTTCAGGTTCACGACTATGTCTAAGAAAATTGCCGTGATTGGCGAATGCATGATTGAGCTGTCCCAGAAAGGCGCGGAAGTCAGCCGCGGTTTTGGCGGCGATACATTGAACACCTCCGTTTACATTGCCCGTCAGGTCGCCCCCGACGCGCTGAGCGTGAGCTACGTTACCGCGCTGGGAACGGACAGCTTCAGCCAGCAGATGCTGGAGGCCTGGCAGGGTGAAAACGTTGAAACTTCGCTGATCCAGCGAATGGAAAACCGTCTGCCGGGTTTGTACTACATCGAAACCGACAGTACCGGCGAGCGCACCTTCTATTACTGGCGTAATGAAGCGGCTGCCAAATTCTGGCTGGAAAGCGATGCCGCCGCTGCGATTTGCGAAGAGCTGGCCACCTTCGATTACCTCTACCTGAGCGGGATCAGCCTGGCGATCCTGAGCCAGCAGAGCCGTGAAAAGCTGCTGTCACTGCTGCGCGAATGCCGTGCCAACGGCGGTAAGGTGATTTTCGATAACAACTACCGTCCGCGCCTCTGGGCCAGCCGCGAAGAGACGCAGCAGGTGTATCAGCAGATGCTGGAATGCACCGATATCGCCTTCCTGACGCTGGACGATGAAGATGCCCTGTGGGGTGAAAAGCCGGTTGATGAGGTCATCGCTCGGACGCAGGCCGCTGGGGTCAGCGAAGTGGTGATTAAGCGCGGGGCGGAGTCTTGCCTGGTGGCGGTGGCGGGTGAAGCCGTGACAGAGGTGCCGGCGGTGAAGCTGGCGAAAGAGAAAGTGATCGATACCACTGCGGCGGGCGATTCTTTCAGCGCGGGGTATCTGGCGGTACGTTTGACGGGAGGTACGCCAGAAGCGGCAGCGCAGCGCGGACACTTGACGGCCAGCACGGTGATTCAGTATCGCGGAGCGATTATTCCGCGCGAGGCGATGCCTGCTTAAGGAATGGGCGGGCTGATGCCCTCACCCTAACCCTCTCCCACAGGGCTGAGGGTTCCCCACAAATTAATGCGAGCACTGAGCAATCCCCTCGCCTCTCCGGGGAGAGGGTTAGGGTGAGGGGAACATACGGCGGTGGTGGTCATTCCGTTCACTTTATGTTCCTTGCTACTCTGTAACGACATGACCGGTGAACGTGCCAGG
>NZ_JBMKJI010000022.1:0-85304 GCF_049237025.1 Enterobacter cloacae complex sp. SYL001 | reverse complement strand
GCCACCCTGGCACGTTCACCGGTCATGTCGTTACAGAGTAGCAAGGAACATAAAGTGAACGGAATGACCACCACCGCCGTATGTTCCCCTCACCCTAACCCTCTCCCGGAGGGGCGAGGGGATTGCTCAGTGCTCGCATTAATTTGTGGGGAACCCTCAGCCCCATGGGAGAAGGTCGGGGTGAGGGCATCAGACCGCACCTCTCCCCCAAATTTGATCCCGTCACACAATTTTCATAAAAACGCTTGCCGTGAATTTGCAGTTTATTGATAATGATTATCATTGTTACATTGATTGTTATTTATAAACATTATGTCACCGACCGATAACAGCGCGGCAACGCCAGTAAAAACACACACAGCGCCGTCCCCCGCTCCCACCGATCGCCGAATCGACAGCAAAAGCCTGTTGGGTGAGGAGGGACGGGTCATTATCGAGCATGACGGCCAGCACTACCTGCTGCGCCAGACCAATGCCGGAAAACTGATCCTGACTAAATAATCCAGACAACACATTCGCCAGCCACCCAGGTGATCCCCAGGCAGCCAGCGCTTTTCAATTCTTATGGAGAGTTGCTATGCCACACCTGCAATCCGCGTCTTTACGCCCGTCTCTTCTGGCGCTGGCAATTGTCAGCACCCTGCCGGGCGTTGCGTTTGCCGCCACAGACGATATCACCGTTACCGCCACCGGCAACGCCCGCAGCGCCTTCGAAGCCCCCATGATGGTAAGCGTGATTGACGCCACCGCGCCGGAAAACCAGACCGCCAGCTCCGCCGCCGACCTGCTGCGCAAGGTGCCCGGCCTGACGCTGGACGGCACCGGGCGCACCAACGGTCAGGACGTTAACCTGCGCGGTTACGACCGACGTGGCGTGCTGGTGCTGGTGGATGGCGTACGCCAGGGCACCGATACCGGACACCTGAACAGCACGTTCCTCGATCCGGCGCTGATCAAACGTATCGAAGTGGTACGTGGCCCTTCCGCCTTGCTGTACGGCAGCGGCGCGCTGGGCGGCGTAATTTCATATGACACCGTCGACGCCAGCGATCTGCTGGACGCAGGTAAAAATAGCGGCTATCGCGTATTTGCTACCGGTGCAACAGGCGATCACAGCATCGGGATGGGCGCCAGCGCCTATGGCCGCACCGATACCCTGGACGGTGTGGTCTCCTGGTCCAGTCGCGATCGCGGCGACATTCGCCAGAGTGACGGCGCGAGGGCGCCAAACGACGAATCCATCAACAATATGCTGGCGAAAGGCAGCTGGAAAATTGATCCGGCTCAGACGCTGAGCGGCTCCCTGCGCTACTACAACAACGACGCGCAGGAGCCGAAAAATCCGCAGACCACGGATGCCAGCAGCAGTAACCCGATGACCGACCGTTCCACCATTCAGCGCGATGCTCAGCTTGGCTACCGCATAGCGCCCGCCGGAAACGACTGGCTGAACGCCGATGCGAAAATCTACTGGTCCGAAGCACGGATCAACGCCCAGAACATTGACGCCAGCGGCGAGTTCCGTAAGCAGACCACCAAAGGCGGCAAAGTGGAAAACCGCACCCGCCTGTTCAGCGACTCTTTTGCCTCGCACCTGCTGACCTACGGCGGGGAATACTATCGTCAGGAGCAACACCCTGGCGGCGCGACCACCGGCTTCCCGGACGCGAAGATCGACTTTAGCTCCGGCTGGTTGCAGGATGAGATCACCCTGCGCGACCTGCCGGTAACGCTTCTCGGCGGGACGCGTTACGACAACTACCGCGGCAGCAGCAGCGGTTACGACGACGTGGATGCGGATAAGTGGTCATCACGCGCCGGGTTAACCGTGAGTCCAGCCGACTGGCTGATGCTGTTCGGCTCTTACGCTCAGGCCTTCCGCGCGCCAACGATGGGCGAGATGTATAACGACTCGAAGCACTTCTCCATCGGCAGTTTCTACACCAACTACTGGGTGCCGAACCCGAACCTGCGTCCGGAAACTAACGAAACCCAGGAGTTCGGTTTTGGGCTGCGTTTTGACGATCTGCTACTCGCCAACGACGCGCTGGAGTTCAAAGCCAGCTACTTCGACACCAAAGCGAAAGATTACATCTCTACCACCGTCGATTTTGCGGCGGCCACCACCATGTCCTATAACGTACCAAATGCCAAAATCTGGGGCTGGGACATGATGGCGACCTACTCGACCAGCCTGTTCAACCTCGACGTGGCCTACAACCGCACGCGCGGGAAAGATACCGACACGGGTGAATATATCTCCAGCATCAACCCGGACACCGTCACCAGCAAGCTGGATATCCCGGTGGCGCAAAGCGGCTTCTCCGTGGGCTGGATCGGCACCTTCGTCGAACGTTCAACGCACATCAGCAGCAGCTACAGCGAGCAGCCTGGCTACGCAGTAAATGATTTCTACGTCAGTTATAAAGGCCAGCAGCAGTTCAAAGGCATCACCACCACCCTCGTGCTGGGGAACGCCTTCGACAAAGCCTACTGGTCACCGCAGGGCATCCCGCAGGATGGCCGCAACGGCAAGATATTCGTCAGTTATCAATGGTAATTCCCTTCGGGGCAACGATTCAGAAGGATAAGATTATGGGTCACTACACACGCTGGCTTGAGCTTAAAGAAGAACATCCGGGTAAGTACGCCCGTGATATCGCCGGATTAATGCACATCAGCGAAGCAGAGCTGGCATTTGCGCGCGTTGGACACGACGCCTGGCGGCTGCGCGGTGAAATCCGCGAGATTCTGGCAGCGCTGGAGTCCGTGGGGGAAACCAAATGCATCTGCCGTAACGAATACGCCGTTCACGAACAGGTTGGAGCGTTTACTCACCAGCACCTCGGCGGTCATGCCGGGCTGGTGCTGAATCCGCGCGCGCTGGATCTGCGTTTGTTCCTCAACCAGTGGGCGAGCGCGTTTCACATTAGCGAAACGACCTCCCGCGGCGAACGTCAGAGCATTCAGTTCTTCGATCATCAGGGCGACGCTTTACTGAAGGTCTACACCACGGATCACACCGACGTTGCCGCCTGGGGCGACGTCCTGACCCGTTTTATCATTGCCGATAACCCCGCTCTGGCGCTGAAGGCTGTCGAAGCCCCCGCGCATTCCGACGGTGCAGATGCAGGCTCGGTGGAGAAAGAGTGGCGCGCTATGACCGACGTGCATCAATTCTTTAGCTTATTGAAGCGCCATAACCTGAGCCGCCAGCAGGCGTTTCGTCTGGTGAGTGACGATCTGGCCTGTAAGGTGGATAACAGCGCGCTGGCACAACTGCTGGAGAGGGCGCAACAGGACGGAAACGAAATCATGATCTTCGTCGGCAACCGCGGTTGCGTGCAGATCTTCACCGGTGTGGTGGAAAAACTGACGCCCATGAAGGGCTGGCTGAACATCTTCAACCCAACCTTTACCCTTCATCTGCTGGAGGAGACTATCGCGGAGACGTGGGTTACGCGTAAGCCCACGGCAGACGGACACGTTACCAGCCTGGAGCTGTTTGCTGCGGATGGAACTCAGATCGCCCAGCTCTACGGGCAGCGTACCGAAGGCGAGCCGGAGCAGAGCCAGTGGCGCCGCCAGATTGACGCTCTGACGCCAGAAGGGCTGGCCGCATGAAAAACTGGTTTGCCCTGCTCTGCGCCCTGCCGCTGGTCGCCGTCGCCGCGCCGGAGAGAATTGTCGCCCTCGGCGGCGACGTGACGGAGATCGTCTACGCCCTCGGCGCGGAGTCTTCTCTGGTTGCGCGCGACAGTACCAGCCAGTGGCCGCAGGCGACAAACGCGCTGCCTGACGTGGGGTATCTCCGCCAGCTGAATGCGGAGGGAATTCTGTCCGTACGCCCGACGTTAGTGCTGGCAAGCGACCAGGCGCAACCCTCTCTGGCGCTGAAACAGGTTGAACAGAGCCACGTCCGGGTGGTTACCGTTCCCGGCACGCCTGACCTGCGCACGATTGACGAAAAAGTGCGGGTGATAGCCCAGGCGACGCATCATGAGGTGCAAGGGGAAACCCTGCGCAACTCGCTGCGTCAGGCGCTGGCGGCTCTGCCCTCAACACCGCTCAACAAGCGGGTGCTGTTTATCCTCAGCCACGGCGGAATGACCGCAATGGCGGCCGGGCAACAGACCGGCGCGGATGCGGCAATACGCGCCGCCGGGTTGCAGAACGCCATGCAGGGCTTTACCCGCTATCAGCCGCTCTCCCAGGAGGGGGTAATGGCCAGCCAGCCGGATCTGGTGGTGATTTCGCAGGACGGCCTTAACGCGCTGGGCGGCGAACAAAATCTGTGGAAACTGCCCGGTCTGGCGCAAACGCCAGCGGGACGAAGCAAGCAAGTGCTGGCTATTGATGACATGGCCCTGCTGGGCTTCAGCGTCCGCACGCCGAAAGCCATACAACAGCTGCGTGCCAGAGCGGAGCAACTGCCCTGATGTCCCGGCGCATCACGTTATCGTTATGGCTTCTGGCGGGGTTGCTTACCGTCATGACGTTCATGGCTACCGGTTTTGGGGCGTTACGCCTGCCGGTGAACGTGCTGTGGAGCGGCAGCGATGAGACGCTACGCCAGATCTGGCTCACCATCCGTCTGCCCCGCGTGCTGCTGGCGCTGGTGATTGGCGGGTCGCTGGCGCTCGCCGGCTGCGTCATGCAGGGGCTGTTCCGCAATCCGCTGGCCGACCCGGGTCTGCTCGGGATCAGCAGCGGTGCGGCGCTGGCCGTCGCCCTGTGGGTGGTGCTCCCGCTCTCGCTGCCCGCGCTGGTGATGCTTTATGCCCCGATGCTGGCGGCATTTTTTGGGGCGCTGGCAGCCACAGGCGTGATCTTCCTGCTCAGCAAGCAGCGTGACACCTCTCTGTCACGTCTGTTGCTGGTGGGTATCGCCATCAATGCCCTGTGCGGTGCGGCAGTGGGTGTGCTTTCGTGGGTCAGCAATGACGCCCAGTTGCGTCAGCTTTCACTCTGGGGAATGGGAAGTCTCGGTCAGGCGCAGTGGTCAACGCTGCTCGCCGTGATCTCGCTGATGGTGCCTGCCGCTCTGGCGATCTGGCGTTGTGCCAGCGCGTTAAATTTACTGCAACTGGGTGAAGAGGAAGCGCATTACCTCGGCGTGGACGTTGCCCTTGTACAGCGAATATTACTGTTATGCAGCGCTCTGCTGGTCGCTGCGGCTGTCGCCGTCAGCGGCGTGATTGGCTTTGTCGGACTTGTGGTGCCGCACCTGATGCGCATGTGGCTGGGCGCCGATCACCGGGCAACCCTCCCCGGCACGGTTCTCGCGGGCGCTTTTCTGCTGCTGGTGGCGGATACGGTAGCCCGCACTCTGGTCGCCCCGGCAGAAATGCCGGTCGGGTTGCTCACCAGCATCCTTGGCGCCCCCTGGTTCTTATGGCTCATTTTTCGTCGTGGAGAACAGCATGGCTGAACGTTATACGGCTGAAAATCTGACTTTTACCCGGTCTGGCCGCACGCTGACAGATAACGTTTCGCTGTCACTGTCGAAGGGAGAGCTGGTTACATTGATCGGTCCCAACGGCGCGGGGAAATCCACGCTGCTGCGACTGCTGACCGGCTACCTGAAACCCGACAGCGGCGGCTGTTCGCTGGCGGGGAAAGCGCTGGATGAATGGCACCCGGAGACGCTGTCCCGCTATCGGGCAGTGATGCGTCAGCATACTCAGCCTGGATTTGACTGGCTGGGGGAGGAGATCGTTGGAATGGGGCGTGCGCCCTGGTCGCGTCAACCTGAACCGTCGATTGTGCGTGAGGTGATGCAGCTGGCCGGTTGCCTGCCGCTGGCTGGCAGACGTTATCATTCCCTCTCGGGCGGCGAGCAGCAGCGCATCCAGCTCGCCCGCGCGCTGGCGCAGCTGTGGCGTGAGGGAACGCCGCGCGGCTGGCTGTTTCTCGACGAACCCACTTCAGCGCTGGATCTCTACCACCAGCAGCATTTGCTGCGCCTGTTGAAATCGCTGACCCGGCTGGGTCATCTTCACGTCTGCGTGGTGCTGCACGATCTTAATCTCGCCGCGTTATGGTCGGACCGGATCCTGCTGTTACACAACGGCAGGATTGTTTCTCAGGGCATACCGGAGACGGTATTGCAGGCCGACGCGCTGGCGCGCTGGTACGGTGCGCAGGTGCACGTCGGCAGACATCCGGCGCACGCCGCGCCGCAGGTTTTTCTCGCCCCTTAGCTTGAGCAGCTCACTTCCAGTCGCTTGCCCCAGTCCGGCGGGCGGCTGACATAGTCATCCTCCCGGTCAGCAAACGGCGTGCGCAGGGCGATATGCAGCCGATGCAGCTCGGCATAATCCCCCTGCTCTGCCTGCTCAATAGCCCGCTGCGCCAGCCAGTTGCGCAACACCATCGCCGGGTTAACCGCCTTCATCCGCGCCTGGCGGGTATCGTCATCAATCTGTTCCTGCTGTAAACGCGCCCGGTAAGCGGCAAACCAGTCATCAAACGCCTGTCGATCGATGAACTCGTCACGCAGCGGTGAAGCGGCGCTCTGCTGCGCAGTCTGGCTCAGCATACGGAAGGTTCGGGTATAGTCGCTGCCTTCACGCGCCATGATGGCAAACAGCCCATTCAGCAGCGCGTTATCGCCTTTTTCCTGCGTCATCAGCCCCAGCTTGTTGCGCATTAACACACCATATTCCCGCAGCAAAACCTCCTGATAGGTATCGAGCGCATCGTTCAGGGCATCGACGTCGATAAACGGCGACAGGCTTTGCGCAAGCCGCTGAAGGTTCCACAGCCCCACCGCAGGCTGGTTGTCGAAACGGTAACGCCCCTGATAGTCCGAATGGTTACAGATGTAACCCGGTTGATAGTCATCAAGGAAGCCGTACGGACCGTAGTCAAACGTCAGCCCTAACAGGGACATGTTGTCGGTATTCATCACCCCGTGGGCAAAGCCAACGGCCTGCCAGCGGGCAATCATTGAGGCGGTGCGCGCGACAATATCACGGAACCAGAGAACATAGCAGTCCGGTTCGTCTTGCAGGTGCGGCCAGTGACGTCGAAGGGCGTAGTCGGCAAGCTGGCGGACTTTATCCGGCTCGCGGCGATAGTAGAAGTGTTCAAAATGGCCGAAACGCAGATGGCTTTCCGCCACGCGGATCAGCATCGCCCCCTGCTCTATCGTCTCACGGGCCACCGGCGTGTCGCTGGTGACAATGGACAGCGCGCGTGAGGTGGGGATCCCCAGGGCATGCATCGCCTCGGAAGCCAGACTTTCACGAATGGTTGAACGCAGCACCGCGCGGCCATCCCCCATGCGTGAGTACGGTGTTAACCCTGCCCCTTTCAGGTGCCAGTCGAGCGTTTCGCCATTCGGCAGAACCTGTTCACCCAGCAGGATGCCGCGACCATCGCCGAGCTGTCCCGCCCAGACGCCAAACTGATGTCCGCTGTAGACCTGAGCCAGAGGCTTCATGCCCGGAAGCAGCGTTTCGCCGCCCCAGACACCGGCGCCCTTTTCTGGCTGAAAAAATGTCGAAGGGATGCCAAGCGAATCCGCTAATGCATCGTTATGCCAGATAAGACGCGCGTTCTGTAAAGGCGTGGGCTTAAGCGCGGTGTAAAAGCCGGGTAATTCATCGTGCCAGTGAGCAGTAAAAGACAGGTTCATAAGTCCTCCTGCTTTAAGTGTAGAGGGTTTCCCTTGACGTAAACACGGGCGAAGAAAGGGGTTATTGCTGAACGAGGGTCGTTACGCGTTCTGCCGGGACGGCAGGCCGCAGGGTTCCCTGCATTGCGCCAAAATTGAAGGGCAGCACGCGTTGTAAGATGCCGTGATCGTCAATTCCCGAGACCATGACCGACTGACAATGCGGCGCGATCTGCCAGAGGATGGCGCGCATAAATGGCTCGAAAGAGAGCGCCGAGACGCGCTGATGAATAAAGTTTTTATCCAGAATCACCCGTTTGAACAGACCATCATACACCGGTTTAAGGGATGCAGCCCCTGCACCAAAGTTAGCCAGCACTAAGGGGAAATGGATCGCCATTCTTGCAAGCGTAAGATCGTCTTTCCCGTTATTTAAACCTGGATAGTTCTCATTAACAGTAAACTCAAGAAACGGATAACGATCAAGGATTGAAACAGCGTTCTCATTAGTTAATAAAAACTCAACAATTGCAGGTGTAATATTGATCCATGCAATTAACTGATGCTGAATAAAAAATAGCTTACAGGTATCGAGTAATTGCAGTTTTTCCTGAAACAGCACTAATTCATCTTCCTGAGAAAGATGAGGGATAACCAGTTCAGTCGGGATTCGTACGTCCGTACCCACGCCAGTAAAGTTAACCAAAATCTCTAAACCTTTAAGCAAACCTGCACTATCACGCGCCGGAAGGAGTAAAAGTTCAGACTGGTAAGCATTATCTAGCGTAATAATCATCGCCCTTGTCCTGCATTAAAGATGAGAGAGAACATCCTGGAGCAATTGCAGGCACAATTCCACTGTCTTGATTTTAATAAGATTAATTTCATTCTTTCCGTATTAATTTTCAGATTTTTCCCTGAATCTAAAATAATCTTATCCTGGTTATTGAATAATAGCCAGTTTTAGATAAAACAGGCACATGCTGACAAAAATAAGTGGGCAAAAATTTTACTTTAATCCACCCGCAAGAAAAGCCTGACGTCTATTTTCACCGCCAGGCCCTCCGCACTGCATCTTTATGCAGCGGTTAAATACGCCTGGCCTGCCAGAAATTTTTACGCCAGTAAACATTATCGAGAGAGGAGCGCATCACGCCGCGGCTGGTCGAGGCATGAATGAACTGATTATCGGTGTCATAAATGCCGACATGAAGGCCGCTTTCACCGGAACCTGTTTTAAAAAAGACCAGATCGCCGGGCAGGAGCTCGTCTTTATCAATTTCAGTGCCGATTTTCGCCTGCATACGCGTTTCACGCGGAAGCTGTAGGTCAAATTTATCGCGGAAAGTCATCAGCACAAATCCCGAGCAATCCACCCCGCCCCGGCTCATCCCGCCGTAGCGATAAGGGGTGCCGCGCCAGTTGCTGAGCTGATCGTTCAGGCTGGCAATGACCGTAATGGAATCGGAAAGCCGTGGGTTAGGCGGAGGTGCACGATGGCTGCTGCATCCTGCAAGAAATAGCGCCGCAACAAGGAGAAACCAGAATCGCATTTCAGACGAATCCTCTGCTTTTTTTGTTCTTTCGGTAATTTAGCGTGCATCTATGCGGCTGTGCAAGAAAGGTTACTCCTGCGTCGTGGAAATGAGCATCTTGTGGCCTTCAATATCCAGCCTCCGGAACGACATGTGGTAAGCACTCGCAAGATTGGGGGCCGTCAGCACGCTGTCGCGCGTTCCGCTGGCAATCAGTTTGCCACGCGCCAGCAACCACACCCGATGCGCGTGGCGCAACGTATGGTTTAAATCATGGCTGCTCATCACAATGGCGATGCCCTTGCGACACAGCGCGCTGAGCAGAGTATCCAGCGCTGCCTGCTGGGCAACGTCCAGCCCGCTCATCGGCTCGTCCAGCAGCAGCAACCGCCCGTGAGGATTTCCCACCGGATGAACCTGAAGGATGACGGCGGCCAGACGCACGCGCTGCCATTCGCCACCGGAAAGCTGGCTGGCCTGTCGGGTGAGCTTATCGTCTAACCCGAGCGCCGCAGCAACGTCATGGAGCAATGCTACCTGATTTTTATCAGGCAGGTGCAGCGTCAGGTAGTGCCAGACGGGCATTGCAAAGGGCGGAATCTGCTGCTGAACCAGATAGCTTCGACGGGAGGCGAGTGTAGAGGGTAGCCAGTTGACGAGCGATTGCCCGAGAAAGGTAATCTCCCCTTCCCCGCGGGTCAGCCCCGCCATGCGCGCCAGCAGCGTGCTTTTTCCGGCGCCGTTAGGCCCAACCAGGTGAAGGATTTCACCTGCGTTGACTGCGGCGGTAACAGGCTCAAGACGTCCCTTCCCGGCAACGCCTGTGAGCTGCATCAGCAGCGTCATTATTTCGCCAGCGCCAGCTTGATTGATTCCATCACGATAGGATCTTCAGGCGTCATGTCAGGCGAGAAACGCTGCACGACCTGACCGTCACGGCCAATCAGGAATTTTTCGAAGTTCCACAGAATATCGTCCGGATAGAGCGGCGCGCGACCTTTGCTCGCCATACGCTCATAGAAACCACTCTCTTCAGGCGCAACGGCGGTCGGCGCCGCAGCCACCAGTTTGGCATACAGCGGATGACGATTTTCCCCGTTCACATCAATTTTGCTGAACATCGGGAACGTCACACCATAGGTTGTGCTGCAAAAGGTCTTAATCTCCTCTTCGCTGCCCGGCTCCTGGCCCAGGAACTGGTTGCACGGGAAGCCGAGTACGGTAAAGCCGTCTTTTTCCCAGGCTTTATGAATGTTTTCCAGCTGTTCATACTGCGGCGTAAGGCCACATTTCGATGCCACGTTCACGATGAGCAGTACCTCGCCCTTGTAGCCTTCCAGCGTGGTTTTCTCGCCGTCAATGGTAGTCACTTCGGTATTCAGAATATCAGACTGCATAGCATTCCCTCAGGTTGACTTACAGGTTGTGTTTTAACGTCCAGCCTTTAATAGTAGCCAGATAAAGACCGGTGCGCCCAGCGTTGCGGTCACCACGCCTATCGGCAACTCAGCGGCCGTCAGCGCAAGCCGGGCGATAATATCGGCAATCAGCAGCGTTGCCGCCCCGGCAACCGCCGAGGCAGGAAGCAGGGTTCGGTGGTCCGTAATACCGCACAGGCGCAGCATATGCGGGATCACCAGCCCAATAAAGCCAATCGCCCCCGCCAGCGCCACGCTTACGCCCACCATCCAGCCGATGGCGATAACCAGCACGTTGCGCCAGAAGCCAATCGGCATCCCGAGCTGGCGAGCAGACGTTTCGCCCAGCGCGAGAATATTAAGCGGCTGCGCCTGGAACGCCGTCCACAGGATGACCGGGATCAGGAGCACCATCAGCCACCCCTGACGCCAGTCAACGCCACCAAATCCCCCCATCATCCAGTACATTAACTGGCGCAGATCGAAAGAGGTGGAGAAGTAGACGGCCCATGTCATCAGCGCGCTACAGATGATCCCCAACGCTACCCCGGCAAGCAGCAGCCGGCTGGTGGATAAATGGCGACGAGCAAAGCGCAGAAGGATAAGGGTTATCAACAGCGCGCCAAGGATGGCGCTGAGGCTAATCCCCCAGGCGGAGAGCTCGCCTCCCCCCAGCATCACGGCGGCGATAAGCCCGACGCCTGCGCCATTCGACACCCCGAGAAGTCCGGGTTCCGCCAGAGGGTTTTCAAATAATGCCTGCATGATCGTGCCGCACAGCGCCAGCGCAGCGCCGACTAAAAGCACAGCCAGCGTCCGTGGCAGGCGGATCTGCCAGACAAAGAGCTGTCCCTCAGGCGTAAACCAGCTTTCCGGTCCCAGCCACCGATCGCCCGCACACAGGCTGACGGTGGTGGCGACAATCATCAGCACCCCGAGCAGACACAGGCGGCGGAGATCGGAGCGGTGCTGAAGACGGGCAAGATCAAGCATAGACGATAGGTTATCCGGTTGAGATATCATTGATTTTACGGCGGGTTTAGCAAATAGCGCAAAGAAAAAAGGCCGCGTGAGCGGCCTTTTTAGTTAGTTCATATTACTCTGCTTTGGGCGTTGCGTTTTCGACACGGCTTTTTAACTTCTGTCCGGGTCTGAAGGTCACCACGCGGCGGGCTGTAATGGGAATATCTTCCCCCGTCTTCGGGTTACGGCCCGGACGTTGGTTTTTGTCTCGCAAATCAAAATTGCCAAAGCCGGAGAGTTTAACCTGCTCACCATTTTCCAGAGCACGACGGATCTCTTCGAAAAACAGCTCTACCAGCTCTTTGGCATCCCGTTTGCTAAGCCCAAGCTTATCAAACAGATATTCTGACATTTCAGCTTTTGTAAGCGCCATAGGTTCAATCCCTCAATGATGCCTGGAATCGCTCTTTTAATGCCTCTACACATTTGGCGACGGTAGCGGCAATCTCCTCTTCTTCGAGTGTACGGCTGGTATCCTGAAGGATAAGGCTAATAGCGAGGCTCTTGAAACCTTCTGCTACGCCCTTGCCGCGGTACACGTCAAATAAGTTTACGCCAACTACCTGATTTACGCCAACTTTCTTACATTCGGCCAAAATATCTGCTGCGGGCACATTTTCAGCGACCACAACCGCGATATCACGGCGGTTTGCCGGGAAGCGTGAGACGTCCTTTGCCTGAGGAATGACGCGGTCTGCAACCGGGTTCCACTCCAGCTCGAATACGATGGTACGGCCATTCAGATCCAGCTTACGTTCCAGCTCCGGGTGAACAACCCCAATAAAACCAACACGTTTGCCGTCTAAATAGATCGCCGCACTCTGGCCCGGATGCAGGGCTGGAATCGCTTCTGCGCGGAATTCAATTTCGGATAATTTACCGGTCAGATCGAGAATCGCTTCCAGATCGCCCTTCATATCGTAGAAATCAACCGTCCCTTTTGCCAGGTCCCAGTGCTCTTCATAGCGGTTACCGCTGATGGCGCCGGCCAGCATGAGATCCTGACGGATGCCTAAATTGGCCTGAGTATCCGGTACAAAGCGCAAACCGCTTTCGAAAATACGCACGCGGTTCTGCTGACGGTTCTGGTTATAAACGATAGTACCCAGCAGTCCCGTCCACAGGGACAGACGCATCGCTGACATCTCGCTGGAGATCGGGCTTGGCAGGATCAGCGCTTCCTGACCCGGGTGGATCAGCTGTTGCAGCTTAGGATCAACGAAGCTGTAGGTGATCACTTCCTGGTAGCCTTTGTCGTTCAGCATGGTTTTCACACGCTTCAGTGACAGATCGGCTTCGCGATGGCTGCCCATCACCAGACCCGCCTGCACCGGCTCGTCAGGGATATTGTTGTAGCCGTACACGCGGGCCACTTCTTCCACCAGATCTTCTTCGATCTCCATGTCGAAACGCCAGGATGGCGCAACGGCTTTCCACTCATCCTGACCTTCAGTCACTTCGCAGCCCAGACGCGCCAGAATGTCGGTCACCTGCGCATCGGCAACGTGGTGACCAATCAAACGATCCAGCTTGCTGCGGCGCAGAGTAATGGTCGCACGCTTCGGCAGCGCCGCTTGGTTGGTCACATCGATAACCGGACCCGCTTCGCCGCCGCAGATGTCGATCAGCAGGCGAGTCGCACGCTCCATCGCTTTGTATTGCAGCGCAGGATCCACGCCACGCTCATAGCGGTGAGAAGCGTCAGTGTGCAGACCGTGACGGCGTGCGCGGCCGGTGATGGAGAGCGGGCTGAAGAACGCGCATTCCAGCAGGACGTTTTGCGTCTCGTCGTTAACGCCAGAGTGCTCGCCGCCGAAGATACCGCCCATCGCCAGCGCTTTGTTGTGATCGGCAATCACCAGGGTGTCGGCGTTCAGTTTCGCTTCGCTGCCGTCCAGCAGAACCAGGGTTTCGCCCTCTTTCGCCATGCGCACGACGATCCCACCTTCGATACGATCTTTATCAAAGGCGTGCATTGGCTGGCCCAGCTCCAGCAGAACATAGTTGGTGACGTCAACCACGGCGTCGATAGAACGGATACCGCAGCGACGCAGTTTCTCTTTCATCCACAGCGGGGTTGGCGCTTTAACGTTAATACCTTTCACCACACGACCGAGGTAGCGTGGGCAGGCCTCAGGCGCGTCTACCTGAATCGGCAGCACGTCACTGATGGCTGCCTCAACCGGAGCGATCTCCGGCTCGTTCAGTTCGGTCTGGTTCAGAACGGCCACGTCGCGGGCTACACCGATGATACCTAAGCAGTCGGCACGGTTTGGCGTCACGCCGATTTCGATGGTGTTGTCATCAAGCTTCAGGTATTCGCGGATATCGGTACCCACTGGTGCATCCTGCGGCAGCTCGATAATCCCGGAGTGATCGTCGGAAATGCCCAGCTCGGAGAAGGAGCACAGCATGCCTTCAGACGGCTCACCGCGCAGCTTAGCCGCTTTGATTTTGAAATCGCCCGGCAGTACCGCGCCGACGGTCGCCACGGCTACCTTCAGGCCCTGTCGGCAGTTTGGCGCACCGCAGACGATATCCAGCAGACGGTCACCGCCCACATTGACTTTTGTTACGCGCAGTTTGTCGGCGTTAGGGTGCTGGCCACACTCAACCACTTCACCTACCACGACGCCGGTAAAGGCGCCAGAAACAGGATCCACGCCATCAACTTCCAGACCCGCCATGGTGATCTGGTTAGAAAGCGCGTCGCTGTCCAGCGTGGTGTTAACCCATTCGCGTAACCACAGTTCACTGAATTTCATTGTTCTTTCCTGCCCTTATTTAAACTGTTTGAGGAAACGCAGATCGTTTTCGAAGAACGCACGTAAGTCGGTTACGCCGTAGCGCAGCATGGTAAGACGCTCCATGCCCATACCGAACGCAAAGCCGGAGTATACTTCCGGATCGATACCTACGTTGCGCAGTACGTTTGGATGCACCATGCCGCAGCCCAGCACTTCCAGCCATTTACCGTTTTTACCCATCACGTCAACTTCCGCAGAAGGTTCAGTGAACGGGAAGTAGGACGGACGGAAACGAACCTGCAAATCTTCCTCAAAGAAGTTATTCAGGAAATCGTGCAGTGTGCCTTTCAGGTTGGTGAAGCTGATGTTTTTATCAACAATCAGACCTTCCATCTGGTGGAACATTGGGGTGTGGGTCTGATCGTAGTCGTTACGGTATACGCGACCCGGCGCGATGATGCGGATCGGTGGAGCCTGCTCCTTCATGGTACGGATCTGAACGCCAGAAGTCTGAGTACGCAGCAGACGGGTGGCGTCAAACCAGAAAGTGTCGTGGTCAGCGCGTGCCGGATGATGGCCAGGAATGTTAAGGGCATCGAAGTTGTGGTAGTCATCTTCAATTTCCGGGCCAGTCGCCACGGTAAAGCCGAGCTCACCGAAGAAACTTTCAATACGATCGATAGTACGGGTAACCGGATGCAGACCGCCGTTTTCGATACGGCGACCCGGCAGAGAAACGTCAATCGTTTCTGCCGCCAGACGCGCATTCAGTACTGCACTTTCCAGCTCGGCTTTACGTGCGTTCAGCGCCTGTTGTACCTGCTCTTTGGCTTCGTTAATCACTGCACCTGCTGCCGGGCGCTCCTCTGCTGGCAGTTCACGCAGGGTAGTCATCTGAAGGGTCAGATGCCCTTTCTTGCCCAGATATTCGACGCGGACATTGTCTAACGCGGCAACATCTGAGGCCTGGTTAATGGCGGCCGTTGCACTGGCAACCAGCTCTGCGAGATGTGACATGGTTTTCCTCATTATGTCGGTGCAGACACCGAATTGTTGGACGTAATCTCTCAAATTCAGGCACAAAAAAAGCCTCCATCGGGAGGCTTATCTGGCGCTGTTTTTCGTTTCATCTTTCACGCGCTAGCCTCCTGAAGTCAGGTGCTAAAGTAAAAGAAGAAGCGGAAAATAGCAGCATTCATGCTTGCGTTACCTTGTAGGGTAAAAACCGTTAAGACCTTATTGAAAAGCCTGGACGGGTAAATGTCAATCTTCTGATAAGGCGATATGAAAAGAGGGAGCAAAGCCCCCTCTTTCAACTGGCTTATGCCAGTGCTGCTTTCGCTTTTTCGACCAGAGCGGTGAACGCTACTTTGTCGAATACTGCGATGTCAGCCAGGATCTTACGGTCGATTTCAACAGAGGCTTTTTTCAGGCCGTTGATGAATTTGCTGTAAGAAATACCGTTCTGACGTGCTGCTGCGTTGATACGCGCAATCCACAGTTGACGGAACTGACGCTTACGCTGACGACGGTCACGGTAAGCGTACTGACCTGCTTTGATAACAGCCTGGAAGGCAACGCGGTATACGCGTGAACGCGCACCGTAGTAGCCTTTAGCTTGTTTCAAAATTTTCTTGTGACGTGCACGTGCAATTACACCACGTTTTACGCGAGCCATGTGTGCTCTCCTGTATCTATTCTAAGTTAAAAAAGTTAAACGTTAACGACTTATGCGTACGGCAGGCACGCGATGACCAGGCCCAGATCGCCTTTAGAAACCATGGCTTTTGGACGCAGGTGACGTTTACGCTTGGTAGCTTTCTTAGTCAGAATGTGACGCAGGTTAGCGTGCTTGTGCTTAAAACCACCTTTACCGGTTTTTTTGAAGCGCTTAGCAGCACCGCGTACGGTCTTAATTTTTGGCATTTTAATAACTTCCACTTCGCATTGTTAAATAAACGAAACATAGGCGAACAAAACCTATGGGGCCCGAAGGCTCCACAGATTTTGCTGCTTGAAGGCCTTACTGTTTCTTCTTAGGAGCGAGCACCATGATCATCTGGCGGCCTTCGATCTTCGTTGGGAAGGATTCGACTACTGCCAGTTCACTCAGATCTTCACGGACGCGGTTAAGCACTTCCATACCAATCTGTTGGTGGGCCATCTCACGACCGCGGAAACGCAGCGTGATCTTGGCCTTATCGCCATCTTCCAGAAAGCGAATCAGGCTGCGGAGTTTTACCTGATAATCGCCATCGTCGGTACCAGGACGGAATTTGATTTCCTTAACCTGGATAACTTTTTGCTTCTTCTTCTGTTCCTTAGAAGATTTACTCTTTTCATAAAGGAACTTGCCGTAGTCCATAATACGACAAACTGGCGGTTCGGCGTTAGGGCTGATTTCAACTAAATCTACTCCAGCTTCTTCAGCTTTTTCGATCGCTTCTCTCAGACTCACAATCCCCAGTGGTTCACCTTCAAGATCTGTTAAGCGAACTTCCTGGGCGCGAATCTCGCCATTGATACGATTCGGACGTGCCGTTTGAACTCGTTTTCCGCCTTTAATACCTTATTCCTCCAGTTGTTGAAGACTGCGGCTGCGAATCTCTTGTTGCAGCTTCTCAATCACTTCACTTACGTCCAGGC
Source organism: Enterobacter cloacae complex sp. SYL001 (assembly GCF_049237025.1). Classification (NCBI taxonomy): domain Bacteria; kingdom Pseudomonadati; phylum Pseudomonadota; class Gammaproteobacteria; order Enterobacterales; family Enterobacteriaceae; genus Enterobacter; species Enterobacter cloacae complex sp. SYL001. The sequence goes on along the minus strand of NZ_JBMKJI010000022.1, from coordinate 68,314 downwards.
TCCCCAGGTCTTTACCACGGCGGGTGCGAACGGCAACTTTGCCTGCTTCCACCTCTTTATCACCACAGACCAACATATACGGGACACGACGTAAAGTGTGCTCGCGGATTTTAAAGCCAATCTTCTCATTTCTCAAGTCTGCTTTTACGCGAATGCCCGCATTTTGTAGTTTCTGCGTCAATTCTTTAACGTAATCCGCCTGAGAATCGGTAATGTTCATCACAACTACCTGCACTGGCGCAAGCCAGGTTGGGAAGAAGCCCGCGAACTCTTCAGTCAGGATGCCGATGAAGCGCTCCAGTGAACCGAGAATCGCACGGTGAATCATAACCGGCACCTGACGCTCGTTGTCTTCGCCAACATAAGAGGCGCTTAAACGCTGCGGCAGGGAGAAGTCCAGCTGTACCGTTCCGCACTGCCATGCGCGATCGAGGCAGTCATACAGGGTAAATTCAATTTTTGGACCGTAGAATGCGCCCTCGCCCAGCTGGTATTCGAACGGAATACCGTTCTCTTCCAGCGCCACGGCGAGATCCGCCTCTGCGCGATCCCATGTCTCATCGCTACCGATACGTTTTTCCGGACGCGTTGAGAGTTTGACCACGATCTTCTCGAAGCCAAAGGTGCTGTACATATCGTAGACCATACGAATACAGGCGTTAACTTCATCACGTACCTGATCTTCAGTACAGAAGATATGCGCATCATCCTGAGTAAAGCCACGAACACGCATCAGACCGTGCAGCGCACCTGATGGCTCGTTACGGTGGCAGCTACCGAACTCCGCCATACGCAGCGGCAGATCGCGGTAGGATTTCAGACCCTGGTTGAAGATCTGAACGTGGCCCGGACAGTTCATTGGCTTGATGCAGTATTCACGGTTCTCAGACGAAGTGGTGAACATCGCATCTTTGTAGTTGTCCCAGTGGCCGGTTTTTTCCCACAGCACACGGTCCATCATGAACGGGCCTTTCACTTCCTGATACTGGTACTCTTTCAGCTTGGAGCGCACGAACGTTTCCAGTTCACGGAAGATTGTCCAGCCGTCGTTATGCCAGAACACCATCCCCGGCGCTTCTTCCTGCATATGATACAGGTCAAGCTGCTTACCGATTTTACGGTGGTCACGCTTAGCCGCCTCTTCCAGGCGTTGCAGGTACGCGTTCAGGGCTTTCTTATCGGCCCATGCGGTACCATAGATACGCTGCAACATTTTATTGTTGCTGTCGCCACGCCAGTAGGCGCCTGCGATTTTCATCAGTTTGAAGTGATGACAGAAGCGCATATTCGGCACGTGCGGTCCACGGCACATGTCGACATATTCTTCGTGATGGTACAAGCCAGGCTTGTCATCATGAGCGATGTTTTCATCAAGAATCGAGACTTTATAGCTCTCGCCGCGCTTCACGAAGGTTTCACGCGCTTCATGCCAGCTGACTTTCTTCTTGATGACGTCATAGTTCGTTTCGGCGAGCTCATGCATACGTTTTTCGAGCGCGTCGATATCTTCCTGTGTCAGTGTGTGGTCAAGGTCAACGTCGTAGTAGAAGCCGTTGTCGATAACCGGGCCGATCGCCATTTTGGTGTTGGGCCACAGCTGCTTAATAGCATGACCTAACAGGTGCGCACAGGAGTGACGAATGATCTCCAGACCTTCTTCGTCTTTCGCGGTGATGATCGCAAGCGTTGCATCGCTTTCAATCAGATCGGACGCGTCTACCAGTTCACCGTTTACGCGGCCTGCAATGGTTGCTTTTGCGAGTCCAGGACCGATATCCAGGGCAACATCCATTGGGCTTACAGCGTGGTCGAAATGGCGTTGGCTGCCATCAGGAAGAGTAATTACAGGCATTTTATATCCTTATTTGCAGTGATGCCCCACACATAAGAGCATATACAAAGAAAATAATCGTGATTAAACAGTAGATTACGAAACCATCTGACCAACAATCGTCAAATTGGTTCGTCATCATGCACCTGCCGATTCAGATAAATGCGGATTTACGGCAAGCAGCGTAATGGTAACACTATTAACAGGGCGAATGCACCTTCCCGCGACCGATTTGAACCGCTCATCCTTATGTCTGCGTTCATGAACTTTTGTTGACGGGGGCTCGCAATCCGAAAGTGCTGAGCTATTCTTGATCTGGTCCTTAAACATCGAAGGGGTATCACATGAATGTATCGAGCAGAACCGTTGTGATATTGAATCTACTTTCCGCTGCTGGTCTGGTATTGATACTGGCCGACAGATTCCACTGGTTTTGAGCCGAACCGCTGTTCTGGCATAACCTGTTGTCCCGGGTAAAGCGCTTTCTGGCGCAGACTTTGGTAGACTAAGGGTATCAACTGACAAGGATTGGGTTATGCCAACAAAAAGATTTGCCGTTAAGCACTGGAAAATGGTCGTGGTGTTAATCGCTATTTGCGGCGCGATGTTGCTGCTGCGTTGGGCCGCGATGATCTGGGGCTAATATTATGTCAGCGACAACGTGCCGTGAATTTACTGAATAAATCTTAACTATCTTTACGATAATTTATGGTCCAAAACCGGTACGTCATAATCCGGTTTTCGCCAGGCTGGGACAGCGTATATATTCCATCACATGTGGCAGTTGAAATATCAGGACCACTCACCCGCCACCAGCTTGTGTACATCAAATGCATCATTCATTGACTGGCCGGTAGACTGGGAGCCAGGGGCAATGTTGGAGCCTGCTTCAACATCAGAGGCTTTAGCGATCCCGACTGGGCTGTTAACGTCACTGGCAGGTTGCGTCATATTATCAGCAGCAAATACGCCAAATGAAAGTGCGGAAAGCACCATCGCTACTGTAGCGGTTTTGATTTTTTTCATAATTCTGTTCTCATACTTAATTAATGCAGAAATGCCTGAGGCGAGTTTTTTGCCTGTGCCGTAAGTGTAGATCTGGATCACACTTTTGCCTAGTCAAATTATTTATCAAATCGTGTCAAATAAACTGAATAAGGCCTGGTCGCCTAATTATGGAGAAATTATGAAGACGAAAGCATGCCTATTATTTCAAAACGCCGTTTAATATAAATAAGCACAGTTTCAAAAAATAAAAAACAGGCCGAGAATAGTCCCGGCCCGAAGAAATTACATTTTATAACCTAAAGAAATCGTGGTTCGGCGATCGGTATGTTCCGGCGCGGAATCAGGCGGTGATGAGTTCCAGGTTACGTTGTACGCCACCTTGAGTCCAAAGTGTTCGTTGATAGCCACGTTCAACGCACTTTCAGAATTCAGCGTTGTATCTTCAGCACCAAACACCGACACACCCTGGGTGAATTTCGCGTTGTCAGTCATTTGCCATGCGTAGGTGCCCGATGCATAACCCAGCGGCTGGGTTTCATCTTCGCCGTTGGTGTACTCGTCGTAACGGACACCCGGACCGAATTCAAAACGGAGGCTGTGCACCGGTCCATTCAGGAACTGACGACCATAACCCGCAGTCATGACATCGCGCTGGCGATAGCCGTTGTAGCGGTCAGTAAGCCAACTCGCCTGCCCAAACAGGTAGTCATAATCTGTCATGTTGTAACGGCTACGCCCACCTACCGCGTATTTCTCAGAGGAGCGTTCATCGTTAGCAGACGTGTTGCTGGCATTGCCCCACAGCGACCAGGCCGTGGTGTTGCCGTACCAGGTCAGGGTGCTGTCTGCGGTCATGGAGGAGCTTTTCGTGTTACCGGATTGCGCCAGATACCCGGCATTCACGTTACCTTCAAAGGGTTTTTTGGCAGTGGAGGGATCGTCCATGACAGTAAAAACGGTATCATCGGCGGTTGCATTCAGTGACGCAAATACGCCACCCGCCAGCATCAGTGCTGCGGGTACTGTCTTCAAAAGCTTCATTTATTTTAGGAGTCCGTACAACATAAAAAGAGACCGTCACGGTCTCGGAAACTTTCTTGCGGATCAATGACAAGGCGACCATAGAAAGGTAACAAATTATAAAAAGCCGCAAATAACATAGCAATAATTTCTTCTTTCATTTTTTGAATAAGAACGATCCCAAAACGCGATTTAATGTATATACCCGGCCAAGGTTTTTTGTCAGCATTCATTTTTAAAATCATACTGTTATTTACGTTGCCTTCCTGCCAAACGGTGCCAGGCTTAAAATAACCCATGATAAAAGGAGGTCATGATGGCTTCGATTTACACGCTGACACTCTCCCCTTCCCTCGACTCTGCGACCATGACGCCGCAAATCTATCCGGAAGGTAAGCTGCGCTGTAGCGCGCCGGTGTTTGAGCCGGGCGGCGGCGGCATTAACGTGGCGCGCGCCATTACCCATCTCGGCGGAAAAGCAACCGCCATCTTCCCCGCTGGCGGCGCCACAGGTGAGCATCTGGTTGCGTTGCTGGCAGATGAACAGGTTGCCGTAGATACCGTTGACGCCAGAGACTGGACCCGGCAAAACCTGCATGTCCATGTTGAATCCAGCGGCGAGCAATATCGTTTTGTGATGCCAGGGGCGAAGTTGAGCGATGATGAGTTTCGTCAACTGGAAGAGAAAGTGCTGACCATTGAAAGCGGCTCATTGCTGGTGATCAGCGGTAGCCTGCCGCCGGGCGTCAAAACAGAAAAGCTGACGGCACTGGTTCAGGCGGTGCTCCAGCGCGGCATCCGCTGCATTGTCGATAGCTCAGGCGATGCCCTGAAGGCGGCGTTAGAGCCCGGACAACTTGAACTTGTCAAACCTAACCAGAAAGAGCTCAGTGCGCTTGTCAATCGCGAGCTCAACCAGCCTGATGACGTGCGTACTGCCGCAGAAGAGCTGGTACGCACGGGCAAAGCGCATCGCGTTGTAGTCTCTCTCGGTCCTCAGGGTGCGCTGGCCGTCGACAAGACGGGCTGCGTGCAGGTTGTTCCACCGCCGATGAAAAGTCAGAGTACCGTGGGTGCCGGTGACAGTATGGTTGGCGCGATGGTGCTGAAGCTGGCGCAGGGCGCTTCGCTTCTGGAGATGGCACGCTATGGCGTCGCGGCAGGGAGCGCTGCCACCATCAATCAGGGAACCCGTCTGTGTTCGCTTGCGGATACCCAGAAAATTGTCGATTACCTGGCGAGAAGCTGAACGTGCTTCCCCTTCCCGTGGAGGGGGAAGTCGCCAAATATGGCTTATCGACTATGCTAAGAAAACTTTCAGGATAACAACGAGGTGAATTATGAGCAGTGGTGATATCACCCGCTACGTCGTAACCGTCAATATTCATGAAGCATCGCTGACCGAACTGAATGAACTCAACAACGCTTTCACGCGGGCGAATTTTCTGCTCACGCTGACGGACGATGAGGGCAATATTCACGATCTCGGCTCGCTGGCCTTTGGCCTGATAAGCCCGCTGAGTCAGGAGGAGGTGAAGGCGCTGGCCAGTAGCCTGGTGGAAAGCGTGACTGACAAAGCCACGGAAATTGATGTGGATAGCTGGGAAAACTGGCATAAAAAAGAACAATAAGTGCCCTGTACAAAATTAAACCGCTCAGTTGTGCGTTAGTTCCTGTTTTTTTATAGCCGTTTTGCGCTAACTTTATGATCTGGCAGACAACATGGGAGAGACATCATGTGGCAGGCTATCAGTCATCTTTTAAGTGAGCAGCTGGGTGAAGGTGAAATTGAACTGCGTAACGAACTGCCAGGCGGAGAGATCCATGCCGCATGGCATTTACGTTACGCCGGGCGCGATCTCTTCGTGAAATGTGATGAGCGCGAATTGCTCCCCATTTTTACGGCCGAAGCCGATCAGCTTGAGTTGTTATCGCGCAGTAAAACAGTCAACGTTCCACAGGTTTTAGCCGTTGGCAGCGATCGTGACTACAGCTTTCTGGTGATGAACTATCTTCCGGCGCGCCCTCTGGATGCGCACAACGCCTTTATTCTCGGCCAACAGATCGCCCGTTTGCACCAGTGGAGCGATCAACCTCAGTTTGGGCTCGATTTCGATAACGACCTCTCTACCACCCCACAGCCAAACGCGTGGCAACGCCGCTGGTCGACTTTTTTCGCCGAGCAGCGCATAGGCTGGCAGCTGGAGCTGGCCGCTGAAAAGGGACTAGCGTTCGGCAACATCGACGCGATTGTTGAACACATTCAGCAGCGTCTGGCTTCGCATCACCCACAGGCTTCCCTTCTGCACGGTGATTTATGGTCGAACAACTGCGCGCTTGGGCCTGATGGTCCCTATATATTTGACCCGGCCTGCTACTGGGGCGACAGAGAATGTGACCTCGCGATGCTGCCGTTGCACCCTGAACAGCCGCCGCAAATTTATGATGGCTATCAGTCTGTCTCGCCGTTACCTGCGGGTTTCCTTGAACGTCAGCCGGTTTATCAGCTGTACACCTTGCTAAACCGGGCGATTTTGTTTGGCGGGAGTCATCTGGTGAATGCCCAGCGAGCGCTGGATCGTATCCTGGCGGCATAGCGGGAGGGGGCGGCAATACGCCCCCTTTGACATTACAGGAAGCCGAGCAGCGTAAAGAAGAAATACCCGGCCACAATGATAATAACCGGCAGGATATAGAGCGGGAAAAACTGCACAAAAATGGTATGACGCGGAACGACAATGCGCGATTCGATCTGCTCGCGGCTCATCCCGTCAGGGCCTTTCGCCTTCTCAAGTATCAGCTGATCTTCCACCCCTTCGCGTAAAAAGCGGGTCTGGCGGCTCATGCGTGCGCCGGAGGCCTGCAACGCCATCGCGATAAAGATCAACGCATAGATTATCCAGAACCCGACATTCAGCTGGTGGTGAAAATCCGGGGTGGGCGAGTTGAACCAGAAGACGTTCAGGAATGGGGTGTTAAACCGCATCATCTCAATCATGACGTGGGCAAAATCAAGCATGACGGCATTAATGCCCGGCTGTTTTTCGCTGTGATCGTACATAAATTTAAGTACGGAGATCAGCGTTGAAATCAGGGCGGGAATGAAAATAACCCAACCAGCAATACGTTTTAAGACTGCGATGCGTCCAGCTTGTTGATACGTCATTAGTTCCTCTTCATAAAGACGCGTTATTTGTGCCTAAGTCTACCTGCTGTCGGTCATTTTCGCCCGATCTTTGAATGCAATATGCTAAATTGCTTGTGCTTAGCACCGTTCGTCTTACCCCCAAGATAAGGAGATGTTGTAATGTCGACACCGCGCCAGATACTTGCCGCTATTTTTGACATGGATGGATTGTTGATTGATTCCGAACCCCTGTGGGATCGGGCTGAACTGGACGTGATGGCCAGCCTCGGCGTCGATATCAGTCGTCGTAATGAGCTTCCCGATACCCTGGGGCTGCGCATCGATATGGTGGTTGACCTTTGGTATGCCCACCAGCCATGGGTTGGCCCGGATCGCGACGAAGTTACGGCGCGCATTATCAACCGTGCTATCTCCCTTGTAGAAGAGAATAAGCCTCTGTTACCGGGCGTACGCGACGCTATCGCCCTGTGCAAGGCGCAAGGGCTGAAAGTGGGGCTTGCCTCTGCCTCACCTCTGCATATGCTGGAAAAAGTGCTGACGATGTTCGGGCTGCGCGACAGCTTCGACGCGCTGGCCTCGGCCGAAAAGCTTCCTTACAGCAAGCCACATCCGCAGGTGTATATGGACTGCGCCGCGAAACTGGGGCTGGATCCGCTTACCTGTGTGGCGCTGGAAGATTCGGTTAACGGCATGGTGGCGTCCAAAGCCGCACGTATGCGCTCCATCGTTGTGCCGGCTGAAGAAGGCCGACACGATCCCCGCTTTGCCCTCGCGGATGTCAGGCTGACGTCTCTTGAAGAATTGACTGCCCGCCATCTGCGCGGAGAGTAACGCTCTTTCAGGCAGCTTCGGCTGCCTGTATCACAAAATCAAAACAACGTTTTACTTTATTTGCTTTTCTCATTCCAGACTCCTATCCTTACGTGCAGAATGACAATAACCTGACTTCTGAGGCGCGTATGATACTGGATGCTTTTACTCTGGCAGGAAAAGTGGCGATGGTGACCGGGTGCGATACCGGTCTGGGGCAAGGCATGGCCATTGCCCTCGCCCAGGCAGGATGCGATATCGTGGGGGTAAACCGCAAGGTTCCTGACGAAACGGCAGCGCGCGTCACGGCGCTGGGACGGCGCTTTATCGCAATTCGCGCCGATCTCGGCAAGCATGAGAGTATTCAGAGCGTCGTGGATACCGCCGTCACAGAGATGGGCCGCATCGATATTCTGGTTAATAATGCCGGCACCATTCGTCGGTGCGATGCGCTGGAATTTAGCGAGAAGGACTGGGACGAGGTCATCGATCTCAATCTGAAATCGGTCTTTTTCCTCTCTCAGGCAGTAGCGAAACAGTTTATCGTGCAGGGTCAGGGCGGCAAGATTATTAACATTGCCTCCATGCTCTCCTTCCAGGGCGGCATTCGGGTGCCGTCCTATACGGCTTCGAAAAGCGGCGTCCTCGGGCTCACCCGCCTGCTGGCAAACGAATGGGCGCCGCTAGGTATTAACGTGAACGCTATCGCGCCGGGTTATATGGCGACAAATAACACCCAACAACTTCGCGATGATGAGCAGCGCAGCCAGGCGATCCTCGACCGTATTCCGGCGGGCCGCTGGGGACTTCCGGAGGATTTACAGGGTCCGGTGGTGTTTCTGGCCTCGGCGGCGTCGGATTACGTTAACGGCCATACCCTTGCCGTAGACGGTGGCTGGCTGGCGCGCTAACCGCCGGTTTGTGACAAAGAGTTACACCGTCACCTCTTTCACACACTGTATAAAAACCCTATACTGTATGGATTGACAGTTTACCGGGTTTTATCATGACGGCGGAAGGCCACCTGCTTTTTTCACTTGCCTGTGCAGTGTTTGCTAAAAACGCTGAACTGACCCCTGTGCTGGCCCAGGGGGACTGGTGGCATATTGTCCCTTCTGCCGTGCTGACCTGCCTGCTGCCGGACATCGACCATCCAAAATCATTCCTTGGTCAGCGGCTGAAGTGGATTTCAAAACCCATCGCCAGAGCCTTTGGTCATCGCGGGTTTACCCACAGCCTGCTGGCCGTATTTGGCCTGCTTACACTCTTCTATTTGAAGGTTCCCGAGAGTTGGATAGTCCCGGCGGATGCCATTCAGGGCATGGTGCTCGGCTACTTAAGCCATATCCTCGCCGATATGCTGACGCCAGCGGGCGTTCCGCTGCTCTGGCCCTGCCGCTGGCGTTTCCGCCTGCCAATCCTCGTGCCGCAAAAAGGCAACCAGCTGGAGCGCGTTCTGTGCATGGCGCTGTTTGCCTATGCCGTCTGGATGCCGCAGACATTGCCCGAAAATGGTGCAGTGCGCTGGTCATCGCAGATGATCAACTCGCTGCAATTTCAGTTCAATCGTTTTATTAATCACCAGATTGAACATTAAACCGACAATATAATCACTTTTGTCATAAACCATTCCATATGGATATAAGCGCTACATCACACTTCTGATAACCTTGCGCCAACAGGTTCGGTAAAAACCGACCGTATAATAAATCAGGAGAACGGGGATGAATTTTCCACTCATCGCGAACATTGTTGTGTTCGTCGTATTGCTATTGCTTCTCGCCCAGGCTCGCCACAAACAGTGGAGCCTGGCGAAAAAGGTACTGGTTGGTCTTGTCATGGGCGTGGTGTTTGGCCTGGCCTTACACGCTATTTACGGCTCCGACAGCCCGGTACTGAAAGATTCCATTCAGTGGTTCAACATTGTCGGTAACGGCTATGTACAGCTGCTGCAAATGATCGTTATGCCGCTGGTATTCGCCTCAATTCTGAGCGCCGTAGCCCGCCTGCATAATGCTTCTCAACTGGGTAAAATCAGTTTCCTGACCATTGGCACCCTGCTCTTCACAACGCTGATTGCGGCGCTGGTGGGTGTGCTGGTTACCAATCTGTTTGGCCTGACTGCTGAAGGTCTGGTGCAGGGTAGCGCTGAAACCGCGCGTCTGACGGCGATTGAGACCAACTACGTGGGTAAAGTGGCCGATCTGACCGTTCCGCAGATGGTGCTCTCCTTCATTCCGAAAAACCCGTTTGCTGACCTGACCGGTGCAAGCCCAACCTCCATTATCAGCGTAGTGATCTTCGCTGCGTTCCTGGGCGTGGCTGCGCTGAAGCTGCTGAAGGACGATGCGCCGAAAGGCGAGCGGGTTCTGACTGCCATCGATACCCTGCAAAGCTGGGTAATGAAGCTGGTGCGTCTGGTCATGCAGCTGACGCCGTACGGTGTCCTGGCGCTGATGACCAAAGTCGTGGCAGGTTCTAACCTGCAAGACATCATCAAGCTTGGCAGCTTTGTGATTGCCTCGTACCTCGGTCTGGGCATCATGTTTGTTGTGCACGGCATCCTGCTGGCGGTGAACGGCGTTGGCCCGCTGAAATATTTCCGCAAAGTCTGGCCGGTGCTGACCTTCGCCTTCACCAGCCGTTCCAGCGCGGCATCGATTCCGCTGAACGTGGAAGCACAGACACGTCGTCTGGGCGTACCCGAGTCTATCGCCAGCTTCTCGGCCTCCTTTGGCGCCACCATCGGGCAGAACGGCTGTGCGGGTCTCTACCCGGCGATGCTGGCCGTGATGGTTGCCCCAACCGTGGGTATTAACCCGCTGGATCCGGTCTGGATTGCGACGCTGGTCGGTATCGTGACCATTAGCTCCGCCGGTGTTGCGGGCGTGGGCGGCGGCGCGACCTTCGCTGCGCTGATCGTTCTGCCTGCGCTGGGGCTGCCGGTAACGCTGGTTGCCCTGCTGATCTCTGTTGAACCACTGATCGATATGGGTCGTACCGCGTTGAACGTGAGTGGTTCAATGACCGCCGGTACCCTGACCAGCCAGTGGCTGAAGCAGACCGACAAAACGATTCTCGACAGTGAAGATGATGCCGAACTGGCACATCGTTAATAACTGCTGAAATAAAAAAACCGCCATCGGGCGGTTTTTTTATGGCTGTTATTCTTCAACCTCTTCATCCTGGCGGGTCTGCATTGCCCATCGCTGCGCCGATTCCGGCACCGTAAACGCAGGGGAGCGACGGAAGTGCTCGCCAATCAGCACGAAGGCAACGTATTTACCCCGCAGCATCCAGACATCGCGAAAACCATCCACCTTCAGGGCATGGTCTGGCGGCGCGGGCTCAACGCGGGGTACATAGCTAATAACCTGGCGGTTTTGTTGACGAAGAGGTTTCATAAGCGACGGGTTCACTAAAGCAAATTCTTAAAGCAGGAAATTTCTATCATAGCCGATTCTCCCCCCGCCCGTCGCGCCTGACGTATCGCAGATGGCTCCTTTCGCTAATCAATATCTGAAAACGCTTCGTTCGCCTGCTAATTCTTAACATTGTTCTATCCTTAATAGGGTTTTTAGGAATGAACAAAGGAGAAGCGTGCAATGTCGAACAATGATAAACCACATCAGTCACCCATTCATGGGACTGAAGAATCTCAACCGGGAATGGACTCACTTGCCCCAGCCGACGGCTCACACAAACCATCACCGGGTCCTTCCGCACCGGGTGAACAGCCTACCGCCCCGGGCAGCATGAAAGCCCCGGAAACGGAAAACGAAAAGCTGAAATCGCTCGATCCTCACCGCAAGGGCGGTGAAGGCCATGCGCTGACCACGAACCAGGGCGTTCGCATTGCCGATGATCAGAACTCCCTGCGCGCCGGAACGCGCGGCCCGACGCTGCTGGAAGATTTCATCCTGCGCGAAAAAATCACCCATTTCGACCATGAGCGTATCCCTGAGCGTATCGTCCACGCTCGCGGCTCCGCGGCGCACGGCTATTTCCAGCCGTACAAGAGCCTGAAGGAGATCACCAAAGCAGATTTCCTTTCCGATCCGAACAAAATCACACCGGTGTTTGTGCGTTTCTCTACCGTACAGGGCGGCGCGGGTTCGGCCGACACGGTGCGTGATATCCGCGGCTTCGCCACCAAATTCTATACCGAAGAGGGCATTTTCGACCTCGTCGGGAATAACACCCCGGTTTTCTTCATACAGGACGCGCATAAGTTCCCTGACTTTGTCCATGCGGTAAAACCAGAACCACACTGGGCCATACCGCAGGGACAAAGTGCGCATGACACATTCTGGGACTACGTCTCCCTGCAACCGGAAACCCTTCACAACGTGATGTGGGCGATGTCTGACCGGGGGATCCCGCGCAGCTATCGCACCATGGAAGGCTTTGGTATTCATACCTTCCGTCTGATTAACGCTGAAGGTAAAGCGACGTTTGTGCGTTTCCACTGGAAACCGGTCGCGGGGAAAGCGTCGCTGGTGTGGGATGAAGCGCAGAAGCTGACCGGACGCGATCCGGACTTCCACCGTCGCGAACTGTGGGAATCCATTGAAGCCGGTGATTTCCCGGAATACGAGCTGGGGTTACAGCTGATCCCGGAAGAAGACGAGTTCAAATTCGACTTCGACCTGCTCGACCCGACCAAGCTTATTCCTGAAGAGTTGGTGCCGGTTCAGCTGGTGGGTAAAATGGTGCTTAACCGCAACCCGGATAACTTCTTCGCGGAAAATGAGCAGGCAGCGTTCCACCCGGGCCATATTGTGCCGGGGCTGGACTTCACCAACGATCCGCTGCTGCAGGGTCGTCTGTTCTCTTACACCGATACGCAGATCAGCCGTCTTGGTGGACCTAACTTCCATGAGCTCCCAATCAACCGTCCGACCTGTCCGTACCATAACTTCCAGCGTGACGGGATGCATCGCCAGGATATCGATACCAACCCGGCGAACTACGAGCCGAACTCCATTAACGATAACTGGCCGCGTGAAACCCCGCCGGGGCCAAAACGTGGCGGATTCGAGTCGTATCAGGAGCGCGTGGACGGAACAAAAATTCGCGAGCGCAGCCCGTCATTCGGCGAATATTACGCTCAGCCTCGCCTGTTCTGGAACAGCCAGACCCCGATCGAACAGCAGCACATTATCGGCGGCTTCAGCTTCGAGCTGAGCAAAGTGGTGCGTACCTACATTCGCGAGCGCGTGGTCGACCATCTGGCGCATATTGATATCCAGCTTGCTCAGGGCGTGGCGAATAATCTCGGCATTACGCTGACTGACGAGCAATGCCATGCTGCACCGCCTAAAGACGTGAACGGGCTTAAGAAGGATCCGTCCCTGAGCCTGTACGCGGTACCTGGCGGGACGATCAAAGGCCGCGTAGTGGCTATCCTGCTGAACGATAAACCGCGCGCCAGCGACGTGCTGGGGATCATGAGGGCGCTCAAGACTCAGGGCGTACATGCCAAACTGCTTTACTCACGCATGGGTGAAGTGACGGCCGATGATGGCTCCGTCCTGCCGATTGCCGCGACCTTCGCCGGGGCACCGTCCCTGACGGTTGATGCGGTGATTATGCCGTGCGGCGACGTTGAGAGTCTGCTCGGTAACGGTGATGCCGCCTATTATCTGCTGGAAGCCTATAAGCACCTGAAGCCAATCGCCCTCGCAGGCGATGCGCGGAAGTTTAAATCGCTGCTGAAGGTACCGGATCAAGGGGAAGAAGGCATTGTCGAAGGTGATAACATTGACGATGCGTTTATGACCCGGCTGTTTGACCTGCTCGCCGCGCACCGCGTGTGGTCGCGCAGCAGCAAGATTGACCAGATACCGGCGTAAAAAAAACCGGGTGGCGCTACGCTTACCCGGCCTATATTTCGACTGATGTTGTAGGCCCGGTAAGGCGAAGCCGTCCCCGGGCTTTATTTTGCTCACAAATCCCTGAACGTCCCCAGACGATACCCACGCTCGGCAATCGCATACTTCAACGACGCCGACGTTAGCACGTCCAGTTCCGCCAGACGCGGCCAGCAGTAGGCGCTCTTACGTACGATGTTATCGACAAACGCCGGATGCGCCATTACCTCAAGCGAGCGCTCCCCTTTTGCGGCGGAGGCATCCAGCACCTTCAGGAACAGCGCTTCGTCGATATCGTCGCCATAAAATGCGCTGCTGAACCCCTCCGTTGACGTCACCGCAACGTCCGGCAGTCCGCGCACCTCCCGATCCACGCGCATCGCCACGCCTTTACGTTTGGCAAATTCTGCCACAAGCGGGAAAATCGCCGGGATCATATGCACATGATGATGACTGTCGATATGGGTGGGCTCGCGGCCAAACACATCCACAAAGCGGTTAAACTGGCAGTCCAGCTCGCGGACAATCTCATCAAGCGGCAAAGCGTCCTGCTCCGCCATTTCCCAAATCCATTTACCCAGTTGCCCGTCGCGCGTCAGCCCCGGCATCGGTGAAAGGGGCAACCCAAGCGTCAGCACAAAGTGCATGCCCACGCCCAGTTCGGGCAGCTCACGGCTTAACTGCGCCGCATGTTCCACCGCCTCACCGTTGATGAGCGCTGTTGTAGAGGTCACGACGCCCCGGCGACAGGCTTCGATAATGCCGTAGTTCTGCCCTTTTGACAGGCCGAAATCATCGGCATTGACGATCAGCAGGTTTTCCATCGCGCCTCCTCTTAACGGTGTGTGAGTTTCAGTTTCTCAACCGTTGCAGCAAAGTTTGGCAGCCATTTCTCATGCGCCAGGATCATCTCACTCGCGAGTTTTTCAGCGTCACGGTCAGAATGCACCAGCGGGCTCAGGTTCAGCGCCAGCAGCACGTCATTCAGCTCGCCGCTCAGGGCCGCATTGCTCGCCGCCACTTCAAAGCCTTTGATGGTGTGAATCAGGCCCATCACCTTATCGTCGAAGTGGGTAATGCGGGGATGCGGTTTTGCACCCTCGCGCCCAAGGATGCAGGTCATCTCCACGGCCCAGTCTGCCGGGATATTGTCGATGTGCCCATGATGCGGAACGTTCACATAGTGCTCGGCCTGCTTGTCATTGTAAATGGCGTTGATCACTTCACACGCGGCATCTGAATAGTATGCCCCACCGCGCTGCTCAAGCTCTTTCGGTTTGACGTTCAGGTTCGGATCTTTATACAAATCAAAAAGCTGCTTCTCTACTTTCTGCACAACCTGAGCGCGTGCGCCACCTTTGTAGTATTCGCCCATTTCAATCGCCAGCATCTCTTTCTGCTTGAAGTAGTAAAGCAGATACGAGCACGGCAGCAGATTCAGGGAGCGGATCAGCCCTTCGCTGAACGGCAGATCGAAGATGTTTTTCACCGAGGCCGCGGTCAGGCGACCAGAGGCAACGCCATCAAGCAGTTCCGCAAAGCGCGATTGCCCGTTCACAATCACATCTTTGATAAAGACCATGTGGTTCAGGCCGAACAGGTCAATGGACAATTCATCGTTATCGGTTAGCGCCAGCACATCGCGGATGAACATCTTCATGCCGATCGGAATATTGCAGACGCCGATAAAGCGTTTGAAACCGGTGTGACGATAGACTGCCTCGGTGACCATCCCGGCCGGGTTGGTAAAGTTAATCACCCACGCGTTCGGGCAGATCTCCTCCACGTCTTTAATGATGTCAAAAATGACCGGAATAGTACGCAGACCTTTAAACAGGCCACCTGCCCCGTTGGTTTCCTGGCCCAGATAACCGTGGCTCAGCGGAATACGCTCGTCCAGCTCACGCGCCTTCAGCTGGCCGACGCGCAGCTGGGTGGTCACGAAGTCAGCATCTTTCAGCGCCAGGCGGCGATCCAGCGTTTTATGCACGGTTAAAGGCACGCCCGCTTTTTCAACCATGCGTTTGCACAGTTCAAAAATAATATTTAGCTTCTCCTGACCTTCTTCAACATCCACCAGCCATAATTCGCTGACCGGTAATTCATGATAACGTTTCAGGAAACCTTCAAGTAATTCCGGGGTATAGCTGCTTCCGCCACCAATGGTTACGACTTTTAATTTCTTTTGCATAAACTCTCCCTTAGCTTATCAGGGTAATCGCCTGCAAGGTATAGCGTACTCTTCCCGCTATTTGGGCAAGCCATTACGTCAATATTCCTGGCGGATAAACCGCCGAAAGTTAATTAATTACCGTTAAATTTTTGCGGTAACTGTTCGGTGTGAATGAAGTCATTTTCTTAAAGGTTTTAATAAACAGGCTGGGGCTGCTGTAACCCGATTCGTAAGCGATATCGGTGACAGAGTAGTTAGTAATTTCCAGCTGTTTTTTGGCAAAATTGATGCGGATTTCATTAATAATTTGAACAGGCGTTTTACGGTAATAGCGCTGCGTGGCGCGCGTTAAATATTCCTGCGATTTACCCGACAGCGCCACCATGTTTTCCAGGGCGTTATCGCTGAACTGTCCTTTGTCGTGCATCAGCTCCACGGTACTGCGCAGCCACTGAGGAATATCATCCACCACCTGCTGTTCTTCACGGTGATGGCGAAGACGGTTCATGACGTAGAACGTCACGGTTTCAATAAATTCATCAAATTCATTGTCGCGGAAATTCAGCGAGGCGATAACCGTTTCAATCCAGGTCATAAACTCATTTTTAACGCGATACACCTGTGACGCCACAAAGCAGAACGGAACCAGCGGCAGATAGTGCTTCTCGAAGAAACGTCTGCTCACCCCTACGTTAAGAATGCGCGTCGCACCAAACTCATAAAAGCTCTGGTGATAGGACCCCATCGGCAGGAAGACGAAATCGCCACGCTCAAGCAGGACGCGCTTACCGTTAATCTCCTGATAGTAGCGGCCGGTCAGAACAATCGTGAACTCGTAGTAGTCATGCTGGTGCAGACCGCTGGCGCTCTCCGTTTTGTTGTAAATCACCACGTGAAAATTCTTGCCATTAAACAGCTGCTGCTCATGTGCGGTTTTGATTTCCATCGTGCTGACCTCCTGGTGCCTGTTCAGACTTACTGCATCTTCTCGTGAAGCTCGATGAGCTCCGCTACCATCTCGCGCGCCAGCATGGAGGTCATCAGGTGATCCTGCGCATGTACCAGCACCAGACTCACTTTCATCTTTCCTTCGCCCTGGTCGCTTTCGATGAGTTTCGTCTGCACCAGATGCGCTTCGTTTAACGCCGTACGGGACTGCTCCATCATGGTTTTCGCGGCAACAAAATCGCCCTGCTTAGCCTGCTTAAGCGCCGCATACGCCAGGCTTCGCGCCTGCCCGGAATTGATGATGAGCCCCTTCACCACCTCTTCCAGATCGTTCACTGCGGTTTCTTCGGCAACGATACTCTCTAAATCTAACATCTTTAAGCTCCTTTACGCTGGCGCGGGTTGCCCCGCGCCGTGCAATTTTAGAATTTCAGTGCGAGGGCGATATCCTCCTCGCTCTCTTCTTCATCGATAACCGTTGCAGCCTTGTTCGCAATCGCCACGAACGGCATGTAGAGCAGGGTTGCAATCCCGAGGTTGAATATCGCAAGCAGGAAGGCGGCCACGCTACCGTTGGTGTTGAAGAACGCGCCCAGACCAGCTGGCATCGTCCACGGCGCAATGTTGGTCACCGGCGGGATAATGCCCAGGTAGTATGCCGTCAGCGTAATCGCGGCCAGCAGCGGCTGAACCAGGATGAATGGAATGAACATCACCGGGTTCATGATAATTGGCAGACCAAACAGGATCGGCTCGTTAATCTGGAAGATGCCTGACGGCAGGGCCAGCTTCGCAACCTGACGATGGTCGGCGCGGCGAGAGACAATAAAGACCGCGATGATCAGACCCAGCGTCGCCCCGGTACCGCCCAGGAAGATATAGGAGTCAAGCATCGGCTTCGCCCACACATGGAAGGTTTTACCGGCCGCGAGCGCCGCATCGACGGAGCCGTACTGCTGGTAAAGCGCGACGTTTTCCAGTGCCCACGGGGTCATAATACCGCTGTCCAGCGCCGCCAGTGCCAGTGAACCATGCACGCCGAAGAACCACAGCAGGGAGGTAAAGATGACATACGCCCAACCGACCACGCTACCCATCGACGCCAGCGGCGTTGAGATAGAGTCCATAATGATCTGGTGGAAGTTAGTCCCCCAGTGAGAGAGCGCCCAGGCAATAATCCCCATGATGGAGAGAATAATGAAGCCCGGTATCAACGCGGAAAATGAACGAGAAACGGAGGCCGGAACGCTATCCGGCAAGCGGATAACCCAGTTGCGGCGAATGATAAAGGTGAACATTTCGGCCACCACCAGTCCGATAATAATACCGGAAATGATGTTTGCCCCACCCAGCCAGTTGGCGCCCACGGCGTAAGCGTCGCCCACGCTGTACGGCGTGACGGTCATAAACGCGGCAATGGACAGTAAGCCCGCCGCCAGCGGATCCACCTTACGCTCTTCCGCCAGGGCCATTCCAATAAAGAAAGGCGCCATTAGCGACATAATACCCAACGTACCGTTGTATACGTTGCCGCCAATGGCTTTTAAACCATTAAGGGTTTCAATAGTGGAAGCATCTAACCTAATTCCTAATGAATAAAAAAAGGAACCTTCTCCAAAGCTGAGAAAAACGTTGTTAATTAAAACGAACATTGCCCCGGCTAATGTCAACGGCATTAATTTAATAAAGCCGTTCTTAATGGCATTAACGTGAGGCTGCTTTCCTATTTTAACAGCAAAAGGAAGGAGTACCTTTTCAAGTGAAGCGATGACTTTACTCATAGGAAAATACCCTTAAATGCCGCAACGACCGTTACGGCGTATTGTGTGTGAAATAACTCTTTGACGGGAAAAATAAAAAATTAATTAGCAGCTTTTTTAATCGCCGCAACAGCAGCTTTTAATACACCTAAACCATCAATCTTGCCGTATAAAACGGAATCGATCACTTCGACCGGCTTATTAGGGAGCAAACGTTGAATTTCTGGCAGCATATAAGCGATTTGCGGCCCGAGTAAAATTACATCTGCTGTCTGGCCCTTTTCGCCCGCCAGCGTTTCCGGAAACGCCTCAATCACCACAGGGACTTCATATTTTTCGGCCTGCGCGCGCATTTTTGAAACCAGCAGCGAAGTGGACATGCCCGCAGAGCAGAACAAGTAGATATGTTTCTTTTCCATGATAATTTCCCTCTTATTGGACTGACCGCCGTCGCGCTATCAATCGACTCGCTATCCTGGCTGACGGGCAGTGTGCTGAACATTGTTTGTCGTTGAAGTGAGTATACGCAATGGTACAGGGAGGGGATAATTCTGGATAGACTCAAATTGTCTCTCATTGACCTGGCTTGTTGACTACCTTCACATTTCAGGCAAATATTTCGCGCTAAGAAATAAGATTTACGTATGCATAAAAAAACCGGCCATCAGGCCGGTTTGTTAACACTTTCAGGCAAGCGCGGTTACTGCGCCTTAGGTGCCTGTGGATCGGTGTCATATTCAGCGCAGGTCTGGTAGCCCGAATTGATCACGTGACCGGTATCATCCAGGGCGACAAAGTAGGTTTCTGCCTTACCATTACGTTGACCCAGAATATAGGTCTGGCAGGTGCCACGCGCGTGGATCATAGTGACTTCTGAAGAAGGTTTACCGGCAATGGCTGCAACCTGGGAACGCGTCATGCCTTTTTTGACGTCTTTTACCACTGGCTGTGTGAACTGATCTGTGGTGCGATCGTAAGCTGTACACCCAGCCAGCATAGTCAGTACCGCCGCTGCGCTTAAAATTCCTGCTACGTTCTTGTTCATATTCCGTCCTCTTGTTTATCAGCGTGTTAACTAAGCATGGGATAAAAATTACTATTGTTCAACTTTGCGAGTTACGCCAGACGAATTTCGGAAAATTCTAATAAAACAACGATAAGCTGCTAAATCGCTGTAAAACAGTACACTCAAAACTGTGATCCTTGTCGTTTCCCCGACAAAGGGTTAGTTTTAACAGATCACACTTTCTGTTTGGTTCTGCATAGGGAGGGCGTAATGGCTCTGCAACAAGAAATTATTCAGGCGCTGGGCGCGAAACCTGCGATTAATGCCAATGAAGAGATCCGTCGTAGCGTTGATTTTTTGAAAGCTTACCTGTCCGCACACCCTTTCCTGAAGACGCTGGTACTGGGTATCAGCGGCGGTCAGGACTCCACTCTGGCCGGTAAACTAAGCCAGATGGCCATCACCGAGCTTCGTGACGAGACCGGTGACACCGCACTGCAATTTATTGCCGTACGTCTGCCGTATGGCGTGCAGGCCGACGAGCAGGACTGTCAGGATGCGATCGCCTTTATTCAGCCGGACCGAGTTCTAACCGTGAATATTAAAGGTTCGGTGCTGGCAAGCGAGCAGGCCTTGCGTGAAGCCGGTATTGAACTGAGCGATTTTGTTCGTGGCAACGAGAAAGCCCGTGAGCGCATGAAAGCGCAGTACAGTATCGCAGGGATGACCAAAGGGGTCGTCGTCGGCACCGACCACGCCGCGGAAGCCATCACCGGTTTCTTCACCAAATACGGCGATGGCGGCACGGACATCAACCCCCTCTTCCGCCTGAACAAGCGTCAGGGTAAGCAACTGCTGGCGGCGTTGGGCTGCCCGGAGCACCTGTATAAGAAGGCGCCAACGGCAGACCTGGAAGACGATCGCCCTTCCCTGCCGGATGAAGCCGCGCTGGGTGTGACCTATGACAACATCGATGATTATCTGGAAGGCAAAACGCTCGACGAAGGTACCGCAAAAATTATTGAAGGCTGGTATCTGAAAACCGAGCACAAACGCCGTCCACCCATTACGGTGTTTGATGATTTCTGGAAAAAGTAAAAGCAAAACGGTAACTCAGTTTTGCAGGCCGGGTAAGGCGTAGCCGCCACCCGGCTCTTTTTTAACCACCAAACACCTGCTACACTGTATGCCTGAACAGTATATGGAGCAGTATGTGAGCAGGCGTCAATCCGCCCCGCGTCTTGAGTTTGAAGCGGCGGCTATCTACGAATATCCCGAGCATCTTCGCCCCTGGCTTGAGGCGCTGCCTAAACAGCCTGGCGTCTATTTCTTCCACGGCGACAGCGACACCATGCCGCTCTATATCGGCAAAAGCGTAAATATCCGCAGTCGGGTGATGTCGCACCTGCGTACGCCGGACGAAGCGTCGATGCTCAGACAGTCCCGGCGGATCACCTGGATCGAGACGGCAGGTGAACTGGGCGCGCTTCTGCTCGAAGCCCGGCTCATCAAGGAACAGCAGCCGCTGTTTAACAAACGCCTGCGCCGCAACCGCCAGCTGTGTTCCTTGCAGGTTAATGCGGGAAAACCGCAGGTCGTTTATGCCCGGGAAGTGGATTTTTCGCATGAACCGAATCTTTACGGTCTGTTTGCCAACAAACGTGCCGCACTGCAAACTCTGCAATCCCTTGCTGATGAATTACAGCTTTGTTACGGCCTGTTAGGACTGGAAGCGACTACCCGCGGTCGCGCCTGTTTCCGCTCCGCGTTGAAACGCTGCGCCGGGGCGTGCTGTGGAAAAGAGAGCGTTGAAGAACATCATGCCCGGTTTATGGCTGGCCTGGCCTCAATCAGCGTCAACTGCTGGCCGTGGGAAGGCGCGGTGGCGTTGAAAGAGACCCGCGATGCGATGACGCACTATCACGTCATCCGCAACTGGCTCTGGCTTGGCGCGGTTGAAAGTCTGGATGACGCTGCCGCCCTGCTGCGCACACCTGCCGGGTTCGATCAGGATGGCTACAAAATTCTCTGTAAGCCGCTGTTAACCGGTAAATATGAGATAGTCATGCTCAATGACCCGGCAGCCAGGTAATTTCACTGAACAGCAGCGACCCCTTCGTTTCCAGTAGACGGAGGGTATGGCTGCCCTCTTGCCAGCTGGCGCCCTGATCGGCGGTCAGTAATTTATCGCCCAGTTGCCAGGCGCCGCTTAATACGAACGCCACGCCACCGCGTGATGCGAAGGTAGTGAACGTCCGGGTAGCAACGCGCACCTTTGCCTGGCAGTGCTCCCGTCGGGTCATGACATTGAAATCCATCGACATCTGCCCCTCCGTGAGCACGGCTTTCACCGTCAAATCGCCCGCAAAGCCGTAAGGCTGATGGTGTTTCAGGGTATGGCAAAACGCCCTCCCCGCATCCAGCGTCACCTCGCCGCCTTCCAGCAGCGTAATCACCCGGTCAACGCCCGGAAACGCGGAGAATTCGCCGTTACTGGCGATGGAGGCGATGCTGGCCCGCCAGGAAAAATCCCGCGTCGCGGGAGGGAAACAGCAAATCTCACGCGTCTCGCCCGCGCCGTTACGCCAGAGACTGACGGGTATTTTACGGATATCAAAGAATTCCATGACCACTCCTGAAGGACGCACCGTGCGCCAGGGCATTTTCACAGACGTATTATCGGCAACGGTAAGGCCAGACCTTAGGCATGGGGCAAAAGAAAAACCGCCGGTCCTGTCCACAGCGTTTTCGCTTGTGTAGACAGGAGCCCGGCGGTCTTAAGAGAGTGAACCGATTATTCGGCTGGTGCAGGCATTTTACCTTCCGGCGCTGCACGTTCTGTCAGACGCTTCTCAAAATTGGCATTAAATTGCTTTTTCTGTTCCGGCGTCAGAATGTTGTAAATCTTGTTCTGGGTTTCCATGTGGGCCAGCATGCGCGCTTTATGCTGCTCGGCCATTTTGTCGATCTGCGCTTCTGCTTTTGCTTTGTCGAAGCTGTCGCTGGCAATGATGTCATGCATCGCGCGGCGCTCTTCCAGCGGAGGACGTTTCATCTGGTCACGCTGACTTTTCCTGATGTCGCGGATCTGCTGCTTCTGCGCATCGGTCAGGTTCAGATCTTTAAACATCATCATCTCATGATGCATACCCGGCTTGCCTTTATGATGCATCATCATTTTGCCTTCTGCCGGCGCGGCGGTAGTGGTCGCGGTATCGGCGGCGAACGCCATGCTGGTAGCGCCCAGAGCCAGGGTAGAGGCAACAAACAGTGCAGTTAATTTACGCATAATGTCTTTCCTTACTTTCAGTTATTCTTCGGCGCTATGCCGTGTTGACGAGATTAACTTTACGGGGTTTATCGTCAATTAGTCAGAGCAACGGTAAAACAATGAAAGTATAAAAAACACGTTTTCGCCAATTATGGAGAAATTAAGGAAAAAGCGTGGAGAGATGAAACAAAAATATTCAACAGGATGATTTTAAAGAGATTGTGGAGGAGTATAGCGAAGTGCCGTTTAATAATAAAGCAATTCTCCAGGAATATTCCGCAAACACTTCCAGAGCGCTTTTAACGTTAAGAAATTAATTCTTCGTTTCCCCTCCGGTCTGCGCGAGGGGAGACGATCAGGGCATTTTTTCCAGCATCAACCCGGCTCGTAAACCAAACGCGACTGACGGGTTAGGAAATAAAACATATTCCGTGGGGTTCTGTACCGCATAGCGCGTCTCACCATCTTCCGCCAGCAGGACGCCCTGGCGAAACGGCGTGAAGTTCAGCGTATGGGGCGCCATATGAAGCTGGAAAGCTTCACTTTGACGCGTGATCTGCTGTACGACCCGATAGCGCACGACGGGTTCCCGGGTGGGTTCCGGCGCAACCCCTGCGAGCAACGCCCGAAGCGCCTGATGCGTAGGGGCAAAACGCGTCAGGTCGTTTTGCCCGAACGGCAGCGCTTTTCCCAGCTCCAGCGTGCAGGACAGCGCGCCGAAATTCTCGCAGGTGAAGTGGGTAAACGTGCCGCCCGGCGTCTGGTGGAAAACCAGCGCTTCCAGTCCCGCGTCGCCAAGCCAGGTCAGAAACGCCTCATCCCACGGCTGATGGCGCTGCGGTAACACGCCAAAACGTACGTGGTACGAGGCGCGGATGGCGGTATGCAGATCGAGGTGCCAGCGCGTCTCCCCCGCCCCGGCAAAAAACGCCGTGACCACCTTCTCCAGCCATTGCGCACGTGTCGTTTCATCACTCTGTGGAAATTGCGCCCAGCGGGCACCAAACATTCGGTTGATGTCGCTCACGAGATACCGTTTGTTTTGCGCCAGCGCAGGCGGATTTCCCAGTACCACCAGCAGACGGCAGTGCAGCGTGATCTCTGCGCGATACAGCGCGCGCAGCAACAGATCGACAATCTCCACGGGCGCGGTTTCATTCCCGTGAATGCCGGTAGAAAGCAGCAGCGACAGGTTATATTGCCCCGTCGGCATCAGTTCAAGCACGCCCGGCCCCAGCCATCGCCAGTGGAACGAGGGGCCTTCCCCCTCGTGCCGCTCCGGTGTCTCTTCAGCCAGCGTCAGCGCCAGAAAGTTTTCCATATCGTCTCCTTAGCGCTGGAACGGATAAACCGATCCCAGTTGCAGGATGGTTGATAATGCATCCAGCGCCTCGCGGCCTTCGCGCAGCAGCTGCGGATCAACCAGATCGGCCTGAACCAGACGGTCACGATAGTAGCGGTCCACCCAGTCATTGAGGGTATTGAACAGCGTGTCGTTCATCATCACCGACGGATTCACGGCCTGCATTTCCTCCGGCGTTAACACCACGCGCAGTCGCAGGCACGCCGGTCCCCCGCCGTTGGCCATACTTTCCCGCAGATCAAACACGCGCAGTTCATCAATCGGGTTATCCGCCTGTACCAGTTCGCTGAGATAGCGCCAGACACCCTGATGGTTGCGGGACTCCTGCGGCAGCACCAGCATCATGCTGCCGTCATCCCGGCTCAGCAGCTGGCTGTTGAACAGATACGTTTCGACCGCATCCTGCACGCTTACCGCCTGCGTGGGCACCTGAATCGGCATAAATCCCGGTACGCGTTCGCGCAGCGTGGCCAGCAACTTTTCCTGATGGGCAAACGCCTGCTCGTGGCAGAACAGCACCTGACGGTTGGAAACGGCAATCACATCGTTATGAAACACGCCCTGGTCGATCACCTGCGGATTTTGCTGGGCAAAAATCACCTGAGTAGGATTAACCTGGTTCAGCCGTGCAACCGCCTGGCTTGCGGCTAAGGTTTGTCTCGCCGGATAACGAACCGGCGCGGCGTGGCCGCCCTCTTCCCGTCCATAGATAAACAGCTGCAAGCCTGGATCGCCGTAATCGCCACCCAGACGGTTGTGGTTTGCCGCCCCTTCGTCGCCAAACATCGCGACCTGCGGCAGCGCTGAATGCACCTCAAAATGCGCATCATGATTAAAAATGGCGCGCAGCACACGCCCGGTGGTCTCCGCTTCGCTGGCGCGGTGGAATTTGTTGTTCAGGTTAGCGACGGTCAGATGCACTTTGCCGTCCAGCGTATCCGCCGACGGCGCGACGGTGGCGGCATTCGCTACCCACATTGAAGAGGCTGAACTGGCCGCGGAAAGCAGCTGTGGGGACTGCGTACCGGCTTTTTCAACCACCTGTTCATCCGTACCGCTGAAGCCCAGCTGGCGCAGCACGGCCACGTTCGGCCGCTCCTGCGGCGGGATTACCGCCTGCGGGAAACCGGCATCGGACAGCGCCTTCATTTTCAATAGCCCCTGCCTGGCCGCCAGCTTCGGGTTCGAGACCTGGAAACGGTGCTTCGTCGAAGCTTCATTGCCGAACGACAGCCCGGCATAGTGGTGCGTCAGCCCCACCAGTCCGTCAAAGTTAACCTCACGCGCTTTCATGGGCGTCACCCTCTGTAAAATCCAGCCCCGGATTCAACGTCTCCGGCAGCGTCAGCGCCGGGGTTTCCAGGCTTGCCATCGGCCACGCGCAGTAATCGGCGGCATACCAGGCGCTGGCGCGATGGTTGCCCGATGCCCCTACGCCACCAAACGGCGCGGTGCTCGCCGCGCCGGTCAGCGGTTTGTTCCAGTTCACGATCCCGGCGCGCGCTTCCAGCAGCAGCTGGTCGAATTTCTCGCGATGCGGGGATATCAGGCCGCTCGACAGGCCGTAGCGGGTGTTGTTGGCCATCTCGATCGCCGATGCAAAATCGTCATAGCGCCAGACGCACAGCAGCGGGCCAAAGACCTCTTCATCCGGCACGTTGCTCGTCGCACTCATCTCAATAATCCCCGGCGTCAGCAGCGATGTGCCCGGCAGAACCAGCTTCGGCTCCAGCAGGGTTTTCGCCCCGCGCTGAACGTGCTCCTGCCACGCTTTCAGCACGTTCAGCGCCGCCTGCTCGGAGATCAGCCCGCCGATAAACGGCTGCGGCTCGGTATCCCATTTCGCGGGAACCAGACGCCCGCTCACCTCCACCAGACGCTTAAGAAACGCATCCCCCTGCGCGCCGCGTTTAACCAGCAGGCGGCGGGCGCAGGTGCAGCGCTGTCCGGCGGTAATGAATGCCGACTGAATGGTCAGGTGGACCGCAGCATCGATATCATCCGGATCTTCCACAATCAGCGGGTTGTTGCCACCCATCTCCAGCGCCAGAATTTTTTCCGGCTGCCCCGCCAGCTGACGATGCAGCTGATAACCCGTTCCGGCACTGCCGGTAAACAGCAGACCGTCAATGTCGCTCAGCGCACTCAGCGCCTGACCGGTTTCACGCCCGCCCTGCACCAGATTCAGCACGCCCGGTGGCAGCCCCGCCTGCTCCCAGAGTTTTACTACTGCTTCTCCGGTTAAGGGGGTTAACTCACTCGGCTTGAAGATGACGGTATTTCCCGCCAGCAGCGCAGGCACAATATGCCCGTTCGGCAGATGCCCGGGGAAGTTGTACGGGCCAAACACCGCCAACACCCCGTGCGGACGGTGGCGCAGCGTGGCGGCGCCGTCCGGCATCCCGGTATGCTGCTCACCGGTGCGGGCGTGGTACGCCTTCACCGATATACCGATTTTATTGATCATCGCCGTCACTTCGGTTGTTGCCTCCCAGCGCGGCTTGCTGGTTTCGCAGGCAATGATGCGGGTCAGCTCTGCTTTATTGGCCTCCAGCAGCGCAGCAAATTTCTCAACCAGCGCCTGGCGCTCGGAGAATGGCCGTTTCGCCCATGCCGGAAACGCGCGGCGTGCAGCCTGGCAGGCCTGCTCAACCTGCCCGGCGCTGGCGTCGCTCCCCGACCAGAGCACCTCCTGGCCGACCGGGTTAGTTTTTGTCCGCGCATCACCTTCGCCCGTTACCCAGTCACCGTTAATCCATAGAGTCATGCTGTTTTCTCCTCAGGGCAGAGCCGCACCAGGCGAACCGTGTCGCCAGCGTTACATTTCAGGGCATCCAGTTGCGCAGCCGTCAGTACCAGACGCTCGCATGTTGGGTTGGTTCGCACCAGCATGGCGCGGAAGTTGGCGTAATTCTCGTTCGAGACCAGACAGGCTGGCCACTCGCCCGGCGCGGGCTGGCCTTCTGAAACCTCAACCAGGCGGCTTTTACGGATGGCGCGAACGCGGTCAATATCGCATTCCAGCGTCGGGCCGCCGTCGAAGATGTCGACGTAGTTACGGTAGCGAAATCCCTCTTTCTCCAGCACTGCACGGGCCGGAGCGGTTTGCGGGTGAACTTCGCCGATCACCGCCTGCGCTTCCGGCGTTAAGAAATGGGTATAAATAGGATGCTTCGGCATTAACTCGGCGATAAACGCCTTCTGACCGGTACCGCACAGGTAATCCGCCCGGCTGAATTCCATGGAGAAGAAGCGTTCGCCCAGGCTCTCCCAGAACGGCGAGTAGCCCGTCTCATCAATTACGCCGCGCATCTCCGCGACCACTTTTTCGTTGAAGCGGTCGCGAAAGGCGGCCATAAACATGAAGCGCGATTTGGAGAGCAGATAACCGTTACCCTCTTTGCGCCAGTCCGGATCGAGAAACAGGGTGCAGAGTTCGCTGGCGCCGGTATGGTCATTACAGAGAAAGAGCGTCGGCAGCGCGTTGTAGACGTTCAGCTCTTTCGAGGCGTGGACCATCGTGCCGACGCGGTAGTTGTACCACGGATCGTTGAGCCCGACGGCCACTTCGATAGCGCAAATCCCCGCCACGGTTCCCGTGTCGGTCTCTTCCAGCACGAACACATAGCCCTGTTCGCTTTTTGGCAACGTCCCCTGCCAGGTTTGCAGGGCGCGCTCAATGCGCGCCGACAGCGTTTTTTCATCGGCAGGCAGCGAGGTCAGCCCGCCCCCTGTCTTACCGGCAAGCTGCATAAGCCCGGCGAGATCGCCGTGCGCAACGGGACGGATGACCATCATGGTGACACCCCGGACTTCACCTGTTCGCAGGCCAGCGCAAAACGATCTAACCCGGTTCTGACCTCTTCCTCACTGACGATCAGCGCAGGGGCAAACCGCACCACGTTAGCGCCGGCAATCAACACCATCACGCCCTGCTTTGCCGCTTCCTGTGAAATCAGCTTCGCTTTGCCAGCAAACTCAGGGGCAAGCTCACAACCTATCAACAGCCCCAGACCGCGGATCTCTTTGAACATGCCGGTCTGGTTATTGATGGCGGTAAGACGCTCAACAAACCACTGGTGACGCTGCTTCACGCCGCTAAGCACCTCAGGAGTGTTGATGATATCCAGCACCTGTCCGGCGACAGCGGTTGCCAGCGGGTTACCGCCGTAAGTGGTGCCATGGGTGCCCACGGTCATCACGCTGGCGAATGTATCGGTGGTCAGCATCGCCCCCACCGGGAAGCCGCCGCCGAGCGCTTTGGCTGTTGAAAGCACATCCGGGGTCACGCCATAGTGCATGTAGGCGTACAGCTCACCCGTGCGGCCCACGCCGGTCTGGACTTCGTCAAAAATCAGGACCGCGTTATGCCGATCGCACAGCTCGCGCAGCCCTTGCAGGAACGCTTTCTGGGCGGGCATGACGCCGCCTTCCCCCTGCATGGGCTCGACAATCACCGCACAGGTGGTGTCGTCAATCAGCTCGCTGGCAGAGTGTAAATCGTTATACGCCGCATGACGGATATCCGGCGGCAGCGGCGCAAAATCCTGAGAATATGAGGGCTGACCACCCGCACTGACGGTAAACAGCGTGCGGCCATGGAAGGCATTTTTAAAGGCTACGATGCCGCTCTTGTGCGGGCCGAATTTATCGTGCGCATATTTGCGCGCCAGCTTCAGCGCTGCTTCGTTCGCTTCCGCGCCGGAGTTACAGAAAAAGACTTTTTCTGCGAAAGTGGCGTCGATCAGCTTCTTCGCCAGACGTAACGCCGGTTCGTTGGTATAACCGTTGCCGGTATGCCAGAATTTCGCCGCCTGATCATTCAGCGCCTGCCGCAGCGCCGGGTTTGCATGCCCCAGCGCATTCACCGCAATCCCACCCGCAAAGTCGATATACTCTTTGCCCTGCTGATCCCACAGGCGAGAGCCCTCCCCACGTACCGGAATAAAAGCCGCCGGAGCGTATACCGGCATCATCCATTCATCAAAATTTTCACGCGTAACTGACAGAGACATAGCGACCTCATCTGGTAAATAAAAGGTTGTTTAAATGTTAAATAATTGAGTGTTTGCACTGTGAATGTAGATTGCAGCGTTCGTGCCAGCCAGCGATAAAAATGCATAAACGGATTTGGGTAACAGAATATCAATGAGTTACAATATGGAGTTATTCACTATTAATGCATAAATAGTGAATATTTTTACAGCAAGCGGCGCTTTGCCGCACGAAAACAAGAAAGAGTATGCACATGCCAAATATAATTCTGGAATTGTGATCGCTCGCGAAATTTATCGGTCCTTTACGCCCTGTTCGAGGGCAAAACGCGTCGAAATGGTGCAAATATTGCACCGTCGGCATTATCTGTCGCAGTAATTGGGCGAAGCGGATAACAGACGACGTAAATTCTGCTACCATCCTTGCACTATTCACCTTGCATTGGCAGCGACTATGAAATTTGTCTCTTTTAATATCAACGGCCTGCGTGCCCGCCCTCACCAGCTCGAAGCGATTATTGAGCAACATCAGCCAGATGTGATCGGCTTGCAGGAGACAAAA
This sequence comes from Enterobacter cloacae complex sp. SYL001, assembly GCF_049237025.1. Classification (NCBI taxonomy): domain Bacteria; kingdom Pseudomonadati; phylum Pseudomonadota; class Gammaproteobacteria; order Enterobacterales; family Enterobacteriaceae; genus Enterobacter; species Enterobacter cloacae complex sp. SYL001. The sequence goes on along the minus strand of NZ_JBMKJI010000022.1, from coordinate 38,547 downwards.
GTTCACGACGATATGTTCCCGCTCGAAGAGGTAGCGAAGCTGGGCTATAACGTTTTTTACCACGGTCAGAAAGGCCACTACGGCGTTGCGCTGCTGACCAAAGATACGCCGGTGTCGGTGCGTCGTGGCTTTCCGGGTGACGGTGAAGAAGCACAGCGTCGTCTCATCATGGCTGAGCTGCCTTCCCCGCTGGGTAACATCACAGTGATTAATGGTTACTTCCCGCAGGGTGAAAGCCGCGACCACCCGACCAAATTCCCGGCCAAAGCCAAATTTTATCAGGATCTGCAAAACTACCTTACGACCGAACTCAACAAAGATAATCCGGTGCTGATCATGGGGGATGTGAATATCAGCCCGACTGATCTGGACATTGGCATTGGCGAAGACAGCCGCAAGCGCTGGCTGCGCACCGGGAAATGTTCCTTCCTGCCGGAAGAGCGCGAGTGGATGCAGCGCTTGCTTGACTGGGGGCTGGTGGATACCTTCCGCACCGCTAACCCGGAGACGCAGGATCGCTTCTCGTGGTTTGACTACCGCTCTAAAGGCTTCGATGACAACCGGGGCCTGCGTATTGATCTGCTGCTGGCGAGCGCCCCCCTGGCCGAACGCTGCATCGAAACCGGTATCGACTATGATATTCGCAGCATGGAAAAACCGTCCGACCATGCGCCGGTATGGGCAACGTTCAAGCTGTAATCCTCAGTGAATATTAAAAAAATCAGTCTCCTGTGCGCCCTTCTGGGCGCATTTGTTTTAATCGTTGTTTTGCTTCCTCCGGGCATGCTCTCCCTCGACACGCTAAAAATACACCAGCAAACGTTGCTCGATCGTGTGGAGCAGGCGCCCCTTCAGAGCGCACTGATCTATTTTGCGGTTTACGTTCTCGTCTCTGCGCTGTCGATACCCGGGGCTGCGCTTCTGACGCTGCTCGGCGGGGCGATTTTCAGCCTGTGGGAGGCGACGCTGTTGGTGTCATTGGCCTCGACGCTCGGCGCCACGCTTGCCATGCTCGTCAGCCGTTATCTGCTGCGTGAATGGGTGCAACGGCGCTTTGCCGCACAGATGAACACGATCGATGTGGGGATGGTTCGCGATGGCGCGCGCTACCTTTTTGCCCTGCGCCTGATGCCGTTGTTTCCGTTCTTTCTGGTCAATTTGCTGATGGGGCTAACCCGTATCCAGGTGCGTCACTACTGGTGGGTCAGCCAGCTTGCGATGCTACCTGCCACCGTCATTTATCTGAACGCCGGACGCGAGCTGGGAAAACTCACCACGCTGCGCGATATTGTGTCGCCGGGACTGCTGTTCGCCTTTACACTATTAGGGTTATTACCGCTGGTCACTCGCTGGCTGTTTTCCCGTTACATCCCTTCGATTAAAAAGTGAGGCATTATGCGCCGGGTGCGTTTTTGCGCGTTTCTGACGAGTCTGCTGCTGGCAACCTCTGCCTTCGCCGCAGAAAGCTGGCAATCCATTCAGCAACAGGCCACCGGGCAGACCGTCTGGTTTAACGCCTGGGGCGGTGACGAGGCCGTTAACCGCTACCTCGACTGGGTGAGCGGCGAGATGAAAACGCACTATGCCATTAACCTGAAGATCGTTCATCTGGCCGATGCCGCCGATGCGGTGAAGCGGATCCAGACGGAACAGGCCGCAGGACGTAGCAGTAACGGGTCGGTGGATCTACTCTGGGTAAACGGGGAAAACTTCCGCACGCTGAAGGAGGCAAACCTGCTGCTCACCGGCTGGGCGCAAACCCTGCCCAACTGGCGTTACGTCGATACCCGTAAACCGGTCACGGAAGATTTTGCCATCCCGACCGATGGGGCGGAATCCCCATGGGGCGGCGCGCAGTTAACCTTCATCGCCCGTAAAGCGAGTATGCCGATGCCTCCGGCAGATCCCCACGCGCTGCTGGCTTACGCTCAGCAGCACCCTGGCAAGGTGAGCTATCCGCGACCGCCGGATTTTACCGGCACGGCGTTTCTTGAACAGCTTCTGCTGGCATTGACCGCACATCCGGAGGCGTTAAAAAACGCGCCGGACGGCACCTTTGCAGAGATCACCGCGCCGCTGTGGGACTATCTTGATACGCTGCATCCCCTGCTGTGGCGCGAAGGGAACGATTTTCCTCCGTCGCCTGCGCGCATGGATACGCTGCTGGCCAGCGGCAGCCTGAACCTGTCGCTCACCTTTAACCCCGCCCATGCGATGCAAAAGGTGGCGAGCGGTGAACTGCCTGCCGATAGCTACAGTTTCGGCTTTCTCAAAGGCATGATCGGCAACGTCCATTTTGTCGCTATCCCGGCAAATGCCAGTGCGAGCGCAGGGGCGAAAGTGGTGGCAAATTTCCTGCTGTCACCGCAGGCGCAAATCCGCAAAGCCGATCCTGCCGTCTGGGGTGACCCGAGCGTGCTGGATGGTGCCAAACTACCTGCGAAAGCGGCAAAACAGCTTCATGCCTTTACCCCTTCAGGCACGCCTGATGTACTTCCCGAACCGCACGCCGCCTGGGTTAACGCCCTGGAGCAGGAATGGCTTCGCCGCTACGGAACCCGCTAAGCGGGCTGGTATGGGCGGCAATGGCGGTCATCTATCTGCCACTGCTTCCCGCCAGCGGCATGCTGCTGGCCCCGGCGTTTTCTCTCAGTAACTGGGCGGCGCTGTTTGCCGACCCGCAGCTGCCGCAGGCGCTGGCCGCTACGCTGGTGTCAACCCTCATCGCGACGCTGGGTTCACTGTTTATCGCCCTGAGCCTGCTTGCGCTTCTCTGGCCGGGTGATGGCTGGCAGCGCCTGAGCACCCGTCTGCCGTGGCTGTTAGCCGTGCCGCACGTCGCCTTCGCCACCAGCGCGCTGCTGCTGTTTGCGGAAGGCGGTCAGTTTTACCGGATCTGTACGGTCTGTTCGCCGCAGCTTGACCGCTACGGTATCGGGCTTGGCCTGACGCTTGCGGTCAAAGAGAGCGCGTTCGTTCTGTGGGCAATCTACGCCGCGCTGCCTGAAAAGCGCCTCGCACAGCAGAAAATTGTCCTGCATACCTTCGGCTACGGACGAATGCAGGCGCTCAACTGGCTCGTCCTCCCGGCTATCGCCCCCGCGCTGGGCGCCGTGATGCTGGCGGTGCTCGCCTGGTCGCTTTCCGTGGTGGATGTGGCGATCGTGCTCGGGCCGGGCAACCCACCTACGCTGGCGGTGCTGGCCTGGCAGTGGCTTACCCAGGGCGATGCGCAGCAGCAGACAAAGGGAACGTTGCTGTGTCTGGTGTTGCTCCTGCTGCTGGCCGCACTTGCCGCGGTGGGATACAGCCTCTGGACGGCATGGCGGCGCGCCCAGCCTGACCCCTCCGGGGTACGTCGCGCTTCGCATACGGCGCTGCCCGCACGGACGCTGGGCGGGTTACTGCCGTTGTGCGGCGTGCTCTGTGCGCTGGTTCTGCTGATGCTGGCACGCCGGGACGACATCGGCCCCGTCAGCGACAGCCTTTCACTGGGACTGCTGTCCAGCCTGACAGCGCTGGCCATCCTCATGATCTGGCTTGAGTGGGGACCCCAGCGTGGCGCGGTGTGGATCTGGCTGCCGCTTGCCCTCCCGGCGCTGCCCCTCGTGTCCGGGCAGTATGCCGTGGCGCTGTGGCTGGGCATCGACGGCCAGTACGCTGCGGTGCTCTGGAGCCATATGCTCTGGGTTCTCCCGTGGATGCTCCTGGTGCTGCAACCGGCCTGGCGCAGGCTCGATCCCCGGCTTATCCTCACCGCCAGAACGCTGGGCTGGCGACAGGCGAAAATTTTCTGGTTAGTGAAATGTCCCCTGATGGTTCGTCCGGCCCTGCTGGCCTTTGCGACCGGCTTTTCCGTGAGCATGGCCCAGTACATGCCCACCCTCTGGCTGGGAGCGGGTCGTTTTACTACTCTGACGACGGAGGCGGTCGCCCTCAGCAGCGGCGGCAGCGTTCCGATCCTCGCCAGCCGGGCGCTGGGTCTGTTGCTGTTAACCAGCAGCGTATTTGCCCTTGCCGCGCTGCTCGCCCGGTTCGTGGGCCGTCACAGACAAGGATTACGTTAATGCTGAACGTGAAAAATCTCACCATTGCGCCACTCTTACGTGAGGTCAACTTCCGCGTCCCGGCAGGGGAGATTCTCACGCTGATGGGACCCTCCGGGAGCGGGAAATCGACCCTTTTCGCCTGGATGGTGGGGGCGCTATCCACTGATTTTAAGGCGCACGGCGAGCTGTGGCTGAACGATCGTCGCTGCGATATGCTCCCCGTGGAAACGCGCGGGATCGGCATTCTGTTTCAGGATGCCCTGCTGTTTGACGCCTTCAGCGTGGGGCAAAACCTGATGCTGGCGTTGCCGGCGCACATTGCCGGACGCGCGCGGCGCGACGCGGTAGAGCAGGCTCTTGAATCTGCCGGGCTGGCAAACCACTATGTCAGCGATCCGGCGACCCTTTCCGGCGGCGAGCGCGCCCGGGTCAGCCTGCTGCGCGCCCTTCTCGCCCAGCCGCAGGCATTGCTGCTTGACGAACCGTTCAGCCGACTGGATAAAACGCTCCGCGCCTCATTCCGGGCGTGGGTATTCGAAACCACTCGCCAGCGCAAGATCCCGATGGTGCTGGTCACGCATGATGAGGAAGATATCCCGCCCGGCGGAGAGGTGATTGAGATTTCTCGCTGGCAATAATGTGCTAACGCAATGTTTTTGGCTTCAGGAGAGACGACAATGCCATCCTCTTTTAATGACGTCAGGTTTTTCGATGAAACGTGTTTCTCAACTGACCGCGCTGGCTCTGATCTGCGGCCTCGCCTCACTCTCCTCCATGGCGGCTGATATGCCCCACTCCCTCACGCTGGACCAGCTCCAGGCGCAAAACGGCGCGGTAATTGATACGCGCGTCAGTGCGTTCTTTAACGGCTGGCCGCAGACGCTGCGCGGAACGTCCGGGCATGAACCCGCCGCGCTTAATCTCTCTGCAGGCTGGCTTGGGGCAATGAGCGATGAACAGCTCAGCGGCTGGGCAAAACAGCATCGGATTACGCCCGACATGCCGGTTGCGCTCTATGGCAATGATGATGACAACCAGACCGTCAAAACGCGGCTGGAAAAAGCGGGTTTTACCCACGTTTCCATCCTGAGCGATGCCCTGCAACAATCCGACCGTCTGCAACGTCTGGCGCATTTCGAACAGCTGGTTTATCCGCAGTGGATCCACCAGTTGCAGCAGGGCAAACCCGTTACCGCCGCACCAGCCGGAGAGTGGAAGGTGATCGAGGCTGGCTGGGGTGCGCCGAAGCTTTATCTCCTGAGCCATATTCCCGGCGCGGGCTATATCGACACCAATGAAGTGGAAAGCGAACCGCTGTGGAATAAGGTCTCTGACGAAGAGCTGAAAGCGATGCTGGCGAAGCACGGGATCCGTCACGATACCACCGTCATTCTGTACGGTCGCGACGTGTATGCCGCCGCGCGCGTGGCGCAGATCATGCTCTACGCGGGCGTGAAGGATGTGCGGATTCTGGATGGCGGCTGGAAGGCGTGGTCCGACGCCAGCCTGCCCGTTGAGCGCGGAACGCCTGCAAACGTGAAGCCAGCCCCTGATTTTGGCGCGCCGATCCCGGGCCAGCCCCGGCTGATGGTGGATATGGAGCAGGCCCGGGGAATGCTGCACCGTCAGGACGCGTCGCTGGTGAGCATTCGTTCCTGGCCAGAGTTTATCGGTGAAACCAGCGGCTACAGCTATATCAAGCCAAAAGGTGAAATTGCCGGTGCGCGTTGGGGCCATGCGGGCAACGACGCGACCCACATGGAAGATTTCCACAATCCGGATGGCACCATGCGCAGCGCCGATGATATTGCCGCCATGTGGAAGACGTGGAATATCCTGCCGGAGCAGCACGTTGCGTTCTACTGTGGTACCGGCTGGCGCGCGTCTGAAGCCTTTATGTACGCCCGCGCCATGGGCTGGCAAAACGTTGCCGTCTACGACGGCGGCTGGTACGAATGGAGCAGCCATCCGCAAAACCCGGTCTCCACCGGGGAGCGTGGACCGGAGAGCGCACGCTAGCGGGGGAGTGACTTCAGCGTCACGTAACCGCTCCAGATGCGCGTTGTGGTGGTCAGCCAGCACAACGCGCCAAACGCCCAGGCAAACAGCGTGAAGTGTGCCGGAAACAGGCAGCACAGCACAAACAGCGCGATGGTCTCCGTTCCTTCCGTTAATCCTCCAATGTAATAAAGCGACTTGTGCGCGTAGCCGGGGTTGTCGATATTATGCTTCCCCGCCAGCGCGGCAAAGGCCAGGAAACTGCTGCCCGTCCCCATAAACGCGAACAGCAGCCAGGCGGCGGCGATCGCATTGTCAGCCGGAGCGGCCAGCGCGAAGCCAAACGGTACCAGCGCGTAAAACAGGAAGTCGAGGGCGATATCAAGAAATCCTCCCGCGTCCGTCAGGCCACGGCGACGCGCCAGCGCACCGTCCAGACCATCCAGCAGCCGGTTCAGCACAATGGCGACCAGCGCCGCCAGATACCAGCCCAGCGCCAGAAACGGTAACGCCAGTACGCCAATCGCAAACCCGGCGAGCGTTAACCCATCAGGCGTAATAAACGGTTTATCCAGCGCGGCGGCCAGCTGATTTAACCCGGGCTTCAGCCGTGGATGCAGATGTTTATCCAGCATGCGGTTCACCTTTAAACGTGGCACACAGGCCCTGATCCGGGATATCCAGCGCGGCGTTAAAGCGGGCGGAAAGGTTCTGAAAGGCAATCAGAGCCGTCATTTCGGTGATAGTCTCTTCGCTAAAGTGGCGCTTCAGCTGGTTTTTGATATTTTCATCCACCTGAGGCGGCGTGGCGGTGACCGCTTCCGCATAGGCCAGCGCCGCGCGCTCCTCTTCGCTGAACAGGGTGGAATTTTGCCAGTCGTTGACGGCCTGCACTTTATCCAGCGCCCCGCTCCGCTCGGCCAGACGCAGGCTGTTGGCATCAATACAAAATGCGCAGTGGCAGATCTGCGAGACCCGCGTCATTAGTAACGAACGCAGAACCGGCGTCAAACGCGCCTTGCGCCGCTCCAGATAGCCGACAAATAGCGCTACCAGCCAGAAAAGACGCGGCATACGCCCCCACCAGCGCGTGGGGTTCAGCACCGCGCCGAAGTGTTTTTTCTGCATGGCAGCAATGGGCTTGAGGCTGACGGGAAGGGTTTCCATGGGCGCAACCCAGGCGGCTGTCTCTTTCACCTGATTCTCCTGATGACTGGACTCTTTGGCAGGGCACGATAATATGTCGTTTTTCGCTATTAATTATTGACGAACATGCTGAAAACACTCGATGTTGTTGCGGCCATCCTCGAACAAGAGGGCAAGATCTTGCTGGCGCAGCGTCCCGAACATGCCGATCAGCCAGGAATGTGGGAATTTGCGGGCGGAAAGGTTGAAGCCGGTGAGACCCAGCAGGAAGCGCTGATCCGCGAACTACGCGAAGAGCTCGGCATTGAAGCCGTGCCCGCGCGGTATGTGGCAAGCCACCAGCGGGAAGTGTCGCAGCGGCTGATCCACCTCCACGCCTGGCACGTGCCGGAATTTAGCGGCGAGCTGAAGGCGCACTACCACTCGGCGCTGGTGTGGTGCACGCCAGAAGACGCGTTCACGTATGATTTAGCCCCGGCGGATATACCGCTCCTGGAAGCGTTTATTCTTTTACGCGACGCCAGACCAGCGGGTTTGTACTGAGGGTGCGCTCATCACGCTGGCACTGCAACAGCACGCCATCCGCCCTGACCACTGCGCCTTCGGAATAGTTTTGATCCTGATAGATACAGCACTGATTACACGGCTGCGCACGCTGGCCGCCAGCGCTAAAAACCTCTGGCGGTACGTTAACTTCGACATCCGGGCGAATACGATCAGCCTGTGCCCCGGCGGACACCATCAAACATAACGCGGCCATTGCGAAACGGTTCATAGACTTAATTTCCTTTGCATCGTTTATATCTATAACGGTAGATCCTGACGGGATCTTTAATTTATCTCGTCATCGCTTTTGGTTATGACGCGCGGCTTGTCATTAATTTCCCTTTCGGCCTAAATTTCTGCTTGCCTCTCAAAGCGGTGCGGGTGGTATAGTCAAAAAAACGACACAAAACATCTCCGCCACACGCTTAAATTATTATAAGAGGTTCTTATATCTATGGATCAGACACGCTCTCTGGAAAGCTTTCTTGCCCATGTTCAGCAGCGCGACCCGCACCAAAGCGAGTTTGCCCAGGCCGTTCGTGAAGTCATGACCACCCTGTGGCCCTTCCTTGAGGAAAATCCGCGCTACCGCCAGATGGCGCTGCTTGAACGTCTGGTGGAGCCGGAGCGCGTCATCCAGTTCCGCGTGGCGTGGGTGGACGATCGCAATCAGGTACAGGTCAACCGCGCGTGGCGCGTGCAGTTTAACTCCGCCATTGGGCCGTTTAAGGGCGGGATGCGCTTCCATCCCTCGGTGAACCTGTCGATTCTGAAATTCCTCGGCTTCGAGCAGACCTTTAAAAATGCGCTCACTACCCTGCCGATGGGCGGCGGTAAAGGCGGGAGTGATTTCGATCCGAAAGGCAAGAGCGAAGGCGAAGTGATGCGCTTCTGCCAGGCGCTGGTCACTGAGCTCTATCGCCACCTTGGGCCGGACACCGACGTTCCTGCCGGGGATATCGGCGTGGGTGGTCGTGAAGTGGGCTTTATGGCCGGGATGATGAAAAAGCTCTCCAACAACAGCGCCTGCGTCTTTACCGGCAAAGGTCTGTCGTTTGGCGGCAGCCTGATTCGTCCGGAAGCGACGGGTTACGGTCTGGTCTATTTCACTGAAGCGATGCTTAAGCGTCACGGGCTGAGCTTCGAGGGGATGCGCGTGGCGGTCTCCGGCTCCGGCAACGTGGCGCAGTACGCTATCGAGAAAGCGATGGAGTTTGGCGCGCGCGTAGTGACCGCCTCCGACTCCAGCGGCACCGTGGTGGATGAAGCTGGCTTCACAGCAGAAAAACTGGCGCGTCTGTGCGAAATCAAAGCCAGCCGTGACGGCCGCGTGGCGGATTATGCCCGAGAGTTTGGCCTGACCTATCTGGAAGGTAAACAGCCGTGGGGTGTGCCGGTGGATATCGCCCTGCCGTGCGCGACGCAAAACGAGCTGGACGTGGATGCCGCCCGGACGCTGATTAGCAATGGCGTGAAGGCGGTAGCGGAAGGGGCAAATATGCCCACCACCATTGAAGCGACCGATTTGTTCCTGGACGCGGGCGTACTCTTTGCGCCAGGCAAGGCGGCGAACGCGGGCGGGGTGGCAACATCCGGTCTGGAAATGGCACAAAACGCCGCGAGAATGGGCTGGAAGGCGGAGAAAGTGGATGCCCGTCTGCACCACATTATGCTTGATATTCACCATGCCTGCGTGGAGTACGGCGGTGAGGCTTCACAGACCAACTACGTGCGCGGCGCCAACATCGCCGGGTTCGTGAAGGTGGCCGATGCGATGATCGGGCAGGGTGTGATTTAGTTTCGCTGCATTCTCGCCCTTGCAGGCCCGGTAAGCGTTAGCGCCACCGGGCTTTTTTCAGGCCGCAGAGCTGCTTTTTGCCGGGTGGCGGCTTCGCCTTACCCGGCCTACGGTTTAAGCGGTGGTATTTTTGGCTGCGCTTTTTTTCTTTTTGAACGGTTTCTTCGCCCCGCCACCCGGGGCAACCATCCCCCGGAATCGCTTCACTGGCGTGCTGCGCGCCTGATCAATCAGCTGATAAAGCGTCCCCACCAGCGGCTGCATAAAGTCCCGGTAACGGCACTGCTTTTCGCTGATCTGCGTCAGCACCGACTCCCAGTGCGCGGTCATGTCCGGTCTGGCGGCCAGCTCTGGCAAGGAGTGAATCAGTGCCCGGCCCGGCTCTGTCGAATGGATATAGCGCCCTTTTTTCTCGAGAAAACCACGCTTAAACAGCAACTCGATAATCCCCGCGCGGGTTGCTTCCGTACCCAGACCGTCGGTGGCGCGGAGGATCTTCTTCAGATCTTTATCCTGCACAAAACGGGCGATCCCGGTCATGGCCGAAAGCAGCGTCGCATCGGTGAAGTGGCGCGGCGGCTGGGTCTGACGTTCAACCACTTCGCCTTTTTCGCACAGCAGTTCATCGCCTTTGGCTACGACCGGCAGCGGCGTGCCGTCGTTCTCTTCGTCACGCTCTTTGTTGCCGAGCAGCGTGCGCCAGCCCGCTTCCGCGAGGAAACGCGCTTTGGCGATAAATTTGCCTTTGGCAATTTCCAGCTCAATAACGCACTTGCGGAAAACCGCGTCCGGGCAGAACTGCATCAGATACTGACGCGCGATCAGGTTATAGACCTTTGCTTCGTTGTCAGTCAGGTTGACGTTGCTGGTGCGCGCCGTCGGGATTATCGCGTGGTGGGCATCGACTTTTTTATCGTCCCAGCAGCGGTTATGGGTATCCGGGTTTACCGCCGGTTGCGGCAACAGATCCGGCGCATGGACACCAATGGCATTCATTACCGAGTGGCGTCCGGCGAAGTGTTCCTCCGGCAGATAGCGGCTGTCCGAACGCGGATAGGTGATCAGCTTGTGGGTTTCATAGAGCTTCTGGCAGATATCGAGCACGTTCTGCGCGCTCAGGCCAAACTTTTTCGCGGCCTCGATCTGCAACGCCGAAAGGGAGAACGGCAGTGGTGCAGGCTCTGATTCCCGTTTGTCGTTGTAGCTGGTAACGATCGCGGGCTGGCCGGTAATGCGGTTAACCACGTGCTCCGCCAGCGGACGATGCAGCAGCCGTCCCTCTTCGTCCTGATATGACTCACAGGCATCGCTCGGCTGCCAGACGGCGGTAAAGCGTTCGTCTTTCGGCGTGACGATATGCGCTTTGACTTCGAAGAAGTCTTTGGCGACGAAATTTTCGATCTCTTCGTCGCGACGCACCACCAGCCCCAGCACCGGGGTTTGAACACGCCCAACAGAGAGTACGCCCTGATAGCCCGCATTGCGTCCCAGGATGGTGTAGGCGCGGGTCATGTTGATCCCGTACAGCCAGTCGGCACGCGCACGCGCCAGCGCGGAGACACAAAGGGGAATAAATTCGCTGTTGGCGCGCAGGCGCGAAATCGCGCGCTCCACCGCCTGCGGGTTGAGGTCGTTAATTAAACAGCGCTGCACCTGCTGGCGCTTTTCCGGTGCCAGCTCCAGGTAGTCGAGCACTTCGTCGACAAGCAGTTGCCCTTCCCTGTCCGGGTCACCCGCGTGGACCACTTCCGTCGCCTCATGCAGGAAACGCTTAATGACGTTGAGCTGTTTGGTGACGGAAGGACGCGGTTGCAGACGCCACTTTTCAGGCACGATCGGCAGATCGTTGAGGTTCCAGCGGGCGTAGCGGCTGTCGTAGACATCCGGCTGCGCCTGTTCAAGCAGGTGACCGATACACCAGGTGACCACCTGCCCGTTACCGCATTCGATAAAGCCATCACCTTTGCGATGCGGCTTGGGCAGCACGTCGGCGATGGCTCGCGCCAGACTCGGCTTTTCGGCAATAAACAACCGCATCGAATTAACGGATCTCAATCATCGGGCGGCCACCGCGGGCGGTCACCAGCTCGCCAATGGCCGTCAGGGTGATGCCAAACTCGGCCGCCGTTGCCTGAACGTCAGCTTCTGCTTCCGGCGTCACCGCCAGCAGCAGGCCGCCAGAGGTTTGCGGATCGCACAGCAGATTGCGCCACGCTTCCGGCATTTCGCCCATTAAATGGCCGTAGCTGGCGAAGTTGCGCTGCGTCCCGCCCGGAACGGCGCCCTGAGCAATGTACTCTTCCACGCCCGGCAGCTTCGGCACATCCTGATACCAGACCTGCGCCTGCACGCCCGCGCCCTGACAGACTTCAGAGAGGTGTCCCAGCAGACCAAAGCCGGTCACGTCGGTCATGGCCTTCACGCCGTCGATACTGGCGAATGCCGCACCGGCAAGGTTCATCTGGCACATCACTTCCGTTGCCAGACCAATATGCTCGGGCTTCAGCAGGGATTTTTTCTCGGCGGTTGTCAGTACGCCAATGCCCAGCGGCTTGGTGAGGAACAGCTTGCAGCCCGCCTGCGCGGTGCTGTTGCGCTTCACGCGTTCGGTCGGCACCACGCCGGTGACGGCCAGGCCGAAGATCGGCTCCGGCGCATCGATAGAGTGACCACCGGCCAGGGCAATACCCGCCTGCTGGCAGGCAAAGCGTCCGCCTTCGATGACATCGCGGGCAATCTCCGGCGGGAGGGTGTTAATCGGCCAGCCCAGAATGGCGATCGCCATAATCGGCTTACCGCCCATCGCGAAGATATCGCTGATGGCGTTGGTGGCCGCAATGCGTCCGAAGTCGAACGGGTTGTCGACAATCGGCATAAAGAAGTCAGTGGTGCTGATAATGCTGGTGCCGTTACCTAAGTCATAAACCGCTGCATCGTCACGCGTTTCGTTACCGACAAGCAGGTTCGGGTCGACAAACTTCGCCTGTTCACTGTGCAGGATGGTCTCCAGCACTTTCGGGGAAATTTTACAACCGCAACCGGCTCCGTGGCTGTATTGCGTTAAACGAATGGTTTGCTCGCTCATGGACGTCTCCTGTCATCTCAATCGCGCTATGGTAGCGCTCATTCCATAAAGAGGTAAGTATGACTGTCTGAATTCTGCGGCGGATGCTCAGAATCCAGACAGTTTAGCGCGTGTAATTAAAAACGGCTGACGAAAGGCGTGGTGTCCGGCACGCTAATGGTGCTGGAGGCTTTAAGCTGCGGGGTGCCGAGATAGAGGAAGCCGACAATTTTATCGTGTTCACCGCAGGAGAAGCCTTCCCGCACGGCGGCGCTCCCGGTCAGCGGCCCGGTACGCCAGATGCCGTTAAAGCCCTGCGCGACGGCGGCCATCTGCATTGCCATTACCGCGCAACCGGCAGACATCTCCTGCTCCCAGACCGGCACTTTATGGTCGGCCTGGCATTTTGCGACTACCGCGATGATCATCGGCGCACGGAAAGGCGCGTTGCGGGCTTTATCAATCCCCTTCTCATCCTGGCCTGCGGCAACCGCCCCCTGCTCCAGCAGCTGGCTGAAGCGGTCTCGCCCTTCGCCTTCAATAATAAAGAAGTGCCACGGCTGCAATGTGCCATGGTCCGGCGCACGCATTCCGGCACGCAGAATGTTTTCCAGCTGCTCGCCGACGGGGGCCGGGTCGGCCAGGCGGGAAGCGCTACGACGGTTAACAAGCAGTTCAAGTGCGTCCATTGGTTAACTCCTTTCGTGAAATTTACTCACAAAATTAACACGACAGCAGAATTTGTTACAGCGTGGCAGGCGATTCCTGCTGACAAGTGGCGGTTGGGTCATTACGATAACCGCACATTACCGTCCTGTGGCGACGGAAACAGTCCTTTTCTGGTTAGGGAGAATACATGCGAACCCTTTGGCGAATCTTTGCCGGTTTCTTTAAATGGACGTGGCGACTGCTCAACTTCGTCCGCAACCTGGTGATGAATATCTTCTTCATCTTCCTGATCCTGGTATGCGCAGGTATCTGGATGCATCTCAGCAGCGCCAGCCATGCGCAGAATTCGACGCGCGGCGCACTACTCCTCGATATCACAGGGGTAATTGTTGATAAGCCATCGACCAGCAATCGTCTGGGCGTGATTGGCCGCCAGCTGTTCGGCGCGACTTCAGACCGCCTGCAGGAAAACTCCCTGTTTGATATCGTCGACACGATCCGTCAGGCCAAAGACGATCGCAACATTACCGGTATCGTGCTGGATCTGAAAGATTTTGCCGGAGCCGATCAGCCTTCGATGCAGTACATCGGGAAAGCGCTGCGGGAATTCCGCGACAGCGGTAAACCGGTCATTGCCGTCGGCGACAGCTACACCCAGGGGCAATATTATCTGGCGAGCTTTGCTAACAAAATCTGGCTCTCTCCGCAGGGCACGGTCGATCTGCATGGCTTCGCCACAAATGGTCTGTACTACAAATCGCTGCTCGACAAGCTGAAGGTCACTACCCACGTCTTCCGCGTCGGGACCTATAAATCTGCCGTGGAGCCGTTTATCCGTGATGATATGTCCCCTGCCGCCCGTGAAGCGGACAGCCGCTGGATTGGCGAGCTGTGGCAGAACTATCTCGGCACCATTGCCGCTAACCGTCAAATGACCGCTGAGCAGGTCTTCCCGGGCGCGCGCGGTGTGCTGGAGGGCCTGCGCAAAGTGGACGGCGATACAGCAAAATACGCGCTTGATAACAAACTGGTCGATCGGCTGGGTTCCAGTGCTGAAATCGAAAAAGCGCTGACCAAACAGTTCGGCTGGAGTAAAGAGGACAAGAACTACAGCGCCATCAGCATGTATGACTACGCCGCGAAAAAGCCGGATGACAGCGGTGACAGCATCGCCGTGGTGTTTGCTAACGGGGCCATTATGGACGGTGAAGAAACGCCGGGGAACGTCGGCGGGGACACCACCGCGTCGCAGATCCGCGATGCGCGTCTGGATCCGAAAGTGAAGGCGATTGTCCTGCGGGTGAACAGCCCTGGCGGCAGTGTCAGCGCCTCCGAGGTGATCCGTGCTGAGCTGGCCGCCGCGCGTGCCGCGGGCAAGCCGGTCGTGGTCTCGATGGGGGGCATGGCGGCTTCAGGGGGGTACTGGATCTCGACGCCAGCCAACTACATTGTGGCTAACCCAAGCACGCTGACCGGCTCGATTGGCATCTTCGGCGTGATCAACACCGTAGAGAACAGCCTGGATTATCTCGGCGTTCATACCGACGGCGTTTCCACCTCGCCGCTGGCGGATGTGTCCGTGACTAAATCTCTGCCGCCTGAGGTGTCCGAGATGATGCAGCTCAGCATTGAGAGTGGCTATAAGCGCTTCATCACGCTGGTGGCGGATTCCCGTAAAAAAACGCCAGACCAGATTGACCAGATCGCGCAGGGCCACGTCTGGACCGGCCAGGATGCGAAGAGCAACGGTCTGGTAGACAGCCTGGGTGACTTCGACGATGCCGTGAAGAAAGCGGCGGAACTGGCGAAGCTCAAGCAGTGGCACGTTGACTATTATCAGGACGAACCGACGTTCTTCGATATGGTCATGGACAGCATGTCCGGCTCCGTCCGCGCCATGCTACCGGAAGCGCTTCAGGCGTATCTGCCGGCGCCGGTGGCGACGGCGGCTAAAGCCATGAAAGCGGAGAGCGATAAGCTCGCGACTTTCAACGATCCGCAAAGCCGTTACGCGTTTTGCCTGACCTGTGCGAACGTGCGTTAAAAACCGTCCCCTCTTCCCGTGAAGAGGGGATTTTTTCTTTTGAAGAACAAGAACTCATTACCATGCAGAAGAAATCAATTTATGTCGCCTATACCGGCGGTACCATCGGTATGCAGCGCTCAGAAAATGGCTATATCCCGGTTTCTGGCCACTTGCAGCGCCAGCTGGCGCTGATGCCTGAATTCCACCGTCCGGAAATGCCGGACTTTACCATCCACGAATATGAGCCGCTGATGGACTCCTCCGACATGACGCCGGAAGACTGGCAGCATATTGCGGACGATATTAAAGCCCATTACGACCAGTACGACGGCTTCGTGATCCTGCACGGCACCGACACCATGGCGTTCACCGCCTCGGCGCTCTCCTTCATGCTGGAGAACCTGGGCAAGCCCGTCATCGTGACCGGTTCGCAGATCCCGCTGGCGGAACTGCGTTCAGACGGGCAGATCAACCTGCTTAACTCCCTGTACGTGGCCGCTAATTACCCGATCAACGAGGTAACGCTGTTCTTCAACAACCGACTGTACCGCGGGAACCGTACCACTAAAGCGCACGCTGACGGCTTTGACGCGTTTGCCTCACCTAACCTGCAACCGCTGCTGGAAGCGGGGATCCATATCCGTCGTCTGGGCACGCCGCCCGCGCCAAATACTGCAGGCGAGCTGATCGTTCACCCGATCACCCCGCAGCCGATTGGCGTGGTGACGATTTATCCGGGTATTTCCGCCGACGTGGTGCGCAACTTCCTGCGCCAGCCGGTGAAGGCGCTGATCCTGCGCTCCTATGGCGTGGGTAACGCCCCGCAGAACGGTGAGTTCCTGAAAGAGTTGCAGGAGGCGAGCGATCGCGGGATTGTGGTGGTGAACCTCACTCAGTGTATGTCCGGTAAGGTCAATATGGGCGGCTACGCCACCGGCAACGCCCTGGCGCACGCTGGCGTGATCAGTGGTTTCGATATGACCGTTGAGGCAACGCTGACTAAACTTCACTATTTACTGAGTCAGGATCTGGATATTGATTCCATTCGCCGCGCCATGATGCAAAACCTGCGCGGTGAACTGACGCCGGACGAATAAGGAGTTCCCATGAAGCAACGCGCCCTGTTACTGGTTGATTTGCAAAATGATTTCTGTGCGGGCGGTGCGCTGGCCGTCGCGGAAGGCGACAGCACCGTAGACGTCGCGAATTCGTTGATTGAGTGGTGTAAGGCTCGTGGTGAAGCGGTGGTGGCGAGTCAGGACTGGCATCCGGCAAACCACGGCAGCTTTGCCAGCCAGCACAACGTTGAGCCTTACAGCCAGGGCGAACTGGACGGACTGGCGCAAACCTTCTGGCCCGATCACTGCGTGCAGCAGACGGAAGGCGCTAAGCTGCATCCGCTGCTGAACCAGAAGGCCATCGACGCGGTGTTCCACAAAGGTGAAAACCCAACCATCGACAGCTACAGCGCATTCTTCGATAACGGTCACCGCCAGAAGACGGCGCTTGACGCATGGTTTCGCCATCATGAGATCACCGAGCTGATTGTGCTGGGCCTGGCGACGGATTACTGCGTGAAGTTCACCGTGCTGGATGCGCTCCAGCTGGGCTATACCGTGAATGTCATTACCGACGGCTGTCGCGGGGTGAATATTCAGCCGCATGACAGCGCCCAGGCGTTTATGGATATGGCCGCAGAAGGCGCAACGCTGTATACGCTGGCTGACTGGATGGAGACGCAGGCGTAAGCTTTTTTAGCCGTGTGGCGGCTTCGCCTTACCCGGCGGTTTTGTAGGCCGGGTAAGCATCAGCGCCACCCGGCAAAACCCCCTCCCCGATCTCCCATAAAGTGAACTCCCTCGCATCACAAGCGAAGCGGCGATGGTATTCTCTTCAGGCTGTTTTTTCGCCACGCCTTTTCTGTGGCGTGGTTATTTTTATTCAGTCAAAGAGGAACTTATATGAAACGTTTGCCCTTGCTGGCAGCATTACCCTTGCTTTGCGCGTCACTGGCTTCCGCCGCGCCCCTGATGTCCGTGGGCTACTTCAATGGCGGTGGCGATGTTACCGCCGGACCGGGTGGCGATATCAATAAACTCGATGTCCGCCAGATCACACACCTCAACTACTCGTTTGGTCTGGTCTATAACAACGAGAAAGACGAGACCAACCCTGCACTGAAAGATCCGGCAAAACTGCATCAAATCTGGTTATCACCCAAGGTGGCATCCGACCTGGCGTTACTTCCTCAGCTTCGTAAACAAAACCCGAATTTAAAAGTGCTGCTTTCCGTTGGCGGCTGGGGCGCACGTGGTTTTTCTGGCGCAGCGGCTACCAAAGAGAGCCGCGCGGTGTTTATTCGCTCCGCGCAGCAGATCGTCAGTCAATACGGCCTGGACGGGATCGATCTCGACTGGGAGTTCCCGGTCAACGGCGCGTGGGGACTGGTCGAGAGCACCCCAGCCGACAGGGATAATTTCACCGCGCTGTTAAAAGAGATGCGTGACGCGTTTGGTAAGAAAAAACTGGTCACGATTGCGGTGGGCGCAAATGCAGAAAGTCCGAAAAGCTGGGTGGATGTGAAGGCCATTGCCCCCCTGCTTGATTACATCAACCTGATGACCTACGACATGGCGTACGGGACGCAGTATTTTAACGCGAATCTGTATGACTCCAGCGCCTGGCCAACGGTGGCTGCCGCAGACAAATACAGCGTTGATTTTGTGGTGAATAACTATCTGGCCGCCGGCCTTAAGCCGCAGCAAATGAACCTCGGAATCGGTTTTTACGGTCGTGTACCGAAGCGCGCCGTTGAACCGGGTATCGACTGGAGTAAACCGGACGCGCAAAACAATCCGGTCACCCAGCCCTACTTCGGGCCGCAGGAACTGGGCCTGTTCAAATCGCTTGGCTATGACCTGACCAAAGATACCTACGTGAAATACAACGATATCGTCCGTAAACTGCTAAACGATCCGCAGAAACGCTTTACCGAGCACTGGGACGAACAGGCGAAGGTGCCGTGGCTGTCGGTAAAATCCGCCGACGGGAACGCGCTGTTTGCGATCTCCTATGAGAACCCGCGTTCCGTGGCGATTAAAGCCGATTATATCAAGGAGAAAGGTCTCGCCGGGGCGATGTTCTGGGAGTATGGCGCGGATGACAACAACCAGTTAGCGAAGCAGCTGGCGGAGTCGCTTGGGATCCCGCACTAAGGTGTAGTGTGCCGGGTGGCGGCTTCGCCTTACCCGGCCTACATGGGAGATTTATTTGAAGGTTGCAATCGGCTTCGGCGTGATGCCGAAGTCTTCTTTCAGTTCGCGCTTACTTTTCATCACCATCTGACCGTTAGTGTCGATGGTCATGTGCTGGGCGTTGATATTGTGACGCGCCTGCCACAGCATCACCAGCTGCAAGCTGTTCTCTTTTTGCTCAGATGTGAGCGCCACACCGTCCGGCCATTTTCCCAGCTCAACGGCCGTCACCAGGCGCTGATAAACCTCCGGGGTCATGCCTGCAATCATGTCATCAATATTCACGATCTCTCCCTTTCAAAGGAATAATTTGCTGAATCGTTTTTTCAACCCTTGGTCTGGTCGCCGTTTTCGTCATCGGTAAAGCTCATCGAAGCCGAATTTACGCAGAAACGCTCCCCCGTCGGCTGCGGGCCATCCGGGAAGACATGCCCGAGATGGGCGTCGCAATTCCCACAACGAATTTCGGTGCGCACCATGCCGTGCGAGGAGTCCGTCAGATAGCGGATCGCATCATCGCTGACAGGCTCGTAAAAGCTTGGCCAGCCGCAGCCAGAATCGTACTTAGTCTGGGAGTTAAACAGCGGTGCATCACACACCAGGCAATGGTAGACGCCTTCCCGTTTATTGTGCAGCAAACGCCCGGTAAACGGCGGTTCCGTGCCGTGATTTTGCGTTACGTAAAACTGCATCTCTGTAAGGTTTTTTTTCAAATCGTCGGGGTTATGTTGGTTCGACATATGCTTACATCTCGCTGTTGAAACAGACATCTTTTAACCCAGATTCTAACAAAACATTAACACCCGCGCGTGCACTTTTGATCTAAACTTATGTGTCGCGAAAAGGCGGTCAGGCAATTGTGATCAATTTCACATTTTAATCCTGCGAGGCCTTTAAAATTCCGGGCGCAGCCCCCATGTGGTTGCTAGCTCAAAGGGAAAGTGAGGCGAGTCAGTCGCACAAACGTTAGTCACAGGATTGATTTGTCGCAATGATTGACACGATTCCGCTTGACGCTGCGTAAGGTTTTTGTAATTTTACAGGCAACCTTTTATTCACTAACAAATAGCTGGTGGAATATATGACTATCAAAGTAGGTATCAACGGTTTTGGCCGTATCGGCCGTATTGTTTTCCGTGCTGCTCAGAAACGTTCTGACATCGAAATCGTTGGTATCAACGATCTCCTGGACGCTGAATACATGGCGTACATGCTGAAGTACGACTCAACTCACGGTCGTTTCGACGGCACCGTTGAAGTGAAAGACGGCCACCTGGTTGTTAACGGCAAAACCATCCGCGTTACTGCTGAGAAAGACCCAGCTAACCTGAAATGGAACGAAATCGGTGTTGACGTTGTAGCTGAAGCTACCGGTATCTTCCTGACCGACGAAACTGCACGTAAACACATCACTGCGGGTGCGAAGAAAGTTGTTCTGACTGGTCCTTCCAAAGACAACACCCCAATGTTCGTTCGCGGTGCAAACTTCGAAACTTACGCTGGCCAGGACATCGTTTCCAACGCATCCTGCACCACCAACTGCCTGGCACCGCTGGCTAAAGTTATCAACGACAACTTCGGCATCATCGAAGGTCTGATGACTACCGTTCACGCTACCACCGCTACTCAGAAAACCGTTGATGGCCCGTCTCACAAAGACTGGCGCGGCGGCCGTGGCGCGGCTCAGAACATCATCCCATCTTCTACCGGTGCTGCTAAAGCAGTAGGTAAAGTACTGCCAGAACTGAATGGCAAACTGACTGGTATGGCGTTCCGCGTTCCAACTCCTAACGTATCCGTTGTTGACCTGACCGTTCGTCTGGAAAAAGCTGCTTCTTACGAAGAAATTAAGAAAGCAATCAAAGCTGCTTCCGAAGGCCCAATGAAAGGCGTTCTGGGTTACACCGAAGACGACGTTGTTTCTACCGATTTCAACGGCGAAGTGTGCACTTCCATGTTCGATGCTAAAGCAGGTATCGCACTGAACGACAACTTCGTGAAACTGGTTTCCTGGTACGACAACGAAACTGGCTACTCTAACAAAGTACTGGACCTGATCGCTCACATCTCCAAATAAGTTGAGATGAGTGCTTGATCCTAAAAGGCGACTTCGGTCGCCTTTTTTATTGTTTTTAGACAGAGGATTGCTTAATGATTAATAAAATTTTTGCACTTCCGGTAGTCGAACAACTTACCCCTGTGCTCTCCCGCCGTCAGATTGACGGCGCCGATATCATCGTCGTCGATCATCCGCGCGTTAAAGCCTCCGTAGCGCTCAATGGCGCCCACCTGCTCTCCTGGAAACCAGAAGGCGAAGAAGAAGGCCTGTGGCTGAGCGAGGCCACCTCGTTCAAAAAAGGGGCGGCGATCCGTGGCGGCGTACCGATCTGCTGGCCATGGTTTGGTCCGTCAGCGCAGCAGGGATTGCCGTCTCACGGTTTCGCCCGTAACCAGCAGTGGACGCTGAAAGCCCACAACGAAGATGATAACGGTGCGGTGTTGACCTTTGAACTTCAGGCAAATGATGAAACGCGCGCCCTGTGGCCACATGAATTCACCCTCTATGCCCGCTTCAAGCTGGGTAAAACCTGCGAGATTGAACTGGAAGCGCACGGCGTATTCGAAACAACGTCCGCCCTGCACACCTATTTCAACGTAGGCGACATTCAGGCCGTTAAGGTGAGCGGACTTGGCGATACCTTTATCGACAAAGTGGACAACGCGAAAGAAGGCAGGCTGGACGACGGCGTTCAGAGCTTCCCGGACCGTACCGACCGCGTGTATCTGCACCCGGAAGCCTGTAGCGTCATCCACGACAGCGCGTTGAACCGCGGCATTGACGTGGTTCACCACCACCATAGCAACGTGGTGGGCTGGAACCCGGGCCCTGCCCTTTCCGTCAGCATGGCAGATATCCCGGATGACGGTTACAAGACCTTCGTGTGTGTGGAAACCGCGTGCGTGACCGCCCCGCAGAAAACCAGCGAAGAAAAACCGTCCCGCTTAGGCCAGACGATCAAGATTGTGAAGCGCTAATATTTATCAGGCACCATAAAAAACAAACGGGGCGCAAGCGCCCCGTTTTAATACATCACGTTCTGGTCAGAACTTGTAGGTCACACCCACGGAGAAGATGCCGGACCAGGACTTGTCGACCATCGGACTGTCCTTCACTTCGTCGCTCAGACGGGTATAACGGCCAGTACCGTACACGTTCCAGTCACCGAGGAAGTTATACGAGGCGGTGAGTTCCAGGTACGGATCCCAGCCATCATCAGCGCTGTAGCTCTTCAGACCACTGCGGCGAGACTCAGCCTTAGACACGCCATAGTAGTAGTCATTGTAATTCTCGCTGCTGTACTGCACACCGATACCCGGCGTCAGGGTCACCGCGCCGTTGGTATAGCGATAAAGCCACGCCAGATCCCAGATGAAGCCATTGCTGTTGTCCAGGGTATCGCCCGCCAGCGCCGTGCGCAGGAAGCCATACTGGGTGTTATGCACATATGAAAGCCCCGCCATCAGCGAGCTTCTGCGCTTGTCCAGCTGACGAAGCGCATTGCTGTCGCTGTCGCCTGGTTTAAAGTACGTTGGGTCGTAATAGGCCATGATGGAGAGCTTATCGGCCGTATCGTTCCACAGATAGTAGCCGCCGCCCAATCCACGGAACCAGAAGTTATCGCCTTCATAGGTGACAACGGGGACAGGATAAACGTCGCGGTCATACTGCTTGTACGGGCTGTTGATCACGCCAGCACCCGCGCCAACAGTCCACTGGCTCTCAGCCTGTACGGTGCTCGCTGCGGTAGCGGCAAGGATGCCCAATGCCAGAAGTTTGAGTTTGGTCACAATCCATTCTTTCCTGTAGTCAAATAATCAGCGGGTGAAGTGTAACCGCCATTCCCGTACATCCCAAAATTTTTTGCGCGCGAATCCATTTGATTAACCCGTTATTTTTCATTTTTCAGATGACATCCCGCTTTCATTTATGTGACCGATAAATGAAAAACCCCCTTTTCGCTTATAATCGCAGTGGAAATTTTTGGATGAGTTATTGATATGTCATTGAAAGTAGATTTTATCCGTATGCAAGTTTTGCAATTGCCATCTACGCTTTAATTTAAGAAGAGGTTTTGCTGAACACCCTGCGGTTCATAGCCTTCGACCTGGCACACAGGTTGCTGCTCTGGCAGTGAGGTGCGAAAGATTCTCTTCCGGGAGCCTCCACTACTCATACGAACGGCTCTTATCCTGTGCTAAAAAACGAAAGGACGGCATGCCATGAATATATTCGATCACTATCGCCAGCGCTACGAAGCTGCCAAGGACGAAGAGTTCACACTGCAGGAGTTTCTTACCATTTGTCGGCAAGATCGCAGTGCCTATGCCAATGCGGCAGAACGGCTATTGATGGCTATCGGTGAGCCAAACATGGTTGATACTGCCCTGGAGCCACGGCTTTCCCGTCTTTTTTCGAATCGGGTAGTCGCCCGATACCCGGCGTTTGAAGAGTTCTATGGTATGGAAGATGCCATTGAGCAGATCGTCTCCTACCTGAAGCATGCCGCTCAGGGGCTGGAAGAGAAGAAACAGATCCTTTACCTGCTGGGTCCCGTCGGCGGGGGTAAATCCTCCCTGGCTGAACGGCTGAAAGCGCTGATGCAGCGCGTGCCGATCTATGTGCTGAGCGCCAACGGCGAGCGCAGCCCGGTCAATGACCATCCGCTGTGCCTGTTTAATCCGCAAGAGGATGCGCAAATTCTGGAAAAAGAGTTTGGCATTCCGCATCGCTATCTCGGTACGATCATGTCGCCGTGGGCGGCAAAACGCCTGCACGAGTTTGGTGGGGACATCACCAAATTCCGCGTCGTGAAAGTGTGGCCGTCTATCCTCGAGCAGATCGCCATTGCTAAAACTGAACCCGGTGACGAGAACAACCAGGACATCTCGGCGCTGGTGGGTAAAGTCGACATCCGTAAGCTGGAACATCACGCGCAAAACGACCCGGATGCCTATGGCTATTCCGGTGCGCTGTGCCGCGCCAACCAGGGGATTATGGAATTCGTCGAGATGTTTAAAGCACCGATCAAAGTGCTGCATCCGCTGCTGACCGCCACCCAGGAGGGGAACTACAACGGGACGGAAGGTATTTCCGCCCTGCCGTTTAACGGGATTATCCTCGCCCACTCGAACGAATCTGAATGGGTGACCTTCCGTAACAACAAAAACAATGAGGCGTTCCTTGACCGCGTGTACATCGTCAAAGTGCCTTATTGCCTGCGGATCTCCGAGGAGATCAAGATTTACGAAAAACTGCTCAACCACAGTGAGCTGGTCCATGCCCCTTGCGCACCGGGAACGCTGGAAACGCTGTCGCGCTTCTCGATTCTGTCGCGCCTGAAAGAGCCGGAAAACTCCAGCATTTACTCCAAAATGCGCGTGTATGACGGCGAAAGCCTGAAGGATACCGACCCGAAAGCCAAATCGTACCAGGAATACCGCGATTACGCCGGGGTCGACGAAGGGATGAACGGTTTGTCGACGCGTTTCGCGTTTAAGATCCTCTCCCGCGTCTTTAACTTCGACCACGCGGAGGTGGCCGCCAACCCGGTTCATCTGTTCTACGTGCTGGAACAGCAAATTGAACGTGAACAGTTCCCACAGGAGCAGGCTGAACGCTACCTGGAGTTCCTGAAAGGCTACCTGATCCCGAAATACGCCGAGTTTATCGGCAAAGAGATCCAGACCGCCTACCTGGAATCCTATTCCGAATACGGCCAGAACATTTTCGATCGGTACGTCACCTACGCTGACTTCTGGATCCAGGATCAGGAGTACCGCGACCCGGATACCGGCCAGCTGTTTGACCGTGAATCCCTGAACGCAGAGCTGGAAAAAATTGAGAAACCGGCCGGGATCAGCAACCCGAAAGACTTCCGAAACGAGATTGTGAACTTCGTGCTGCGCGCCAGAGCGCATAACAACGGCCGTAATCCAAACTGGACCAGCTACGAAAAACTGCGCACGGTTATAGAGAAGAAAATGTTCTCTAACACGGAAGAGCTGTTGCCGGTTATCTCGTTCAACGCCAAAACCTCAACCGACGAGCAGAAAAAGCACGACGATTTTGTCGACCGTATGATGGAAAAAGGCTATACGCGCAAACAGGTCCGCCTGCTTTGTGAATGGTATCTGCGCGTGCGTAAATCGTCTTAAAACAAGTGCCCGGTAACGCGCTTACCGGGCCAACAAAATGTCCGGCACTTACGGACGCTGCAAGTTGGCAAATGCAGTACGGGGGATATATGACCTGGTTTATTGACCGGCGTCTTAACGGCAAAAACAAGAGCACGGTGAATCGCCAGCGCTTCTTGCGCCGTTATAAAGCGCAAATTAAACAGTCGATCTCCGAGGCCATCAACAAACGCTCGGTGACCGACGTCGACAGCGGCGAATCCGTCTCCATTCCCAACGATGACATCAGCGAACCGATGTTTCATCAGGGGCGTGGCGGTCTTCGCCATCGCGTGCACCCAGGTAATGACCACTTCGTCCAGAATGACAGAATCGAGCGGCCACAAGGCGGAGGCGGCGGTTCTGGCAGCGGTCAGGGACAGGCCAGCCAGGACGGTGAAGGCCAGGATGAGTTCGTCTTTCAGATTTCAAAAGACGAATATCTCGACCTGCTGTTTGAGGATCTGGCCCTGCCGAATCTGAGAAAGAATCAGCACCGTCAGCTCAACGAATACAAAACCCATCGCGCGGGTTATACCGCAAACGGGGTGCCCGCCAACATCAGCGTGGTGCGTTCACTGCAAAACTCGCTGGCGCGACGCACGGCGATGACGGCAGGCAAACGGCGCGAACTGCGCGAGCTGGAAACCAGCCTGAAAGTGGTGGAAAACACCGAACCGGCGCAACTACTGGAAGAGGAGCGCCTGCGAAAAGAGATCGCCGAACTGCGGGCGAAGATCGACCGGGTACCGTTTATCGACACGTTCGACCTGCGCTACAAGAACTACGAAAAATGTCCGGAGCCTTCCAGCCAGGCGGTGATGTTCTGCCTGATGGACGTGTCAGGTTCAATGGATCAGGCCACCAAGGATATGGCTAAGCGTTTTTATATTCTGCTCTATCTGTTCCTGAGCAGAACGTATAAGAACGTGGAGGTGGTCTACATCCGCCATCACACTCAGGCGAAGGAGGTGGATGAGCATGAGTTTTTCTACTCGCAGGAGACCGGTGGCACCATCGTGTCGAGCGCCCTGAAGCTGATGGATGAGGTGGTAAAGGAGCGCTACGACCCGGCGCAGTGGAACATCTACGCCGCCCAGGCATCGGATGGCGATAACTGGGCGGATGACTCGCCCCTGTGTCATGAAATTCTGGCGAAGAAGATCCTGCCGGTGGTGCGCTACTACAGTTACATTGAAATTACCCGTCGCGCCCACCAGACGCTGTGGCGTGAGTATGAGCATCTGCAAGCGATGTTCGATAACTTTGCGATGCAGCACATTCGTGACCAGGATGACATCTATCCGGTCTTCCGGGAACTGTTCCAGAAACAGTCTTCCACCAGCAATGCATGAATCAACAGCCAGCGCTCCCGCTGGCTGTTTTCTTTCAGCCCTCTCCCTCCCGTGCTAATGTAGCAAGCTACGTATTGGCTAATCACAAGTGAAATCGTTATGTCTGATGACGTGACCGGGACGACAACCCATCAGCAGCTAATCAGCTTATTAACCGAGCAGGAGGCGCACTTTCGTGTGGTGGCGCATGAGGCCGTAGGGAAATGCGAAGCGGTCAGTGAAATTCGCGGGACCGATCTCCGCCAGGGAGCAAAAGCGCTGGTCTGTAAGGTAAAAGGCAACGGCGTTAAGAAACATATTCTGGCAATCCTCGCCGCCGATCGGCAGGCCGATCTGAGCCTGCTGGCCAGCCATTTCGGAGGGCTTAAGGCATCTCTCGCCAGTCCGGCCGAAGTGGATGCGCTTACCGGCTGCGTTTTCGGCGCCATTCCCCCCTTCAGCTTTCACCCGGATCTGACGCTGGTCGCCGATCCGCTGCTGTTTGAGCGCTTTGACGAGATCGCCTTTAACGCCGGTCTGCTGGAAAAATCGGTGATTATGGATACCCAGGACTATCTGCGTATCGCCCGTCCTGAACTGGTGTCGTTCCGTAAACAATAAATACAGAGGCTGGCTAACGGTCAGCCGTTTTCCAGCAGCAGCACAGAAGTAATCAAAATAATCGCGATGATAAAAAACGATGAGGAGATAATCAGCGTTTCGACAAACATAGGATCGTTCATGATGCCCTCTGCCTTGCCCATTTCCCTTTTTTTTACTCCCGCAAAATGACAGTTAAATGACAATGACGCGTCCGCGAAATGACAATTTTTCGCTGAAACGATTCGCTGTTAACTCCCCTCCCCCGTATAAAGTCACTGTTTAAATACTTTATTTGTTACCGGTATCACGAAAAGAAATTTACGTAACCCCGATGCCAGATCTCGCAATTGTTAACCTTTTCATGATGGTTAACCTTGTTTACGGAGCACCTCATAAATAAACCTTACACTGGCAAGGTGAATACAATGACCGAGATAATTACCCGTAAAGAAAAAATCAGTTATGGGTTAGGCGATATGGCGAGCCATATTGGGCTGGATAACGTCATTATTTTTCTGACGTTTTACTATACGGACGTGGTGGGGTTACCTGCCGCATTCGTGGGCACTATGTTTCTTCTGGCGAGAACCGCCGATGCCATAATTGATCCGGCGATGGGCTATATCGCAGACAGGACGCGTACCCGCTGGGGAAAATTCCGCCCCTGGATGCTGTGGCTGGCGCTGCCCTTTGGCGCAAGCTGTCTGCTGACCTACGCCGTGCCGGCGTCGCTCGACCTGCACGGTAAAATGATTTTCGCCACCGTCAGCTATACCCTGATGATGCTGATGTATACCGCAATCAATATTCCCTATTGCTCCATGGGCGCGGTAATTACGCCCGACAACGATGCGCGAATTTCCCTTCAGTCTTATCGCTTTTTCCTTGCCACGCTGGGTGGCGCGTTGTCGACATTCTTTATGATGCCGCTGGCAGAGTTTTTAGGCGGCGACGATAAATTACTGGGCTACCGCTGGGCGATGGCCATTATGGCGACCGTCGCGGTGATCATGTTCTGGATCTGCTTCGCCAATACGCGTGAACGTATTAAGGCTCCCGCCACCCACAATAATTATCTTGCGGAACTACGGGATTTATTACGAAACGACCAATGGCGAGTTGTCGCCGTCCTGGTATTAACCAATATTGGTTTTGGCGTTATTCGCCTTGGCGCAATGATGTATTTCGTCACTTATTATCTCGGTAGCGCAAGCTATTTTATGTGGATGCTCGGGGCGCATATTCTCGGGAAAGCCGCAGGCAGCGCGCTGGCCAAACGTCTGACGCAGAACGTCAGCAAAGTGCAGATGTTTGGATATTGTTCCGTACTGGCGGGGGTACTCAGCATCGCCCTGTTCTTTGCGCCTAAGTCGGTGCTTATTCTGGTGCCCATGACGTTTATCGTCTCCACTCTTTACCAGGCCACCACCACGCTAATGTGGGTGATGATGGCGGATGTCGCCGATTACGGCGAATGGAAACAGGGCAAACGCATGGACGGCGTGATCTTCTCCACCTTCCTCGCCGTACTCAAGCTGGGGATGGCGATCAGCGGCGCGATTGTTGGCTGGACGCTGGGCTTAAGCGGCTATGTTGCCAATGCCCCGGAACAAACTACCACGGCCATGTACTGCATCATCGCCCTCTTCACCGTCGTACCTGGCATCTTGTCGCTCTGCGCGTTTGCCACGCTGCGCTGGTACAAGCTCGACGACAGCACAATGCAATCCATCCATCTCGCCAAACACCCTGTTTAGAAGGACGCATTATCCATGAGTGAGCTGATTCAACATTCCAACTGTATCGAATGGCGTTTTGAACGCCAGATCCTGCGCATCGAACCCTGGGGAGAAAACAGTCTTCGCGTCAGGGCCACCTGCTCCCCGGCATTTGATGACGCCTTACAGGCACTGTTACCCGCCGCCCCTTGCCAGGCCGAGATTGTCGCCGAAGCGGAAAGCCTGACGCTGCGCAACGGCAATATTACCGCGACCCTGAACCTTAAAGGTCAGCTGGCTTTCTACAATCAGCGCGGCGAACTGCTGCTGGAGGAGATGTGGCGCCAGCGTTCAACGGTGGGTATCGGTGCCAGCGAGAAGAGTCAGGATAAATATGTCAGCGCCCTGAAGCTGGATGGCCGCGAATTTAAACCGCTGATGGGCGGCAAATATCAGCTCACCGTCCGGTTTGAATCGCGTCCGGATGAACGCATCTATGGCATGGGTCAGTATCAACAGCCGTGGCTGGATCTGAAAGGCTGTACGCTGGAGCTGGCTCAGCGCAACTCCCAGGCCAGCGTGCCCTTTATGCAGTCCAGCCTTGGCTATGGCCTGCTGTGGAACAACCCGGCGATTGGTGAAGCCAGCTTTGCAAAAAATCAGATGGAATGGCGCGCCCGCGTCACAGGAGAGATGGACTACTGGATCACCGCCGCTGACACGGTGGCGGATATCACCCGCCAGTACGTGAAAGCCACCGGTACTCCGCCCCCCGCCCCGGCGTTTATCAGCGGGCTGTGGCAGTGCAAATTGCGATACCGCACCCAGCAGGAGGTGCTGGAGGTTGCGCGGGAGTATCACCGCCGTAATCTGCCGCTGTCGGTGATGGTCATCGACTTTTTCCACTGGCCGAATCAGGGCACCTGGTGCTTCGACCCCGTAGACTGGCCCGATCCTGAAGGCATGGTCGACGAGCTGCGCGAAATGGGTATTGCGCTGATGGTGTCGGTGTGGCCAACGGTAGAGGCGCGCAGCCCCCTCTACCCGCTGATGAAAGCCAAAGGCTGGCTTGTCAGCAGTGAGCGCGGCGTGCAGGTCAACCTCGATTTTATGGGCAATACCACCTTCTTTGATGCGACCCATCCTGAGGCGCGGAAATTCGTCTGGGATACGGTGAAGAAAAATTACTACGACATGGGCATTAAGCTGTTCTGGCTGGACGAAGCGGAGCCGGAATACCGCGCCTATGATTTTGACAACTATCGCTACCACGCCGGTCCGGTACTGGAAGTGGGCAATCGCTACCCGCGTGACTTTGCGCAGGGCTTTTACGATGGGCTCCAGGCAAACGGCGAAACCGACATTGTTAACCTGGTACGCTGCGCCTGGGCTGGCAGCCAACGCTTCGGCGTGCTGGCGTGGTCGGGTGATGTCCACTCCTCGTTCCATGCTTTTCGCAATCAACTCGCCGCAGGACTGAATATGGGGCTGGCGGGGATCCCATGGTGGACGACCGATATCGGCGGCTTCCAGGGAGGGAACGTTAACGACCCGGCATTCCATGAATTGCTGATCCGTTGGTTCCAGTGGGCGGTGTTTACACCGGTACTGCGCATGCACGGCTATCGCGAACCGCAGATCCAACCTCCGGAGCGCTACCGTGACGGTATTCCTCAGTGTAACAGCGGTTCGCCTAATGAGCTGTGGAGTTACGGAGAAGAGAATTACGCCATCATGCAGCACTGGCTTACCGTGCGCGAAACCCTGCGCCCGTATATTGACGCGTTGTACCGGCAGGCTCATCTGCACGGAGACCCGCTCATGCGTCCGCTGTTCTGGCACTATCCGAAGGATAAGCAGAGCTGGGCGTGTGAAGATCAGTATCTGTTTGGTGAAGATCTTCTGGTGGCGCCGGTTATGCAGGCCGGTCAGCGTGAGCGCGATGTCTGGCTGCCGACGGGCAATAGCTGGATCGCCCTCAACGGTGAGCGCTACGCCGGTGGGGAGCATATCCGGGTGCCTGCGGCGCTGGAAACCATCCCGGTGTTTATCCGCGAAGGGAGTCCGCTTATCCAGCAACTGGTGGACTGACGTCAGGCAAGTGCCCAAAGATAGACAATTTTTTCAGTAAAGCCTGCCTGCCGTCGCGTTTGAGCGTAAAGTAAGCAGGCTTACTATTTTTGGCAAGGATCCCGTCATGTTCGACCCTACACTACTCATACTTCTGGCCCTGGCTGCTCTGGGTTTTGTCAGCCACAATACCACCGTCGCGATTTCCATTCTGGTCCTGATCATCGTTCGCGTCACACCGTTGAACACCTTCTTCCCGTGGATAGAAAAACAGGGGCTTACCATCGGGATCATTATTTTGACCATCGGTGTGATGGCCCCGATTGCCAGCGGAACGCTACCGGCCTCAACGCTGCTGCACTCCTTTGTGAACTGGAAATCGCTGGTGGCGATTGCAGTGGGCGTTTTTGTCTCATGGCTTGGCGGGCGCGGCGTGACGCTGATGAGCAGCCAGCCTTCTCTGGTGGCCGGGCTGCTGGTGGGCACCGTGTTAGGCGTGGCGCTATTTCGTGGCGTGCCGGTTGGCCCGCTGATTGCTGCCGGACTGGTTTCGCTGTTTATCGGGAAGTCGTAGTCAGGCTGGCGATATAGCGGGCGGGCGTCTGTCCCAGTCCTTTCTTGAACATGGTGATAAAGGCGGTGGTGGAGTCATACCCCAGCGCCTGCGCCGCCTGCTGGACCGACTTTCCGCCGATCAAAAACTGCAATGCGACAATCAGCTGGAGCTGGTGTCGCCAGCGGCGAAAGCTTAAGCCGGTCTCTTTCACCACCAGTCGCGCCAGATTGCGCTCGCTCATGGCAAAGTGGCTGGCCCACTGCGCCAGCGTCTGCCAGGCGGCAGGTTCGTTTGCCATGGTCTCACTCATCAGACGAATTTTCGGATGCGGAGATACCGGCAGCTGGAGATGCTCCTGCGGTTGCAGGGGCAGTTCATCAAACAGGACGTCAACCAGCCTTCCGGTAGCGGGAAGAGGCAGTTCCTCCTGTGACCTGTCCGCGAGCGCCAGCACCAGCTCCCGCACCAGGGGCGATATTTTCAACGTACAGGTACGCGTCGGTAATTCGAGCGCACCGGGTTCAATAAACAGCAGGCAGAGCTGCGCGCCGGGCGTCGCCTTGTTGCTGTGCGGCGTTTGACCCGGTATCCACACCGCATACTGGGGCGGCACCATCAGCATCGCGTTCTCTACTTCACAGGTGATCGCTCCTCCCAGCGCCATAATCAGCTGCCCTTTGCGGTGCTGATGCAGCGGAATGTACTGTTCTTGTGCCACCACGCGGATGCGGAAGGCCACCGCCGCGTCGTGCTGGCTATCGGGATCGTAGCCGTCGAGTCCCAGTCCATACATAAAGTTGTCCGATATTAGCGATAAACTGTCATTTTAGCCTGATTTCAACCACGACTTAAATCGGTATGGTATGCGCTCGCCTGAACGTAAGAGACAATAATGACTACTGCTATTCATCCTTCCGGGAAACAGGGCGCGCTGCTGGTTGCAGGCATCCTGATGATCGCCACGACGCTGCGCGTCACCTTTACCGGGGTCGCCCCCCTGCTCGACACCATCCGACAGGACTATGGCTTAAGCACGGCGCAAACCGGCCTGCTCACAACGCTGCCTCTGCTGGCCTTCGCCTTTATCTCTCCCCTTGCCGCAGGCGTCGCCCGGCGCCTGGGCATGGAGCGCAGCCTTTTTATCGCTCTGCTGCTGATTTGCATCGGGATTGGCGTACGTTCGCTGCCGTCGGCCTCGCTGCTGTTTATCGGTACGGCGATCGTGGGCTGTGGGATTGCGCTGGGCAATGTCCTGTTACCCGGATTAATCAAACGTGATTTTCCGGGCCAGGTCGCAAAACTGACGGGGGCTTATTCGCTGACGATGGGGGCCGCCGCTGCCGCAGGGTCGGCGCTGATCGTCCCGCTGTCGCTGGGGAATGCTGGCTGGCACGGGGCGCTGTTGATGCTGATGTTCTTCCCGCTGGTGGCGCTGCTGCTGTGGTTACCGCAATGGCGCCAGAGGCCGGCCGCCACCCTGACCGGCGCGGGCGCGTTGCACAATCGGGCAATCTGGCGCTCCGCACTCGCCTGGCAGGTGACGCTTTTTCTGGGCATTAACTCGCTGATTTACTACGTCATTATCGGCTGGTTACCCGCGATTTTACTTAGCCACGGCTACAGCGAAACGCAGGCTGGCTCCATGCACGGACTTCTCCAGCTGGCAACCGCTGTTCCCGGTCTCGCCATTCCGCTGATCCTGCACCGTCTTAACGATCAGCGTGGCATAGCCGGGCTTGTCGCTCTGATGTGCGCCGTCAGTGCGGCCGGGTTCTGGTTCGCGCCGGGGCTGGCCGTCGTCTGGACGCTGGTGTTTGGCTTTGGATCCGGCGCCACCATGATCCTCGGCCTGACGTTTATCGGACTGCGGGCCAGCTCGGCCCATCAGGCCGCCGCGCTCTCCGGCATGGCACAGTCGATTGGCTATCTGCTGGCGGCCTGTGGCCCACCGCTGATGGGGAAAATTCACGATACCGCCGGAGACTGGCGCATTCCGCTGCTGGCCTGCGCGCTGGCTGCGGTAGTGATGGCCCTGTGCGGCATGCTGGCCGGGCGTGACCGGGAGATCACACCCCGCTGACATTCAAGGCAGACCTGACGGTCTGCTTTTTTTATCCCTGCGCCGCCCGCAGCATGGCCTGCACCAGCACGACCGGGCGCCCTTGAAGCGCAGCCCGCTCATGCTGGAACAGGGTGATGACAAAGAAAGGATGGGTCAGCAGCTCTGCCGCGCGGATCTCGCCCTGCTCGTCCCAGCCCGTTACGCGCATGTCGCCCCGCTCAAGCTGGCTGGCAAACTCAGACGAGACGCCGTAATTGCAGTGATAACCTTCCTGAATTTCCGGCTTGCCGTACGCTTTGGCAATCAGCGTGTTGTTCCGCAGCTCAATCGCGTCGGTTTTTTCCACCAGCGAGCAGGCCAGCGGCGCAATCACCATCCTCCCCTCGGTATCGGTTTCGGCATGGCCTGCATCGTGCCAACCCAGCACATTACGGGCATACTCAATCAGCGCATGCTGGAACCCGCCGCAGGTGCCGAGAAAAGGGATGCTGTTTTCACGCGCGTAACGCGCGGCAATAAACGCCGCCTCGGTGTTTTTATACGGGCTTGCCGGTACCAGCCAGATGGCATCGTACCCGACCAGGTCTTCGGGGTTGGTCAGCTCAGGCGTGGCGAGCCAGTCATAATCAGCGGTGAGATCCAGAACCGCAGCGGCGTCGTCAATCGCCAGCGGGATCGCCTGGTGCGCAATAACATCGGGATTGTAATCACCAACCAGCGCAATGCGCAGCGTCGTTTTAACCGGGGAGAGTTCCATGAGAGATTCCTTATGCCGGAGGATTTTCAGATAACATAAGGAACCTCAGACTACCGATCTTTTGCAATTATCACAATACCTTAAATTGGGTGGTTAAACGCCGGGTGCTATAGTGTTCTTGCCGAACGTCGAACGGTAGGAGGAAAACGGATGATTCAATGTAAGCGCGTCTATGAGCAGGCAACGTCAGACGATGGTTACCGGGTGCTGGTAGACAGACTCTGGCCGCGAGGGATAAAAAAGACCGACCTCGCCTGTGATGAGTGGTGTAAAGCGCTAACGCCGTCCAGCGAACTGCGGAAAGCCTTTCACAGTGAAACGATCGATTTCACCGCGTTCAGTGAAGCCTATCGTAAAGAGCTGGCGCAGCAGCAGGATGAAGGCAAACGCCTGGCGGCCCTCGCCCGACAGCAGACCGTGACGCTACTCTATGGGGCGAAAAATACGGAGCAGAATCACGCGCGGGTACTGGCGGACTGGCTGCGTGAACTGTGATTAACCGATTGCCAGCTCATCCACGTTGTGTGGCATCTCGTCGGGAGTAAGCGGCATCAAATGTTCCGGGCGAACAAACGCAAAACCGTGCTGATTATCAAAGGCGTAAACATCACCGGTGACCAGCCACAGCGCACGCGCTGATGTATCAGGTAATTGCGTCATGACGCCGTTAACCGGGTTCACAAAACGCTGGCCCGGCTGACAAAGGCCAAACAGCTCCACGGATTTACCGATATTTCGACGGCCCGCCGTCGTACGCGCACCCACAATTATCGCCATGCTGCCCGGTTTTAACTGAAACATACTTCTTCTCGCAAACGTACCGCCAGAAACTGGCTAAGAATAATCCTAAAGAGAAGTGTATCGCAGTTTTATTGCCGTTGTCATCTGGTCGGTTGCGGATGATCGCGGCGGTAGAGATCCCATTCATCGATCACTTCCCCGCCTGGCAATTTGCACTCGGTACGTACACCCTGCGGGCTTTGAACAGGGATTTGCTCTCCCCCTTTCTCCAGACAGTACACTGACGCCGGATTTGCCATACCAATAGCGTGCGGCGGTTGAGGCGCATCGGGAGGAGGTGTCTTTGTTGAGCATGCGGCCAGCGGTAAAACCAGCGCCAGGAGAAGATATTTCATTATCATGATCCTTCAGGGTGTTGAAAACGTCAGAGTAACGGGTCATCGCCGTTTTCTCCATGATTTCTCCATTAAACCTGCACGATTCATCCCTATAGTGGTGTCTGTTCTCACTCTGACCAGAGAACATCATTCCGTAATCAAGATGTTTTGCCCCGATCTCAACATCGGGGCTTTTTTTTAGCCTCTCCTTCATCCGCTTTCAGAAGAATCTATAAAATTAATCCAGTTCATGTTTTACTATGACCGGAGTCTATATTTTCAGCATAACATGCAGATACAGAGGTCTTCTGCATGGGAGTCAACCTGCCTCATGTCAGATATCATTCTTGCCCGTGTTTCAGAAACCCTCTCCACCGAGCAATCTCTCGACAGTCTGGTGCGTCAGCTACTGGAAATGCTGGAAATTGTGACGGATATGGAATCAACCTACCTGACCAAAATCGATATCAACGCGCGTTTGCAGCACATTTTATATGCCCGTAACAGCAAGCAAATGCAGATCCCGGAAGGGTTCAGCGTGCCCTGGGACGAAACGCTCTGTAAGCGCGCCATGGATAGCGACACCTTGTTCAGTAACGAGGTGCCCGACCGCTGGCCGGAGTGTGAAGCGGCAAAAGCACTGGGTATTACAACCTATATGAGCGTGCCGGTTCACCTGGCTGACGGTTCTCTGTACGGCACGCTTTGCGCTGCCAGCACCGCACAGAAACAGTTCAGCGAGCGTGGCGAGCAGGTGATCAGGCTCTTTGCCGGGTTAATTGGTCAGTACATTCAGAAAGAGTCGCTTGTGCTTCAGCTTCGTGAAGCAAATGCGGCGCTCATTGCCCACTCTTACACCGACGCCCTTACCGGCCTGCCGAACCGTCGCGCCATTTTTGAAAACCTTACCACCCTGTTCTCACTGGCGCGCCATCTTAACCGCAACGTCATGATTGCCTTTATTGACCTCGATGATTTCAAGCGAATCAATGATCAGTACGGTCATGAAGCGGGCGATCGGTTCCTCGTTCAGGTCGGCAATCGACTGACTCACCAGCAAACGCAGGACGAAATTATCGGCCGGCTCGGCGGCGATGAATTTCTGGTTGCCAGCCTGAGTCACAGCGATGATGGCGACGCCAGCACAGAGGTCAACGCTATCAAAACCCGCCTCAACGGCCGTATCGCGGGTGAATATGGGTTAGGTAATGTCACTATTCTCTATCCCGGTGCAAGCTATGGCGTCGTTATTGTTGATCCTCACTGCACAGATGAAGATAGTGCCCTGCGCACCGCAGACCTCGCGATGTATCAGGATAAAAAAGGAAAAAACAAAACAGGCTTTGTCGCGTTAGATTAAAACCGTACACTCTACGGCCTTATACAAACTCAAACAGGTGATGGCATGAGAATAGGGATCCTCTTTCCGGTGGTTATTTTTATCACGGCAGTCGTGTTTTTAGGCTGGTTTTTCCTTGGCGGTTACGCCGCGCCGGGGGCATAAATGAGAAAAACGACCCTCATCATGCTGATTGTCGCCATCGTGGCCGTCGCCGGTACGCAGTTTGGCTGGTGGTAACGCCCAAAGTAAAAAGGCTGCCCTCAGGCAGCCTTTTTTAACACAGGTCAGATTTAGCTTTTGATTTTTCTGTAGATAAACAGAACAACCAGCGCGCCAATCACCGCGACGACAAAGCTGCCGAAGTTGAAGCCATCAACTCTGCCAAAGCCGAACAGGGTACTGATCCAGCCACCGACGACTGCACCTACAATCCCCAGAACGATCGTGACGATGAAACCGCCGCCATCTTTGCCCGGCATAATCCACTTCGCCAGGATCCCCGCAATCAGCCCAAAGATAATCCAGGATAAAATTCCCATAGCTTTCCTCTCTGTATGGTTTTTGTCATTAAATCAACGACACAGAAAAGGATAGCACAGGATCTGAGAAAGGAAATTTGTGATAAGAATCACACGGTTCGTTTGAGTAAAATCTGAGCAATAAAAATTGCCGTTCCACACTCATCGTGGGGTTGCATCTTTTACTGAGAAAGATTATCTTTCTCATTACTGAATAGTTGAGCAAATCACTCAGGTATTCAGTACGACATTGCTCACATTGCTTCCAGTATTTCTTGCCCACTTTTAGTGGGCTTTTTTTTGCCTCACCCCACCAAAATCTGGCGTTTTTTCCCAGGAGGTGAACCGCTATTCTCTGTGGCTACTGAACAGCAAAGTGAATCTGATAACATGAACGTATCGAGCAAGTTCGTCATCTGCCTTAATCTTGTTTCTGCCAGTACGCTACTGTTACTGCTCTCGACACGGTTTGAGTGGTTCTGAGATGTAATGAGTCGGCATGGTGGCTTCCCTTTCAATCACGTGCGGGCTCAACGCGCATACTTGTAGCTTTAATGACCTGTGTTAAGATCCCTGCACCTCAGGACGTGGCGGGACAGCAGGAAAATGAAGAAGGCCATTGCCGTTGCTATCATCTCAACCCTAATGGTCGTCCTGTCGCTGTATGCGGTTAACGCCATTATCGTTGAGCAGCAAAAGAACCGGCAGAGGGAGATCTCCCACACGCTCTTAAGCTATTCCGAAGAGTTAACACAAAATATCGCCAGTACGCTTAAAAATACCACCGTGCAGGGATGCGATAGCGCCAGTCTGAACGTCTACCGAAAATTAAAGATGCGTAGTCTCTATTTCGCCGATGTGGGGTTTATTGAAAAGGGGAAAATCACCTGCACCGCGTTTTGGGGCAAGCTGGCAAATCCCATCGCCCTTCCCCCTGAGCTGCATAAAACCCAGAACGGATTCAGTCTGGCGCAGTTTTCGCAGAGAGATTTCTTTATCGGTAATGCGACAATTTATAACCAATGTAGTGGTCAACTAAAACTGGCCACGGCTTTAGATTTTTTCCAGTATCGGTTTTCCGATTCGTTTGGCGGTAACCCACCGTTATAGTCATGCGGCCTGAGCGAGCTGTAATACCCGACGATATAGTCTGTGATCGCATGAGCAGCTTCGCTAAAGTTTATATAGCCTGTCACTGGCACCCACTCGTTTTTCAGACTTCTGAAGAAGCGTTCCATCGGGCTGTTATCCCAGCAGTTTCCGCGTCGGCTCATA
Organism: Enterobacter cloacae complex sp. SYL001; assembly: GCF_049237025.1. Lineage (NCBI taxonomy): Bacteria > Pseudomonadati > Pseudomonadota > Gammaproteobacteria > Enterobacterales > Enterobacteriaceae > Enterobacter > Enterobacter cloacae complex sp. SYL001. The sequence goes on along the minus strand of NZ_JBMKJI010000022.1, from coordinate 410 downwards.
CTTTGCCTGATCCGGTAACGCCACAATAACTGCCGGAACTGCCTGCTTGTGTAGTGGCTACCCTGATCACTGTGGAACATCACTCCTGCTGTTTTACCTCGGGTTTCCCACGCCATTTCCAGCGCTTTGATGGTTAGCTTGCTGTCCGGTGAGAATGACATTGCCCAGCCTACCGGTTTCCTGGCGAACAGATCGAGAACAACGGCGAGGTAAGCCCATCGCCTGCCTGTCCAGATATACGTCACATCGCCGCACCACACCTGATTAGGCTCTGTCACTGCGAACTGTCGCTCAAGGCGATTTGGGATAGAGATGTGTTCATGGCCACTACGTTTATATCGGTGGGTCGGCTGCTGACAACTCACCAGACCCAGTTCTTTCATGATCCTTCCGGCAAGCCAGCGTCCCAT